>JANXYM010000009.1 GCA_025350045.1 Methanomicrobiales archaeon | reverse complement strand
CGTTCGACCGGCACGGGATTTGAAAGGATGAAAAAATTGGTATGCATGAGTCCGGTCCTTGTCTTTTGGTCTGATGTACCATGTACTTATGAATAGTATCTCCCGTAAATCCGGGCTATTCCGGGGGTGAACGGGGTTGAGCGGGAGGAGTATCGCGGTAATGATCCATTCATCGGACGATTTTTTAAGACTTTGCTTTTTTTCTGCAGCCTTCAGCCAGCAACCGGTTGCCTCCACCCGTACGGCCCTGCCGGATGGGCTGAGGCATGCACATTCCACAACAGGTATACCCAAGAAAGAAGTAAACAGAATATAGGTTACCATGACAGATGAGAAGATCAAAAAAGCAATCCAGGAAGCAGTCATTGAAGAGAAGATCACCTGCCCGCAGGCATTTGCCATTGCCGAGAAAGCGAAAGTCTCCCGGAGTGCGGTTGGTGAATACTGCACGAAAAACCGGATAAAGATCCGGTCCTGCCAGCTGGGCTGCTTCAAATGAGCAGGTTCCTCAACGTTATTCCGGTAGCAGATGCAGTAGCTGAGGTTATTCGCATCTCCCCCTCTCCGGTGACAGAGACCATCCCCCTGGAATCGTCGGTCGGCAGAATCCTTGCTGCAGAAGTAACTGCCGATTCCGATATCCCGGGATTTGACCGCTCAGTTGTTGACGGGTTTGCGGTCCGGGCTGCAGATACCGCAGGAGCCGGCGATGCGATTCCCGCACTCCTCCACTGTACCGGGCGGATCGCCATGGGCCGGCAGGATACAACGGGCATCTTTGCACCGGGCACCTGCACCTATATTCCCACAGGGGGTATCCTGCCGGAAGGCGCTGACGCAGTAGTGATGGTGGAATACGCCGAAGAAGCGGGCGACATGGTGCTCGTAAAAAGACCAGTCTCCTATGGGGAGAATGTGCTCCTTTACGATGAAGATTTCAAAAAGGGTGAGTGCGTCTTTTCTTCGGGACGGCGGATCTCCGCACAGGACGCAGGGGTACTGGCTGCATGCGGTTGTGCAGCAGTTACTGTTGCGAAAAAACCGGTGGTCGGGATCATCTCGACCGGTAATGAACTGATACCGGTGACCGGGGTTCCCGGCCCGGGGCAGGTGCGGGATGCGAACGCTTCGATGCTCGCAGCTTACCTCACGGAATACGGCTGCACTCCCCGGATCTACGGGATCATTCCCGATGAGCGGCAGGCCTTTGAAGCGGTCCTTGCCCGGGCGGTACCGGAATGTGATGTTGTCCTCCTTTCAGGGGGAAGTTCCAAGGATGACCGGGATATGACTGCCGCAGTCATTGCCACCATGGGTGAAGTGCTCGTACACGGCATTGCGATTGCTCCGGGCAAACCGACCATCATCGGACGGATTTCAGATAAACCGGTCTTTGGCCTCCCGGGCCACCCGGCCTCGGCATTTGTCGTGCTTATCGCCATTGTCCGCCCGCTGATCGACCGTATGCTTGGCGTCCCTCATCCCATCCAGCGGACAGAGAAGGCGACACTATCCATCAATATCCCTTCCCAGCGGGGGAGAGATGAGTTCGTCCGGGTGACGTTAAAGAACGGGACTGCAACACCGCTTTTTGGCAAATCGGGGCTCCTCAATACCCTCGTCCGGAGCAACGGCCTTATCCGCATCCCGGCAGGAGCCGAAGGACTTGAACAGGGAAGCACCGTTGAGGTGATCCTGTGGTAAAGCGTTATCTTTCCGTAATACCCCTTGACGATGCCCTCGCCCTTCTCGCCCGCGAATTCTCCTGCACGCCTTCATCGGTGCAGGTCCCGCTGGAACAAGCAGCCGGCAGGATCACAACCGGTTCCATCTTCGCCCGGTACTCGGTACCGGAGATCCACCTGGCGGCCATGGACGGTATTGCAGTCATGAGCGCAGATACGAAAGGGGCCTCCGAGCAGCACCCCATAACCCTTCCCCGGGCTGCCCGGGTGAACACCGGTAATGTGGTACCGCCCGAATACGATGCCGTCATCATGATCGAGGATGTCTGGGAAGCAGACAGCACCTTCACGATCCGTAAAGCAGCAGCGCCCTGGCAGCATGTCCGCCCGGCAGGAGAGGACCTTGCCGAGTCCGAGATGGTCTTCCCCTCAGCCCACCGGATCCGGGCGCATGAGCTCGGGGCGCTGGCTACCTATGGTATCACCCACCCGGAAGTGATCGCGGTTAAGGTGGGGCTCGTCCCCACGGGAAGCGAGCTCGTCACTGCCGGCACCCGCCCGGCTCCCGGGCAGGTCGTGGAGAGCAATACCGTGATGGCAAAGGCCATGCTCGAAGAGGCCGGGGCTACGTGCACCCGGTACCCGTTTGTTGAGGACAAGCCGGAAAAAATCCGGGAC
>JANXYM010000112.1 GCA_025350045.1 Methanomicrobiales archaeon | reverse complement strand
GAAAAAATTCACGGATGGGTCCGCCCGGATCTCCTGCTCAATATAGTGAATGAATTTTTCCGTGGGGCTGTGTTCGTTTGACTGCGAGTTATCGGTCCTGCGGATGTGGATCCCAACCGTAGAATCATCGAATGTGCTGGTGAACTTGCGTATCCGTTCCATAAGATGCGGAACAGGAATAAAGGAATGATAATCGTGATTTGGATAAAAATCATCATACGTCCTGATGTAAATGCGCTGGTCCGCATCCAGGGACTCAAAAAATGCAGTATCGTTTCTTTTTTGTCCGATCTCGCTTTGATCCAGTTTTTGGTGATAAAAGGCCGGGTTCAGGGGGGTGATGTGGTTTGCAATGACCCCTTCGATTACCCGCGAAAAGCCATCTGATAAAAACAGATCAGAATAACGGCAGTTGCAGTTGATCCTGTCGTTTGTCCATAGAATTACGCAGCGGGTTTTCAGGTACCCGGACAATGCACGTGCTGAATTGATTGCACGCATCCGGTTTCCCAATCCTGCCAGAGGTTCAATAATGATCATGGGTCAGTCGGGGGAATTCTTCCCTTTCGGGAACCCGGCTGCCTTCATCCGGTCCTTTTCCTTATACCCCTCGAGAAGCACCGTTGAGATGTTCTTCACCTGTTTATCCGTATGCCCGGCGATATGGAACTCGCAGAACGGGCAGGAGGTGACGACGATCTCTGCTCTGGTCTTTTTGATCTCCTCGCCCCTTCGGCTGCCGAGCGCGGCTGCCTCCTCCGGGTTTCCGGAGCGGACCCCTCCACCGGAACCGCAGCAGATGGATGGCATCTCAACAATGTCGACAACCTGCCGGATGAGGTTCCGGGGCAGATCCTTAATTCCCTGTCCCCTCATGAGGTGACAGGGATCGTGATACGTTGCTTTGATTGGCAGGTGAGCAGGAGTTTCGATCCCGTACTTCGTGAGGACTTCTGATATGTCCATGACCTTGAATGGTGTTTTATAATCGTTTTTAAGCGTTGAACCGCACCCGGCGCACATGGTTATGACGGTATCGATACCCCGGAACCGGAACGCGTCCATATTTCGTTTTTTCAGCGTGTCGAGAAATGCCAGCTGGCCCGTTCGTATGAGCGGGGAACCGCAGCAGACCTGTTCCCGGGGGATAATGACCTTTATACCATTTCGTTTGAGCACTTCTATCGCATCCAGTGCAGTCCGGGGCAGGCGTACCGTGTACATGCATCCTACGAAGAACCCAACGGTTGCCCGGACCGCGCCCAGCGGTTCGACTACGTCTGCGTCAAGGAGTTCTGCAAATGTTGGTCCCGTCCGGGCTACTGATCTCCCGGTATCCCTGACGAGGAGTGCAACCTCCTGGTGTTTGGGCAGCGTAAAGCCCCGCTGGTTGGCCTGAGCCCGGAGTTTCTCGATCGCCTTTGAGGGGATCTCAATCTCTTTCGGGCAGACCTTCCAGCAAGCCTGGCAGGTGGTGCAGGTAAACAGCCCGTCCCTGACGGCATCTGCGATCCGGTCCCCGCAGTCCCGGGGATCGAGAGCAAGCCGCATCTGCTGCCGCATTGCCGTAGGCCCGAGAAACTTTGTCACGTCAACGGCAGGGCAGACCGAGACGCAAGCAAGACATTCGATGCAGTCCTTTAACGGTTTGATTGCATCGATCTCGGATTTCTTCGGAAGCACCGCATGTTCTGCCGGCTGCAGGAATGCGATTGCCTCGAGAGTGGGAAGAAGATCGACCACGAGATCCTTCTTCACCGGCAGGTGAATAGGCTCGATCGTGATTCCGTCCCTTGCCTCTTCCATGCAGGCCAGGACCGGCTCCCCGTTGACGCGTACTGCACAGCTCCCGCACTGGCCCGATGCACAGGAGTAGCGGTACGAGAGGGAGGAATCGAGGGTATCGTGAATGACGTGGAGCACGTTCAGAACGCGGGCACCGTCATTGACTTTAACCGTGTAGTCTTCAAAGTGTGAAGCCTCATCTTTTTCCGGGTCGAATCTTTTGATCCGGACTGTCAGTTCCTTCATGCACCCACCTCCCTATGTTCTATACCCTGTCGGGAAAGAGAGAGGAACGTATGACCAAATGGGGAGTTCTGGGCATCGTACGGCTGTTGAACATCCCTGCGAACGTGGGCACCCCGCGACTCCTCCCGGATGAGCGCGCTCCGGCAGATCAGCGATGCGGTCAGGCACATGTTCTGCAGGATGCAGCACTCCCCCAGGTTCTGGGGGGAGCCTGCCTTAATCTTCGCAGATGAGAGGGTAGCAATAGTCTTTAAGGTATTCTGCAGGTCAGGAGCAGTACGGAATATCCCTGCGCCTTTCCACATCGCCTTCTGGAGCTGCACCCGTACTTTGGCCGGGTTCTCGTCACCTTCAAGGAACGCCTCAAGCCGGTCCTGCTGCTGTTCCACCTGCATCAGGTCAATGGTCTTATCCCGTTTTCCTGCCTTGCCTGCCGCTTCCCCCGCCCGACGGCCGAATACCTGGGTCTCGGCCAGGGCGTTGCCCCCAAGCCGGTTTGCCCCATGCACCCCTCCTGAAACCTCTCCGCAGGCAAAGAGCCCGGGAAGCGTGGTCTGGCATTCCGGTGTTATCCGGAGGCCTCCCATGATGTGGTGCGCTGTGGGTGCAACTTCCATGGGCTGTGTCCGTATGTCAACACCGAATTTGAGGAACTGTTCGAGCATTACGGGCAGCCGGGTCTCTATCCTTTCTTTCGGGAGGTGGGTAACATCGAGAAAAACACCGCCGGTCTTCGTTCCCCTTCCGCTTTGTATCTCGGTGGCAATCGCCCGAGCAACAACATCCCGGGTAGACAGTTCCATACGCTCAGGATCGTATTGTTGCATGAACCGCTCACCGATGCTGTTTATGAGTACACCGCCTTCACCGCGAACGGCCTCAGTGACGAGCCTCCCGCGGGCATCGTACGGGAATACTGCGCCGGTCGGGTGGAACTGGACCATCTCCATATCGATCAGTTCGGCGCCTGCCCGGTACCCGATCGCATACCCGTCACCGGTGCCGCTCGAAGAGTTGGTGGAGATATCATAGACTTTTGTGCCCCCCCCCGTGGCAAGGATTGTGCTGTCTGCGGTCATCAGGATAAATCTACCCTTCTCGTCCAGTGCCATTGCCCCACACACGGTCTCACCGTCCATCAGCAGATCAATGACTGTATATTCCTGCATCAGCGAGACCTTCGTCCCGTCGAGCCGTTCGACAAGGGTGGTCATCATCTCATGGCCGGTCCGGTCACCTGCATAACAGGTGCGCGGGAACCGCTGGCCCCCAAACGGGCGCTGCGCGATCTCGTCGGTATCGGTGACATCGAATACCGCACCCCATCTGATGAGATCTCCCATCCGTAAAGGGGCCTCGTTAGCAAGAATCCGCACGAGTTCGGGATCATTGAGATATGCCCCGCCCTTGAGGGTATCTTCCCTATGGATCCCACAGGAATCCGCCTCCCGCATGACCGCATTATACCCGCCTTCTGCCATCGTGGTGCATCCGCCTTTGCCCACGATGGTCTTTGACACCAGCACCGTCTCACCGTACTGCGAAGCTTCTATGGCAGCCCGAACGCCCGCTCCGCCGCTCCCGATCACCAGCACATGGCAGTCCACCACGTCATCTGCAAGCATCTTATTATTCTGTGCGTCGTATAGTTACATAAATAGCATAGCAAAAGCGTGAGAGAACGATGAGATTTTTAATGAAATTTGGCGGGACATCTGTTGCTGATGCCCAGTGCATCAGACGCGTTGTTGACATCCTTGAGCGGCACCACAAAGCCGGCGACGAACTGGCTGTTGTCGTATCTGCCCAGCGCGGGGTGACTGACCAGCTTATCGAGATTGCCTCAAAACTTCCGGTTGCTGACGATTCTACTGCAATCGCTCCGTTGATACAGGCACTTTCCAGGAGGCACATGACCACGCTCGAAGGGGCAGCGCCCGCACATATCACCGAAGTGGGGGCCGCGATCGAGGACCAGCTAATCAATCTCCAGAATATTCTTTTTGCCATCTATAACCTGCGCGAACTTACTCCCCGTTCAAGGGACTATATCATATCTTTCGGCGAGCGCTTGCTCGCCCCGATAGTCGCTGCCGCAATCCGCGAGCGTAGTATCTCCTCCCCGGTGATGGACGGCTGCGAAGCAGGGATTCTCACCACACCCCAGCACGGGGAATCCACTGCACTGCATGAGAGCGATGACCGGATAAAAGCGAAGATCGGTCCGATGCTCGGCAAGCAGATTCCGGTGATTATGGGATTCATGGGCTGCACCCGTGAAGGGATTCTCACCACCCTCGGGAGAAGCGGCTCAGACTATTCCGCATCCATCCTTGGTGCAGGTATCGATGCGGATGAGATCTGGATCTGGACAGATGTGGACGGTATCATGACCTGCGATCCCCGGGTGATCAATGACGCCCGGGTTATGCATTCACTGTCGTATCTTGAGGTTATGGAGCTCTCCTATTTCGGTGCGAAAGTGATGCACCCGCGTTCGATCGAACCGGCGATGCGCAAGAACATTCTCGTGCGGGTCAAGAATACGTTCAACCCCTCGCATCCCGGCACTGTAATCGTCCGGAACGGTCAGCGGGACAACCGCGTGGTCAAGGCGCTCACCTATATCGACAAAGTCGCTGCTATCAACATCAACGGTGCCCAGATGATTGGGCGACCCGGTGTGGCAAAGGCGATCTTCACCATCTTAGCGGATCACGAGGTGAACGTGATGATGATATCACAGGGTTCGTCAGAAGCGAACATCTCATTGATCGTTGACGAGTCCCATCTTTCGGCAGCAGTGGATGCGCTTGCTGTTCTGGTGAAGCAGGGGATTGTGCGCGAAGTTTCCCACAATCATGATGTCTGCGCTGTAGCCGTTGTCGGAGCCGGTATGGCCGGTGCTCCCGGCACCGGGGGCAGGATCTTCACTTCCCTTGGTGCTGCGGGGGTCAATGTGATGATGATCTCGCAGGGTTCATCGGAAGCGAACATCTCGTTTGTCGTGAGCCAGAATGACGGTCCGCGTGCGGTGCGGGTTCTTCACGATGAATTCCAGTTGTCGGAGGAATCGGATGAGTAATAACGCTTATAAAGACGCGGGAGTAGATATCGATCTCGAAGCAACCGCTATTAAGTCCCTGATCAGGAATCTGACCTACCGGAGAAAAGGCAGCTGCACCATGATGGGCAGTGTTGGACATTTTGCCGGCCTGATCGGTTTCGGTGAACACGCGCTTGCCCTGACCACGGACGGTGTGGGTACAAAAATGCTCGTGGCCGATCAGATGAAGGACTGGAGCACGGTCGGTATCGAC
>JANXYM010000086.1 GCA_025350045.1 Methanomicrobiales archaeon | reverse complement strand
AACTCTGATGGAGTAGTTATTAGGGTAAATTAAGGCAAGCTTTTGGGCCCGTAGCATAGCCCGGTGGTGCGCCCGGCTGATAACCGGGAGGTCATGTGTTCGAATCACATCGGGCCCATCTAACGCTTTTTGTTTTTCTGTATTTCACCTTCACTCGCAGAAATGTTCCGATTCTGGAGCAGGATCTCTTTGGTGAGTTTAAATTGCGGTGTTCGCACCAAAAAATTACCAGGGATATTTGTGAACTGTTTCGCTCCGCATCCTCTGTTCTCACTCATCGATCGCCTCCACTAAGGTTTTTGCCCGCAACACTACGGGAGAGCGGGGGGGTCGGACACAGATTTTGCGAGAGCATCGCAAGCCCCGACCAGTTCCGTTTTCGTGATACCCGGCATACCAAATTGCATAGTTCTAAGAGGGGTATCTTCCCAAACCGGTTACCCGGGTCAATGGATTTGGCAGGGTCATGGGGGTGACAATATTTCACAGTACACTGCCCGACCCCCCCTACTCACGTTCGGGTTGTCAGGGTGAAAATATAAAATTTTACGGAGATAAACGTTCCAAAATAGGCGAGTTTTAATGACCATGATGTGGGGGGGGTCGGGCAGTGTACTTTGATCATGGCGACGCCGGGGGTTCCATGGGCACCAAGGCCCGGCAACAAAATGGATCTGACGGGTGATCTGGATAATTCAGGGATGCCGATCAAAAACCTAAAAAACCCTGGATACCGGGGAAGATGGAGGAATAAATCTACAAAAAAGGAAAATATGAGTTTTTATTCTTTTCTGGCAAAGACATACCCGATCACTTTATCAAGCGCTTCAATCAGGGCCTCTTCACCCTCGAGATAATCGTGAAGCGCACGGTAGAGCATGAACATCACATCATACCCATAATGCTCAAGTGCGATCTTTCCATCAATGGGATTCAGATATGAATCGGTAAGGAAACCATCAAAACTATACATTAATTCAAAGATTTTCCCTTCATCGGATAACACGCAGAACTGGTCGGTGATCTGTTTCTGGGGATTGTCGGGGCGGAATGCTGCAGGTTCGGATTTCCCGAGAATGATCATCTTCCGGGGATAATACAGGGGATCGTAAATTTCACCCTTGGTGTCCTGCTTACCCATTTTGAGCATATTGAGACCAACCATTTTTACTACAGGTATGGCAGATTTTGCCATACGGGTGAGAAGTTTTGCATCATGTTCTTTGATCTTAGCCGAAAGCTCAGAAGTCTTCCCCTGGTTCGCTTCGATCTTTTCTATCAGTTTATCAAACCCGGTTTCAATTTCATCCATTGCATTCACCAGAACCAAGTCGCAATAGTGCGAAGGTTAAGATCTCTTTATACTACGGCTATAAAACCACTTGTTTCCGGTCTTGTCACCCGGTTCCGCCATGCTGCATGCACAGTACTTCCACAACCCTTCTCCCAATCCTTTTTTCTGGCATGCAACAACCAACCGATCCAGGGAACGTATCCGGATACACAGCAAGTTTCCGTGACACAGGGGGTGCACTTTATGCAAGCACAACGCTTAACCAATGGCGCCCATAAACTGTTTACCATGATAAGAATCGGGCTGCTCGGCTGTGGCAATATCGGGCATATCATCGCACAGTATCCCGGCAGCTTCGAAATACGGGCAGTATATGATCAGGTATTTGAACGGGCACAGGAGATCGCCACACTCTCGGGTTCCTGTGCCTATGAGAGTTTTGAGGCATTTATTACAGCCGATACAGATATCGTGGTCGAAGCTGCATCGGTCAGCGCAGTTAAAATCTATGCTGCAGCAGTGCTCTCAAGCAACAAAGATCTGGTAATCATGAGCGTAGGAGCGCTTGCAGACCCGGGATTCCGGGATGAGATCCAGAAGACTGCCCTGAAATGCGGTCAAAAAGTCCACATCCCCAGCGGGGCAATCTTCGGGCTCGATAACCTGAAGATCGGCAGGATCTCAAAGTTCAAAAAACTCCTGCTCAGGACAACAAAAAGTCCGGCTTCTCTGGGTATTGCATCCGATTCCCGCAGGATGATCTTCTCAGGAAAGGCAAATGAATGCATCAAGGCATTTCCAAAAAATGTCAATGTCTCTGTTGCCATGAGTCTCGCATCAGGACAGGATACAGATGTGGAACTCTGGGTTGACCCCTCGGTCGACAGAAACGTGCATGAGTTATTCGTTGAGGGTGATTTCGGAGAGACCTATGTCAAAGTGACCAATTTCCCAAGCCCTGATAACCCTTCAACAAGTTATCTTGCAGCGCTTTCGATCCTCTCGCTCCTTGAAGATCTCAACAGTCCGATTGTGGTAGGAACATGATACAGCCAGCTTGGTGAATAGTTCAATGGTATCCCTTGAGTACCTGTTGAGATTTATTGATGAGGATGTACCCTCAGGCGATGTGACATCGGAAGCCGTGATCCCCGACATCTGCTGTCATGCAGAGATCTCTGCAGAGCAGGCGGGTATCATTGCAGGACTCTGCGAAGCAACCATGCTTTTTTCCCATTATGGTGTTACAGTAAAGCAGTTCGCAGAGGATGGGCAAAATGTCAAATCTGGAGATAAACTCCTATCGCTCACGGGAGACGCAAAAAAGATACTTCTGGTTGAACGGACTGCACTCAACATCATAGGGAGAATGGGCGGTATCGCTTCCCAGACAAGGGAGATGGCCCAAATAATCTCTGCAGTTAATCCGCAATGCCGTGTCGCAGGTACAAGAAAAACCTGTCCCGGGTTCAGGGCACTGGACAAAAAAGCAGTCCAGCTAGGTGGAGGGGACCCCCATCGAGGAAGTCTCAGTGACGGAATTCTCATCAAAGACAACCATCTGGCACTGGTCTCTTTAAAAAATGCAATTAACGCTGCAAAACAGATAACCCGATACAAAAAGATCGAAGTGGAAGTCGAGACACCCGCTGATTCCCTGCTGGCGGCGGCGTCTGGTGCTGATATTATCCTGCTCGACAACATGAACCCCGGTGAAGTTAAGACCACTCTTAATACACTTAGGAGGGAGGGGCTCCGGGATCGCGTCATCATAGAGCTCTCCGGAGGTATTGGACCAGATACGCTCCGTGATTTTGCTGCCTTGGATGTAGATGTGATCAGCATGGGTGCACTCACCCACACAGTCAGGAATTTCTCCGTGAAACTTGAAATTGTACCAGAATAGGACATCCGTTTTTATCTCTGCAAGCGGCGGAACACTCCTGAATACCATTCTTGAACCGGGTCCCATTTCCAGTTACCCGGTGAAAACCACCCTCTGAAAACCAAGGAAAACCTTAATGGTCCGATACCACGTATCGCTGGCTATTGAGGTTGAATAATGGGCGATGCTGAATTACCAGTGCCAGAAAAAGAAACACCAAAAGAGGATCCGGTTGTAATCGAAGAACGGCGCAAAGGGCGGGTAAAAGAATTTATCAACCTCTTACATGATGACACTCTCCATTACCGCTGGAAAGCAGCAGAGGCCCTTGGTGGGGAGGGAGATCCATCTGCGGTAGAACCACTCTTGGTAGCCCTTAAGGATCCCTATGTTGATGTCCAGTGGCTTGCGGCAAAATCGTTGGGAAAGATCGGAGATCTTCGTGCTCTCGAGCCCCTGATTGCAGCATTGAAAGCCGAGGATAAATGGCTACGACAAGGTGCAGCGTGGGGTCTTGGGAACTTCGTGATCCGCGGGCAGTAGAACCGCTCCTTGCACGTATCAACGATCCGAAAAAAGGGGTCCGGGAAAACACCGCATGGGCTCTTGGCAATATCGGAAACGAAAGTGCCATTGAAGGACTCACTCACTCACTTACTGAAAGATTCACATGAAGAGGTTCGTAAAGCAGCACAAAAAGCTCTGGAATCAATAAGAAGGGCGAATTTTAAAAAAGCACGCTGACTTCCCGACCGCAGAATAATCCCTCAATAAGACGATACAATCCGCTCAGGAAAGATATTCACAAAAATGAATTATCCTTTCCTTCACCATTTTACCGGAAAACCGTACGATCATTCCCTGATTCATGTATCTTCATGCACAACGAATCTGCAGTACGATATCTGCAATTATTTTCTATTTTACAAAACGGATATCCTCAGCCGAACTCACCATAATCTCTTTTTTCCCGCGATAGGTCTCGACAATTCCATACACCGAAATGTTCGTTCCTTTCTTCACCGCAAGATCGCGGGCTGCCTGACCGGGGATAAAAATGGTGAGATTGTGGATCTGCAAAATCATATGTCCACCAGTTTTGGTAAGAGTGACCTGATCGATGGTGCCTTCAACATGCACCAGTTCACCATCCGCTGAATTGTTCGTAAATGGTTTGGAAAACGGCTGTTTTCCCAGTGAGCCAAGAATCAGGTGCGCGACGATTACGGCAACTGCAACGCCGATCAACAGCAGGATTGCCACACGTTCCTGGCGCTCGAACATAAGGATGTATTGAAAATGATGATTTAAATTACCGATAGGTTAATGTGTTAACAGTGTTAACATATCTACCATGTATCCTACAACATTACCTCCGTCATCAAAGACGGTCCTTGCGATACTGGACAATGGTGGTGCAATGACCCACAAAGACCTCGTATCACGAACAAATCTAGCGCCACGGACGGTACGGTACGCCTTAAAGAAGCTCAAAGAACGCCACCTTATCATAGAGAAGTTCAACTTCCGTGACGCACGCCAGATCATCTACCAGAACCGGACAGAACAAGCAATTAAGTCCCAACCCGCGTGCGTATGACAAAACATACCTGTACCCTGATGCACTGTGACTCGATGGTCAGGAACCTCCTTCCCCCTATGAGAGCAGAGATGGTATCCCGGCTCGTTCAGAAACAAGGGATCAGTCAGAGTGATGCTGCAAAACGGCTCGGGATCACACGGGCAGCAGTATCTCAGTATATGAGCAGGAAACGGGGTGCGGGAGAAGTAGTATTATCAACAGAACTCGATTCGATTATTGATCGCTGGGCACTTGCCGTAGTCACCGGAGAAAGCGACCTCAACCTGTGTGACGTGTGCCAGTGTGCACTCAAAAGATTCTAAACCTACGTGTTCGGTGAGATCACCTGTTTTTCATCGCAGTTTTTTGCGGATACCCGGGTTATTACTTCACTTCTTTGACCCTACGGTTTTTCTTTCTACCGGATATGCCTGCGGTAGTAGATAATGAGCAACAGCAGGATTACCACAGACACAATAATAATTTTGGTATAATCGGGTTTCTGTTCCGGAAATGCCACCGTACCTTTCCAGTCATCTTCAAACACCATAAGGAAATATCGGGCAACCCCGGGATGATCTATGATGACTCCAGCCTCCCGGTTGAAATTTGGGGAGTTGCTGTTCCAGTTGATACTGCTTACCAGCACACGCTGCCCATCAACGATTACACCCTTGTTGTGGATCTTTTCAAGATTAGTTGCTGCGAGATCCACACACCGCCCTTCAAGAGGGATCTGCTCGATTGTTCCAATACGGGTGATCAGGGCAGCCATCTCATCGTTGTCTTTCTCGTCTTCTGTGTTATACCAGAATGAGTCCAGCAGCACCCTCACGTGGACACCACGCCGGGATGCATTGATCGCGGTTGTGAGATATGGATTTAAGGTAAGGGGAGTTTCGTTGGTGATATATGCCTGCTCAATCTCAATACTCGTTTGGGCGGATCCGATCAGATCGATGATCTGGCTGCTGGTGTCAGGTGAGATAACGGGTCTGACAGTTGCCCCGGAAAAATGTGCTGGTGCGAACTCGACAGCGTGTTTTCCAGAAGGAACTGGCTCGGGATCTCCTAATGATCCATGGGAAGCGATAACGGATGGCCCTAAGGAATCAGTCCGGTATACATTTGAAAAATATCCGGCAAGCGCGGGATCCTCAAGATACACACCCCACCCCCGGTTACTGTTGAAACCCGCTGGAGGAAAACCACTGTACTTGAAATTCTCACTCGTAAGAAGGACCGCTCTATGATCGATCACCACATATTTGGCATGATCATAGCGGTAGGGTGGATGAACATCTTTACCGGAAGCCATCTGAAGAACGGGTATTCCACCTGCGTTCATCTTCCAAATTGCGGATTTCCCCTGCGGACTGATCCCCCCGACAGGTCCTCCTTCAAGAAGAACCGAAACATCTACTCCCCGTTCCCGTGCTGCAATCAGGGAATCAGTCATCGTTGGGCTGGAAAATTCGTAGACATTGAGAAGAATCTCGTCCGATGCATGATCGACAGCGTAGGTGAACATCTCGCTTGAGCAGTCCGGTGAGACAAAGGTTGTTACGGTCACGTTATGGAATATTGTGGACGTGAACCGGGACTGCCCAATCATGAGGGGACGGGGATCCCATACTCCATTTTCGAAATAATGAACCTGTCCTTCGCGCGGTTTCACATCATCTGGCCACGCGACACGCTGGATAAGCTCAGAGCCTTCGTACAACAGCAGTTCATCCCCGGAGTTCGCAAGACGGAGCGGATCGCCGTTGATCACATCGGGAACACCTGGAGAATAGTCCAGCCATTCGAAATCCGGGAGTTTTCCATGGCTCCGGGCAAACGCCGGACCACTCCGGGCGATAGTAACAGTGCCACGGATAGGGGTGCCTGGGGGAAAGCGGAATCCGCCCCTCCCATCAGAGACAGTGATACCATCCAGCGATCCTTCACCGGATAGTACAAGGTATTCGTCCATGTCATCGTAAAGGTAAGGATCGGGACAGAATTCGGTAATCCTGATATCTGTGCCTGCATGCACAATGCCCACAATCAACAAGAGAAAGACGAAAAACAGGCAGAACCATCGCATTAAGACAGTAGTATCTCCATTCGCCTTATATAATCTGGCGATATAATTCTTCGGAGAGATGGCGCAGTCAGGATATTCCCCAGAAAACCCCGGAGCCCCGCTTGTAGTGAAACTGGGGGGGAGTTTGCATCACAGAGTGCCGGATATCGTTCCATTGCTCTGCAGATCCGAGCATCCGTTGCTGGTTATTCCCGGCGGGGGACGATTTGCCGATGCGGTGAGACATGAACAAGTGGCGGATGATGCCGCACATTGGATGGCAATCGCTGCCATGGAGCAGTTTGGTTGGTATATCGCATCCCACGGAATGAGAACAACAGATATCCTCTCTGTCCCCGAGAAAACCGCAGTGTTTCTACCCTACTCCTGCCTGAGGCAGCGCGATCCCCTCCCCCATTCGTGGGATATCACCTCAGACTCCATTGCCGCATGGGTGGCAGCTGAACTGGGGATCGGACTCCTAATTCTCAAATCGGTTGAGGGGATCTCTCTTAATGGAATAATTCAGGAACAGGTAACAATACCAATTGAAAATGATGTTGTAGATCCATTTTTCATTCCCTTTGTCCTGAAACACCGGATAACTACAACCATTATCAGCGGAAGATCTGAGGATTTAATAAAAAGATTCCTCAAAGGAGAGCCAGTCGCAGGTACCAGGATCGGTACAACCTTTTAAAGGTTCTAAAAGAGATACTATAGGAATCCTTGGAGGAGCTAAATGTCAGATAAAAAATGTACATCCTGCAGTGCTCCGCTTGCAGAAGAGGGCGCTACGGAATTCGGCTGCCCCGCATGCGGTTTTGAAATCAACCGGTGTTACCGGTGCAGAGAACAGAGCATCCCCTATACCTGCCCGAAATGTGGATTTGGGGGACCGTAAGGCATGGGAAGTGTTGCCGTCATTATGCGGGTGATGCCGGATTCACCCGATGTCGATCTTGAACAACTCAAGAAGGCACTCAAAGAAAAACTTCCCGGCATCCAGGACATGCAAATAGAGCCGATCGGATTTGGCTTAAAAGCAATCAAGCTTGCCGCAGTTGTCAATGACTGCGGGGGCGAGACAGATGCAATCGAGAAGTCCCTCAATGAGATTGCTGGCGTTGAGCGGGCAGAGATCATTGAAGTGACACTGAACTAAAAGCAGTCAGTTCATCTCTTTTTTTCACTTATTCTTCAAGAGACGCCAAAACATTCCGGGTGATTGCCCGAATCTTTTCAACGGATTCACGGAATGCCATAACTTCCGATTCATCGATCCTGATCGAGATAGGAAAAACACCGTGACAATTCACGCGGGCCGGTACACCAATGCATACATCACCCTCGCTGACACCATGAACTTCCTCTTTGATATAGGCAGACACGGTCAGGATACGGTTTTCGTCACTGAGCACAGTCCTTACCAGCGAGGCGATCGCTTCTCCGGGACCATAGACCGTTGAACCCTTGTTTTTTATTATCTCCTCACCGCCGCACTTAACGGAATTGATAATATCCTGCACGGGGAGATGAGAAAATGTCGGCAGATTCGAGATCTTGATACCCCCGATGGAGGTCGCAGACCAGAGCGGAACAAGACTGTCACCATGCTCGCCAATGATGCGCGTGTGAACTTCACTCACATGCACCTTGAAGTATGCTGCAATCAGGGATTTCAGGCGCATTGAATCCAGGTGAGTTCCCAGTCCGAATACCTGGCTGGGCGGAAGACCTGAGCACTTCAGGGCAACACAGGTCATCACATCAACCGGGTTGGTCACCATCAGAATCTTTGTGTCCGGTGCAATAACGCCGATTGTCTGGGCAAGCGGTGCGATGATCCTTGCATTTCCCACGGCAAGATCCATACGATCCTGGCCGGGTGTGCGCGGAGCACCTGAGGTTATAACAACAACAGCGGATCCGGCTGCGTCTTTTAAGTTAGTTGTCCAGTTGATCTTGACATCGGTCCCCCGAGCGGCGAACGAATCAACAAGGTCCTGAACTATTCCCTTTAAAAGAGACTCGCGTCCTTCACGTCCGTAGAGCAGGATTTCACTTACATGAGGGATCGATGAAATAGCATGTGCGGCAAACATCCCCACATTGCCCGTCGCTCCGATAATGGTCACTTTTGCCATGATAATCGAAAATAGGGACGCGTTATCGGTCGACTGTACGTTACTGCGTTTACCAAAGCATTCATCCTCCGCCCCGTTACCCCATGGGCGCCGAATGTCTACGGTAAGTCTGCTCCCTTCCGGGCCTGAACCGGTCCCCGCAGCAACAGGTCGCCATTCCCTCCGGAATATTGATACCTGGCCATCGACCTCATGGGACGAGGTTTCACAGTCAGAACACACAGGCTCCCGCAGGCCGTTGCAGCCTTCCTCAAACTTCGCCCCCCGCGTAACGACGGTTTCAGGTTACAGGTGACGCCGAACCACCCGGGCTAGTCCCCATATACCTTTGTGCACAGCTCAATAAAGGCTTTTTACCCGCTCATAGAATCGCGTCTGCGAACATGCAGAAAAAAAGGATGCCATCAGGGAACAAACAGATCCCCGCCTATTTTCTCCTTCCATTCGCGCTGGAACTGCTGTATTGCCAGTGTGTCCTTTTTATCGAAGAGATCCAGTGCAGTCACCGGAGCACTCTTGGGGTGAATCACCATGTAAAGTCTCCTGAAATCCCCCTGGTAGACTTCGATTATCTGCTCACCTTCGGTCTCGGCGATTTTTACAGGGTTTTTTTCGACAGGGTGCTTTTGCATATCTTCCATCTGTTCGAATATCCTGACTTTGCTGATCCTGAAATACTCCCGGTTCACTTCGAGATTAAAGGCCGACCAGAATGCCGAGGCATACCATGCATCATTCATAATCACATGCGGTACACCAAGACATGCTGCCGTAAGCCCGAGTGTCCCGACACCCGAACAGGCATCAATGAACATCTTTGCCGGGGGCATTCCCACGTGCTGTTCGAGTGCCCGGATCTTTGGCGCGTATCCCCGCGAAAATTCGATATGGACCAGTGACTGTTGTTTGTACATGACAAGCGGTCCTGTCCTGAGCGGGAAGATATCTGCCCGTACATCGCACCCTGCCAGAAGATCATAGACTTTAGGCACTGACTTTAAGTCGGCGCTCGCAATTCCCGGGACAAAATTTCCGGTTTTTACCACCCCCCGCAGTTCTGGTACTTCGCTCATCAGCCGTTCTGCGGTCTTTTTTGTCGCTTTTGAGGTGAGAAGCACAAGGGATTTCTCAGTAAGGAATGGGGGGTGTTCCATGGGAAATCCCGGGTGCACAAGTGGTGAACCCACTGCGATCAATGGTTCGGTGGCTTTCATATCCCCTTCTTCCACCATGATCACGTAAATATGGGCAAATACTTCATCGATAAACCGCTTCCCGCAGGAACAGGGCTGGGCAAATTCGAGCATGGGAAGAGGGACCCTTTTGTCCAGTACACGTGCACTGCAGTCTGCACAGGGGCGGAACAGTGACGGGAGCGTAATAAGAATATCTTTTGCTGATCTGACACAGTCCATCTGGCAGACAGGGCACTTCATTATGCTCCCTTTGAGCTTACCGTAATAGAAACTTTTTCAATTCAGTTTCAGAAAAAACAAAATTTTGGGGTAGCGAACACATCAAAAACAGTGGGCCCGAAGGGATTCGAACCCATGACCGCCCGGTTATGAGCCGGGCGCTCTAACCGGACTGAGCT
>JANXYM010000027.1 GCA_025350045.1 Methanomicrobiales archaeon | reverse complement strand
TGCTACAGCAACACCCGGTGCTGCAATGGTAACAACCGCAGTACCCGTAGTCTCAACTACGCTGCAATGTCCGGATAAAAACGTCTGGGACGGCAAATGGGGCACAAAGTGGAACAGCTATGAGAATGGCGATACAATCGTCGATCTCGTGAGTGGGGCAGACAACTGGGACGGTTATATAACAACGCCCGTCACGATGACCCAGAACTGCTGGGATGTGACCGGGACGATAGCATTCCAGCCGGATTGTATCGGAACGATCACCAGTGGTACTATTGACAAGAACCATCCGAACCTGCTCACCGGTGGATGGAAGACAAACGGTTGCCAGCCTGAGGATGAAGGAGCGGTTGGAACATTATCCGTGTCCATGGCAGCAGACAACAAGACCTGGATTGGAAAGCTGATTAGCGTCAATGACCCGTACAAGGATCGCGACTATCAACCCAACTGGGCCGGCAGAAAATTACTCCCATAGAACCTTGCATCAAACCGGGAATATTGATCCAGGGTCAAATCACTTTTTTTTAATTTTCATCCAGCGATTCTCCGAAGGAATCATTCCCGTTATGCCCGGTACACGATGATGGGAACCTCCGGACCTCTTGATCTTACCCTCGCAATTGATGTCCAGTACCTTCAGGGAAAAAATAAGAAATTCGGGAATGTGAATCCCGGGTACGTCGTGTATGGTATTGACTGGAAGCCGCGAAGGGTCTTCCAGGTCTGCAAGAACCGGGTCGCTATCGAGTCCTCGTACCGCGTCAGAACTATCGTGAAAGCTAAAACATCGTCGAGAAACGTTGTGCTCCGGTATCTCCTCCCGATAATCTCGTTCCTTCTCAAGAATATCCGGGTGTCGCTTCAATGGATATTTTTTTCAAAGATTCAACGGGGGCCGAGAACCATTGACGAAGATTTGTTCCGGTTTGATCTCTTCTTGCTCTTTGTCTGGGAAGGACTCCGAAAAAAACTCAAATTCGTTACGTTTGTTACTGTTCTTCGAAGTCAGTGGTGACCGGAGGTTAGAAACGTTATTGACTATCCAGGATTCCTGGAGGATTTTTTAGAGAAGTACTGGGACCCGTCAGTCGGGATCGGCTGCGAGGGGAAACGGCTGTTCTCAGGACAGACGCCTGCGTGATGTGGCCGGGAAAAATTTTTTAAAAAATTTTTTTGCAGGAATTATTTTGGGGGATTTCCTGGATTTTTCCCCTGGCCGGGAAGTATTATTTTTTTATAGAACAGGTCCGGTGAATGCAGGCTCCGGTCTTTTTTCGCACCGGGGAATTTCCGGCAACAGGTCCGAACGTGTACGTGCCCCGGGAATTTTTCCTGCTCTGCGATCCTGTCTGCACCCGGTCCCGTGAGCCGGTGGCCCGGGCCACCTTATGCCCGGGCAGGAAATCCCGTGGAAAAGTCGTAGGGACTCTTCCCCTGCTCCAGGTATAATTCCCTTTTCACACCCCGGAAGAAGTCGATTTTCCTCCCAGGGAAACCAGGTACAACGGAGCCCGTAAAATGCCCGGTTGTACCTCTTTTCCCTCACCCCCCACAATCCAGAGGTCATAATTCCGAAAAACACAGGAACCGGGCCGGAACAATTGCGGGTTCTCCGGCGGGAATGGGGGAGGTCATATTTAGCGATGTTACCGGCACCCGGAGGCGGATAAAACGGGGTTTGGGAGCCATGGGGAATCCGGCAGGGGTTGGTACGGGGGTCCGGGAACATGAAATCGTTGCAAAAAAAAAAGAAAATACGTCAGCACGGCACGGCAAGACCGGGAACTCAACCCTCGTACAGCGACCTGTGCCCCGCTCTTTTGCGATTGCGCTCTGCTATTGCGAGGATCTCATGGGCAACATGCTCGTTCACAGAAATCCTCACCACAGTTCGTGCATACCCGGGCGGGAACATCTTACACGACCAGGGTCATGCCGTCACGGTCAAAGGTGACAGTTGTCGTACTCTTTTTGTTTTCGTCGTGTTTGCAGATTACGCACTTCACAATTTCTTCAGGCTGGAATTATCAGACGATTGCATCCGGGTCTGGTTCGTATACTGTGATACCAATTGCCTCACGACCTGCATTATTGTATGTCATTACACTGTGAAGCGGGCGAATGTTCACCATTCCCGAGATAAGACAGCTGGGATAGGGAAGATCATCGGGATAATCTTCTTTTGATCGTGCCTGGTCCAAGAAGTTCGCAAATATCGGAATCTGATATTCTCCGCTGGAACATCTGGCGTAATGCATGGATCCGGAAGGTCAGCTGCCGGTATGCCCCGTTTCTGCCCGCCAGAATCTGGTCATAGGATTATGTGAAAGGTACCTTTGAACCCACGGTTGCCAGATCAAAAGATCACTTCAGAGAATAGGGCTTTAACAGCATATGATTTACCCTTTCAGACTCATTCAGGCAGTTCAATCATACCGGCAATTTTTCCGCACAAACTTTATGTTGAACAAGAGTTGTATGTTGTGTACGGGTGTATTTCTGTATGGCAACGATAAAAGCAAAAGTTATTGATGATTTTCATCTTGAACTTGAACGAGGTCTCCCCATCCATAAAGGAGAAGTTTTTATAAAAATTATTGAAAAAAAATCAATCGCTTCACTCCGGGGGGCATGGGGATATGATATCGATAGTGCAGATTTTGTTGAGAACCTGCGAAAATCAAAAACAATTGATCCCGTATGAATTTTTTTCTTGATACCAGTATCTGTGTCGATGTTCTCCGGACTAAAGGTGCACAGAAATCCTTTGAGTTGTTCGAGAGTTTCGATGGAGAAAATACCGGTTATATTTCAGTAATCACGGTTGCAGAGCTCAGTGCAGGGGCGTCTCTATCCCCTCTTCGCGATGCAGTAAGTAAAACAGAAGAACTTCTTGCTCACGTTGAAATAATCGAACTTACTGAAGCGATCGCTATTGACGGGGGAAAAATTTATGCTACTCTTTCAAAAGAGGGTAAGAAGATTGAATTCAATGATTGTCTTATCGCTGCGACAGCACGTTCTTTGGGCATGAAAGAGATCGTTACCCGAAATATCGATCACTTTAAAAGGATTCACGGTT
This sequence comes from Methanomicrobiales archaeon, assembly GCA_025350045.1. Lineage (GTDB taxonomy): Archaea > Halobacteriota > Methanomicrobia > Methanomicrobiales > Methanospirillaceae > Methanoregula. The sequence goes on along the minus strand of JANXYM010000027.1, from coordinate 14,473 downwards.
TTTCTGCATCTGTTCCTGAACAATTTAAGTTTTGAATTTTCACGCGAGATTTATCCTATGAAACCTCTTTTTATTGATCATATTCTGTATTTTCATCTCCCGGCAGATGAATAAACAAAAAACGTGGTAAAGTCTTATGGGCACTATCAGAATCAGTATCTATGATGACACCGGGAAGCGTTTCAGAGCCGCAGCAAAGAAGAAGCTGGGCGATCGGAAAGGATACCTCGGCAAGGCAACAACCGAAGCACTGGAAGCCATGGTCCGGCAACAGTCCCGGGTAGAGCGTGCCATTGACGCACTTGCACTTCGGGAAACAGGATATCTTCTCGGTACACATCTGTATACAGAAAGAAAGGATCTGTATGATCGCGCCACCGGCTCTTATTGATACGGATATCCTTAGCGATTCCCTTGATACCGGTGAAACGGGCGGTGGCAGCTGAGCTTCTCTCCAGATGCTGGCGCTCCGGGATCGCCTTCGTTGTTTCAGTACAAAACCTTGCAGTGTTCTCGGTCGTGATGACAAAAAAAGTCAGACACCCGGTGCCGGATGATGTGGTACAGCGGTTTGTCCGGAATATCCATACATATGACGGCTGGACGGTAATTGGCTATGATGCAGAAACAATTCTGGATGCTGTCACTATCAAAAGCACGTACTCCTTCTATTTTTGGGATGCACTTCTGGTTGCTACCATGAAACAGCATGCTATTGGCACTATCTATACAGAAGATGCTCACTTCACAAAGATCCCGGGATAACTGCCATCAACCCGTTTATTCCCGCGTGATTTTTTTTTCAGATTTCAGAAGAAAGATCCTCATCGAAAAAAATATTAAAACAATGCATGAAAAAACCGATTTTCCGGTCCGTTTTTTTGCACCTGCCATCCGGTTCGCCCGAATGGCACACAGAAATCCGGATAATTTTCGCATTATGCCGATTCAATCATTACGGTTTTCAGACTGGCTGATGGTACCCGCTCAGATATCCTGAGAATTTCTATCCCCACGAGATTATTCTGTTCATCATAATCCAGAATTACACCGGGTTTCACCTCTTCCGAGTCGTGGATATGGGTATCGGAAAGGCGCATATACAGCGCATCTGCCTCTTTATCAACGGTCACTTTCATGGCTGCACTCTCCTGTGAAAGAACACCGTAATCACCCGGGGTGGACGGACAGAGGGGTTGACGATTACCCGCAGGAATTTCCCCGCATTTTTTTTGGATCTGCTTCAGATAATGTTTTTCGTCATCCCGCTTTTCCTCGATCAGATCCGGGGTGTGGATGGTATTCTTCACCCAGTCTTCCTGTATCATCCCCGTTCCTGCATCATCATTTTTGCATGAGCGGTAAAATCCAGGGGACTGTGCATAACAATGTATTACTATGCCATGACATAGGCATAATGGTGATCATCTGCCATATGTCCGCGATGATTTGGCATCACTCACGGCAAGGGAAAAACATACAAAAAAATGTTTGAATCGACAAAGACGTTTGAGTCTGAAGGAATGAGGGAAAGGTTCAATCCCATCCATCCATTTCAATGATGATATCAGCATTTTTTTTATCGGTCGCAAGGATGCCGTACATTTGATCAGAAACAGGACGTTTGATCTCAATAATTACTGATTCTCCTTCTTTTAAGGGGAGATCCCGGGCCGGTTTCAAGGTTTTGTTTTCGTACCGTGCTTCAGGGGGTATTGCCATACGGAATCACCCAATTATATTTGTACCAATTGCTCTGGAGGGATAAAGTTTTGGCACTTCGGTATTCACTTTTTTCCAGAATCATCAATTAATTGCTTCGTGTTGCTATGATTTGCCGGACATCATCCTTCGTTGCAACCATCAAATCCGGAGATCATACGGTTGTCACGGACGATCCTTCTCCGGTATCAACAAACTACTCGTCCCTGTCTGCACGGGTTTTTTTAAAACCTCAACAGGTCCGGGGCATCACATAATCTCAGGGGTAAGCATGAATGGAACCATCCCGGATGATGCATTCAACAGGAACACGATATCCGGTATCAATATCTTTGGTATACACGTTAACCTTAAGCAATTCTGACATATTCTCGCAATTACCGTAAAACAAATCACCGGAAAAAGCCGGTGGGATCTGATGAAAGTTTTTTACGATCAGGTGCTCTATAGATCGTGAGGAATCATGGATACTACAATGGACAGTCAGAACATCGGGATGATGCTTCAGAAGATCCTGGGAAAACTTGAGATCATCGAAGAGCGACTGTACGAACTTGAATATCCGGCAGAATACACGATAAAGGCAGATATAATAGACGAAGTAATGGAAGCAGAAAAAGAGATCGATACCGGGAATTATGTTGAATGCGATTCAGCAAAAACGTTTATTGAAAACCTGAAACGATGACGTATTCCCTCCGGTATCGCCCGGGTTTGAAAGAAGAGATCCTCAAATATTTAAGGAACGATCCGGTTCGATTCGAACAACTTGCCAGAAAGATTGAATTTCTCACGGAACACCCGGAAAATGGTAAACCCCTTCGCAATCAGTTAAAGGGAAAATGGCGGGTGCATATCGGACCTTATGTCCTGATCTATAAAATTGAACACACAGAACATTGTGTGGTCTTATTAAAATTCAGACATCATGATGAGGTGTATTCCTGATCACCCGTTCAGCGGGATCGTCATTTTTTACTATCATCAGACCTTATATTCCTGAAGAGCAAAACGTGCAATGCAAGTCCCTGTTCTTTCGCACTTTTTTTAATGTATTTTCTATGGGAAATTATGAGGTACATGTTTCGATTAGTCCAGCTGATTTTTTTCGATGCACACGTGTGCCAGGACATATCAATACACCAGAAAGAGTTTTCAGGTAACGCACCGGACCCGGAGAATATGGGTCAGTACCCAAAAGATGATCTATTTTAAGCCCGTAAAGGGCCCGTATTGCCGGTTTCCGGACCGGTTTTCCCAGATTATGGGGGAAAATGTCCACCCCCAGAGAAAATACGTTTAAAATGGTTATATTGCTAAAAAACCCATTAGCCGCAATTTATTATTCCTCTTTATCAGGCTCCGGTTTGCCTGTTTTCTGCCCACCTGAATCTTGTCATAAGACAGGGTGAAAGGTACCTTTGAACCCACGGTTGCCCGATCAAAAGATCACGTCAGAGAAAAAAAGGAGACTGATAAAACGTAAACATTCCTTCCCGCCGGAATTGTTTCCATGGGGTGCCGTTTTCACAGAGGAATAATCACACCCCAATCTCCCGCGAAGGATCCAGCAGTACCTCTTCGGGCAGCCCGGCAAGCGCAACTGCCCCCAGGGCCCCGATCACGCCATTCCCGCCAACCAGCGAGATCCCGAACTCCTCAGCGGTAGCCTCCGCAACCGTCCGGGTAACAACCTGCTCCCGCACCAGCCGGCCATAGGCCCTGAGCTGTGCCGGAACACCAATGCCTGTCCGTATCGCAATGCCCCATTCCGGGGAGAGGGATTCATCCGCAACAAACACCCGTACCTTCTCCACCAGTTCATCGATCCGGTCGGGTGCAGCTGCCACTTCGATAAAACTCGCCGAGTTGCCCGCAGTCTTGACAAAAACATCCTGGTTGAGCATAGCCACGTGATGGCTGATCGGCAGTACGCCCCGGATACGGGACACCTGCGCAAGCAGGGCAAGGGCGAGCGCAAAGGTTGCACCCCCTTCCTTTGAATCGGTATCATCGACCCCGATCGTCACATGAACCATCGCGTGCGTCCAGACATCGCCTTCAACACTATGGCCGTCATGATGCGTGTCAACCCGTATCACCCCTTCCGCCCGGGCCATCATGCCGGACAGGGAATACGCGGGTCCGCCAATACACCGGATCTTCTGGATCACCGAATCACCGGAGCGGGATACCCCGATCACGCCAACCGCCGGCAGGGGCAGGAGCCCGACCGGCACATCGACATAGCCGGTCCGGGCGCATTCCCGGAGCAGCGTCCCGTCCCGCTGGACATGGGATAATACGCCGCCGGCCAGGGCATGATGGTACCCGCAGAACGCTGCACAGGCACCACTCATACAGTCGTGATAGATCTCAACATTTTCGCCATCCACGGTCGTGAAGATGCGCCGGCAGGTGCTTGACGGGATCGCACTGATCGCTGCATAGCGGGCCGCACTCCTCCCCCGCTTCTCCTCGCGGAGGAAGACGCAACCCTCCCGGAGCAGGCGGTTCACCCAGTCCTGTGCCGTGCTGCGGGGAATGCCTGCCGCGGTATGGATATCGGTAACCGTAAAAAATCCCTTGTCGAGCGTCTGCTGGCGCATCAGGCGCAGGTACTCCCGCCGGTGCTCAAGCACGCCCGTCATAGCGGTCCCGGATATACAGGAGGTCCCCGAGGATCGCACTGGCCGTCTCAATGGATCCTGCGCCCCGCCCGATGAGCGTGATCTCCTTGGCCATGTCGGTCTCCAGCGTCAGGGCATTTAACGTCCCGTCAAAGACCAGGGGATGGTTCTTTTCTATGATGCGGGGAGAGACGCGGAGGATGTGCTTGCGGGGTATCGCTTCTGCGATAAGACGGATGGTACACCCTTCATCCTCGGCAAGCCGGAGGGCATCCGGGGTTAAGAGATCGATACCCGTGCAATCCACGTCTTTGAGCCGCACATCGGTCCCCCAGATCGTGTTTGCGAGGATCACGAGTTTGATCGCCGCATCGATGCCCTTGACATCATAGCTCGGGTCCGCCTCCGCGTACCCCATCTCCCGGGCTTCCATCAGGGCCTGCTCATACGTCAGACCTTCGGCAGCCATCCGGGTGAGGATATAGTTGCAGGTCCCGTTGAGCACCCCGTAGAGGGCGAGGATCTCGTTACCGGCAAGCCCGTGCTCCAGGGTATGCATGATCGGAATGGCACCGGCTACCGTGGCCTCGTACCGGAGTGCCACGCCGTTTTTGTGCGCCATCGCCATGAGCTCCTTATAGGCCAGGGAGAGGGGGCCCTTGTTGGAAGTGACGACATGCTTTTTCCGGGCAAGGGCGGCCCTGATGTAACCGGTTGCAGGTTCCCCCGTTATGGCGTTGGTGGGAGAGACTTCAACCAGTGCATCGTAATCTGCCCCGGTGATCACCTCCATAGTCGAGAGCTTCGGATCGCCACACGACCCGGTCTTTTTCTTGTTCAAAAGAAGCGCAGGGATGTCTAACCCTTTTGGATCCATGGCCCCGCTTTTTGAATCCGCAAGCCCGGTGATCGTAAGACCGAGATCCTTTCGGGCGATCATCTCAGCCACACCACGGCCCACAGATCCAAGTCCAATCAGTGCGATCTTCATGCAATATCCTCCAGCGGCTCAATCAGAAGCAGGGACTTCTGCTGCGCTACCCTGCGCAGGATTGCGAGAGCCGGTTCCATATCATCCCGGGTCACCGATTTTATGGTGAGGCGTGAGGATGAACGCTCTTTGACCGCGGGCATACTCATGGCAAGCTCACTCACTTCAGCAAACCCGGTGGAATCGATCTGGTCCACGGTATCGGAAAGATCCGTGTGCATGAGGTGGCCAATCAGGATGACCGTCCGCGTATAGAGCAGTCGCTGCTCCCCGATGCGCTGGATATGGACCCCCTGGTCCTTTAAGAGCCCCACCAGCTTTTCAAGCCGCCCTTCCGGTAATTCAAGCACGATCTGGACATCAAGAGTACCATGACCAGAGCCCGGTTCCCGCTGGTGAATCACGGCGATAATATTTCCGCCGACATCGGATATGGGCTTTAAGGCCGCGACCAGCTGGCCCGGCGAATCCTTCATCTCAAGTTTCATGGAGAGCTGCACAAAACCACTGACCAGTAGTAGCACGGCAATTTTTAATAAGTCTTTTATTTTGATTACCCGTTTTAAAAAAAAAACGATGCGGATCAAAAAATCCGTAACAGGGTGCCAACGATACCGGGGACCGTAACGCAAAAACCCGCTCCAGCTTTTGGCATCTTCCTGTCGCAATGGTGAGGGCAGTATTACAGAGAACTCATCAACAAAAGGAGGGAGCCCTGCATGCGGCCTCCCCCTTTTTTTAAAGAAATCAGGGATCATACCCGATATCTCCGGAACATATGAACGTACTCTGGATCCATTGAAGGATTTTCCCCGGAAAAACGAGCCGTTCATGGATAATGATGAGGGCAGATACCCCCTGCCCCCTGTCAGCGATGGATGCCGCCGCCCCCCCTGGCGGTTTAATGACGTACAAAAACCTCCCTGCCCTGCCGTGCCTGAAGATAGGCCCTGATGCGGGGGAAAATAATAAAAACGATTTTCCTGACCAGGGGGGGTGAACTTCCGTTCAGGCTCGTTTCTCCAGAACTTTTTTTTAACAGGCATCCCGGAACACAATCGCTCTCCTTCGTTTATTTCCTGCCCTTATGTGTCTCCAGAACTTTTTTTTAACAGGCATCCCGGAACACCCTGGCGGATTACCGGAAAAACAACAGAAACGACTGAAAAAATCAGAGTTTCCGCAATTTGTTATCCACTTTTTCAAAGAAATTCCTTCCCACATCAACAAACTTTGCCGGATAGTGCGCAGGTTGTACGGCAAGGGTGACAGAGGTGCCCAGTTCAATGGTCTGCTGACCATCGATCACCAGGTTTGCCGGCTTGGAACTCTCGAGCCTCACTTCGAGGCGCCGGGTGCTGCTGATGATGTGGGGGCGTGACGAGAGAAGGTAGGGGGCGAGCGGGACTAAGATAAAACCCTGTATCCTCGGATCGACAATAGGCCCCCCGGCACTCATCGCATAAGCGGTGGATCCGGTAGGGGTACTGATGAGGAGCCCGTCGGCCCGGAACTGCTCAGTGGTGATGCCGTCAACAAGGATCGAGAACCGCAGCATCTTTGCCGGGCGCGTTGTCACGATCAGCGCCTCGTTGAGGGCGGTTCCCAGGCTGGTGCCCTCCTTAAAGAGCGTGATCCGCATCCGCTCTTCAACAGAGAAACCCCGGGGCAGGGTCCGGACATAATCGATCGCTTCAGCGGGATCGAGGTCTGCTAAAAAACCCACCTCGCCCCGGTTGATACCAATGACCGGCACCGGGTGCTGCATCTGCTGGATCGTGCGGAGGATCGTGCCATCCCCGCCAACCACTACGACTGCATCGGCAGTGGTGTCAGACAACGGTAACCCGGGTTCATGGAGAATGGATGCGGTATCATCGTCGTAAAACACCTCAACTTCGTCCTCTTCCAGTACCGCCTTAAGCTTACGGGAATAGGCAATTGCATCCGGATTATCTATCCGTGAAACGAGTAACAGCCTCATAGAAAAATCACCGCAGGTATTCGATCACTTTGGGGTGCACGGCCCGGTTGGTTGCAACAAGGCACCGGCCTGTGGTCACTTCATCCGGGAACCGGATGGCATGGCCGTTGAGATCGGAAACCATGCCGCCGGCTTCAGTACAGACCAGCATACCTGCCGCTGCATCGGTAACCCGGAGGGTGTCGCGCAGGTCGATAAAACCATCGATCCTGCCGCAGCCCACATAACAGAGTTCGAGTGCAGAGGCTCCAAGCAGGCGCCAGCGCCGGATTTTCTGGCCCAGCTGCATCACGCGCGTGGGATCAAATTTCCGCCCGTACACACTCATGGCGCATTCGTCCAGGTTCTGGATAGTTGAAACCCGCACCGGCTTGTTATTACACAGGGCTGATCTTCCCCGTATTGCCGTGAAGGTTTCACCACTGGCAAGATTGCGTACAAACGCCTGCTCTGTCACTCCATCCTCAGCGTAAGCAATGGAGAGCGCATAGAACGGGATCCCGGCAATGGCATTGAATGTACCGTCGACAGGATCAAGAAAAATGGTTCCTTGTTCCCCTTTGAACTCAACGTTTCCTGCTTCCTCACTGATGAGATGCCTGCACAGGGGGTTTTCTTCCAGAAACTGCAGTATGCAGTCTTCTGCAACCTTATCGATCTTCTTTGTCGGGGTGAGATCCGCTCCCATCCCGATCGTAATGCCTCCCTCAGGGGTACCCACCAGATCACGGATATTTTCTTCCACCAGATCTGCCATCTGACTGCATGCGGAAAGGAATTCCATGATTATACCACCCGGTTTCTACGCTGTATTTATGTAATGCTATGGAGATAAATTAATACCGCGATTATTACATTCAAAAAAAATGAGATGTGAATTTAAATGAAAGAACAGACTGAAATCGGAAAGATCAAGGAAGGACGGTATATCGTCATCGAAGAAGAACCCTGCAGGGTGTTAAGTATTGCAACATCCAAGCCCGGCAAACACGGTGCAGCCAAAGCCCGTATTGATGCCATGGGCCTTTTTGACGGCGTCAAGCGTTCTATCGTCTCACCAGTATCAGCAAAGACGTATGTCCCGGTTGTTGAGCGGAAGAGCGGCCAGGTCCTTTCCATTGCCGGAAACATGGCACAACTGATGGATATGAAAGAGTTCACCAACTTCGAGATCCCCATTCCCGACGACAAGAAAGGAACCATCGAGGTCGGAAAAGAGTATATCTACATGGAATCGATGGGTAAGAGAAAATTCGACTGAAATCCTTTTTTTATCCGCAGCTATTTTTCTCCTCAGCCTGCCGGTGCGAAATCCTTTGAGCACGATCGCTCCTGCATCCTGTTGTGCCAAAAACTATTCCCCACACCTTGAGCAAACGGGCTGTTTCCGGGAGAGAACTTTCGGGGTATCCTGAAACCCGTTAAAAGCATGCCGGCTCCCCCGCTTCCCTGGCACCCCCTGTCGCGAGGGTGACGACAGGGATGGTGAAAACCGTGTTACAAAAAATGGGTGAAAGGCCGGTTCTCCTCCCGGCCGGAGTGCCTGAAAAAAGATTGCAGATAAAAACCCGGTTGGATACACCGGACCTGCCCCGCGTGCCTTAAAGGAAGGCCCCGTGGCAGGGGATCATTGCCCTATCCGCCCGGGCTATCGATTTTCATAATTCCGGTATGAACGACAGGGGTTCATCCCCGATTTCCCGGAACAGAATAGTACAACCGGAAACCATTTCGCAGGATTTCCCCGGTCCCTGAACGCAAAAACGAAAAACCCGGGAGAGAGGCTTAATCAAAATCCGGCTCTGTTGAAATCCTCTTTTTCCGGAATCTGCTTTTTTTCTTTCAGCTGCTATGAGGAAGACCCCCTCTCACCCCCAAAGGGGGAGGCAGACCAGGGGGGAGCATCCCCCGGTTTTTCATCAGCCTTCTTAAGGTCTGTCGCAGTACCGGGGGATGCCTGAAGCAGCGGGGGTTAAAAGCACAACGTGAAAAAAAGAGTCCCCGGGAGCGATGATAATAGTTCACGTAAAGGATTTCAACACAAACCCGAATCCTCTTTTTTCTGCTCTGGTTAGTATTTCCCGATATATTCTGCCGGGACTTTTATGTCCAGGCTATAGGATTCAAGGGAGCGGGTCTTGATAATGAAGTAATAACTCCTCTGCCCTTCGAAAAACTTCTCGGTCCAGGGACGGGGATCGGTTGTTTTGAGATCCCCCATGGTTGATTTCTGCTGGTTTGTGGGCCGGTTGCTGTAATCTGCAGTCACCGTCTTTTTTACCCCGGTCCATAAGTTCAGATCAATACCCCCGGGAGGAGAGAGGGTCCGGACGATCCGGTTGGGGTCATTGGCATCCATCACCTGTACCGTAAATTCAGGTGTTGCCGAGGAGTACGATCCTGATATGCCGCTGTACGACAGTCCTTCACCGCTTTTCGGCGTTACGGCGACCTTTGCAGCCTGTATTGCCGGCACCGGTTCAACCGTATATACCAGTTCCCAGTACGGGAACGGTATGCTGATCGTCTGCGTAGTCCCGCTGTATTTTCCCTCGATCTTTGCATAACTGACCATACTGGTATTGAGCGGAAGATTATCGATTCTCGTACCCGAAGGCAGTGACTGGTTAAAGGAAATATTATAGGATGACGGATCGACAAACGAGACCCCCTTTACCGAAGCATCCCAGGTAGGAACGGGAGTGGGTGTCGGCTCGGTGGTGACCGGTATGATTGCAGTAATTACCGGCGTTATGTTCGTTGCATTTACTGCCAAGGGAACAATAACCGGAGGAGCAGTGGTCACTACCGGGATGCCGGTATTCACCGGCTGGCCGGTCATTGCCGGTTTTATGACCAGGGCAATAATAAGGATGATACAGATTGCCCCAAAGCCATACAGGAGATCTTTTTTGTCCATGATAGAATAATCAGATATACTGTTTCCCGGTATAAATACCCGTATAACTGTGCAGGAAAAAACCATGCAGTACCTGCATGCCATTAATAAACGAGGAGAAAACAGGGAATTTTTAAAATTCTCAAAAAAAACATCTTACCCATTCGCTTTTTAATAAAAAAATCCTGAATTAGTAACGAATCTGCTGATAAAACCCACAATAGTATAAATAGAATGAAATCATTTAGAAAAACAGCGGTATTGGTTACGCCAGTTTCCGCTAACAAAGGTGAAAAATATGTCTTCGTTCAAACGAAATGATGAAGGGTTCACCGGCCTTGAGGCAGCGATTGTGCTTATCGCATTCGTTGTCGTTGCGGCAGTGTTCTCATATGTGGTACTCGGTGCCGGGTTCTTTACAACCCAGAAGGCACAGGAGACCGTCTATACAGGTGTAGCACAGGCCACGTCCAACATCCAGATGATAGGACAGGTCTATGGTATCGGCTCAGGAACCAGCGCAACGCCAACCGTTGTCAATGAAGTCAAGTTCTCAATCGGCCTTGCCCCCGGATCACCAACACTTGATATTTCGCAGATGAGAATTGTCTTCTCAACACCCGGCACAGATCCGAAGATTTATCTGGCAGCAGATTCAGGCACCACAACCGTTCCTGACTACAGTGCAACTGCTCCGACATTCATTGCCCAGTCCAACGGTGTCGGCAGCATGGTATCTTCCCTGACTGCACAACAGCAGATCCAGATTGATTTCAAATTCCCCGGTGTTGCAAAGAATACCGTGATGAATATGGAAATTCGTCCATCAGTCGGTGCTTCACTGCCATTCTCTAAGAGCACCCCACCGGCACTTACGCACATGAATGTGCTCTTCTAATCTCACTTTTTTTTTTAAATTAATTCGAATACCGGAATGACCTTCACGACATTTGACGAAATGATTCAATACCTCTTGTAACGGTTTGTAACAATTATCAGGTCGAATAGTACTATCGCAGGAAAAGTCTCTGCATCTGTTTTTTGATACTGCAGAAAGCGGTTTTTAGAAGAATATATACCCTATTAAAACAGTTTTTCTCTATGATATGCCCACGTGGCTAATATCTGCAAAAATTGAGGGGAAGATCATGACTCACTACAAAACAAATGACAATGCATTCACCGGACTTGAGGCAGCGATTGTGCTTATCGCCTTTGTCGTTGTCGCGGCAGTGTTCTCTTACGTAGTTCTTGGCGCCGGGTTCTTTACAACCCAGAAGGCACAGGAAGCCGTGTACACAGGTGTAGCACAGGCAACTTCCAATATCCAGGTGGTAGGACAGGTATACGGCATTGGCTCAGGAACAAGTGCATCGCCAGCCGTAATTAATGAGATCAGGTTCTCAATAGGTCTTGCTCCTGGAGCACCCACCCTGGATATTTCGAAACTGAATATTGTCTTCTCTACACCCAACTCGGACCTGAAGATTTTGTCCTATGGTCCCAGCGCTACCACCACCACGTTTTTAGCCCAGGTGGATGGTGCCGGTGCTGCAACACCTTCCCTGATGGGACAGCAGCAGGTCCAGATTGATTTCAAAGTTGTGGGAGTGCCAAAGAATACCGCGATAAATATGGAAATTCGCCCGGCTGTCGGTGCTGCATTACCCTTTGCAAAGATGACACCCCCCGAACTTACCCATAGTAATGTTCTGTACTGATTTCCCTTTTTTTTAGTTCCCCGGCCGGAAAATCTCCCCGTGGTCTGATGAAATGATGCGACAACCGGGCTGATATCCGGCTCATTCCCGGCAGGTCCTGTGCCATGACAGTCCGGGGATATATTCGGGTCATATCCATGACGGTCCGCACATCCTTCACCCATAATCCATCAACCGGGTCGGGCGTCGGGCAGCCAGGGCAGACCGGGAAATTCCCTTGGCCACATAAAAAAAAAGGATCCTTAACTAAAACGAGCATGCACGGAAGCGTCCTGCTTTTTTCCCGTCACGGCTTATGATACCTTGTACGGGATTTATGTCCCGTCACCCGGGGAACTGTACTCCCGCTATGCCGGTGCCTGGATCGAGACCCTGAAACTGTTCTCGATGACAGGGATCCAGAGGGGATACCCGTTGAACTTGAGCAGTACCCCAAAGACAATGACCAGCACCAGCTGGAAGGTAAAGACCGCAATGAGCAGGAAGACAAAGAGATACGGTATGGCCTGCAGGACAAACAGGGTATTCTCCCGGTAGAGACGGTGGATGACCATCAGTCCCAGGATAAGCAGGAGGACGGCAAGGATAATACACTCGAAAAATCTGAAGTACCCTTCACTCATACTCCCAAAAGGATGAACAATGATCATCGTGAGGAATAACAGGGGTACGAACAGGATCGCCCGCTTCAGTCCGGACATTACGAGTTCCTGTGGCCCGGGTAAGAATGGGGTTTTTGAAAGAATCCAGATACTGATAATCCCGCAGGGAAGGTACGCAGGAGAGAGATACCGCATATCCGGAAGAACTCCCGGACTGAGATTCATTGCATATACCTTGGGCAGGTAACTGAACACTGCAGCAAGGATCATAAGAACCAGATAGAAAAAGATCACTCTCTTGTCCTGTATCCCGGCCATAATGTCACGGTTCCAGAGCAGGAACGCAACCAGGGCGATAAGAATGACCGGACAGAGAATGAGAAAACCGGTATTCCCGTTTGCCGGAAAGATCAGTACACCCGAGAGACCCTGGATCATCGTATCGAAGGAGAATCCTTTGAACATCCCGTACATGATCATATCGCCAGCCCGTGCAAGGGTCTCAAAGAGATTCAGCTCTCCTGCCAGGTTTGAAGCAGCAACCGGGGAAGAGAGAAGTGACGCGTTTGTTACGGTCCCGGCCTCAGTTACCGGACGCGGAAGATCGAACGCGGGGATGAGCCAGTTGTGACTGATCAGAAGATTATTGATAAAAAAGGGGATACCCCCGATAAACACGCCGGCAACGGGCAGGCAGGATTTGAAAGAACTGCTCAGAGGAACTTCATCCTGTATCGCCTGCCGCAGCAGGGGCACGCAGAAGAACAGACCGGTACCTGCCGTGACAAAGAACCCCACTTCCGGCCGGACCCAGATCAGGAGCCCGGAAAAGAAGAACGAGTACAGGGCATCCTGCCACCGGCCATAGGTAAGATACAGGATAAAGAAAAAGATAACACACAAAAAGACGGCAGCAGTCAGCATGTGATCCTTTGCCGTCCCGGCCCAGAAGATATACGAGGAGCAGGCAAGGGTAGTGCCCGTACCAAGGAGTGCCATCCAGGGATCTTTTACTATCAGCCGGCAGGTCTCAAAAACCACTGCCACCACCAGGGCAAAGAGGAGGTGACTGGTAAGCACCAGTGCTGCCACTTCAAACGGGGCATCGGAGGCGGAGAAGACAAACTGCCGGTACGACAGAATGTTGAACATGAATAAGAAGAGGGCAAGCACAATGACCGGAAAGAGGATTCTCACGCCACGGACTCTTGCATAGGCCGGATAGTATGCATCGATGAGCAAGACGACAAGGACCGGGCACAATGACCAGATCAGGATAACAATCAACCGGAAATTATTCCCCAGGAGCCCGAATAATGTCACCACGGGCAACGCCGCTATCGGGAGGGCAAGGGAATACATCAGCACGTTCTGCCGTGAGACAAAATACGCAGATACCATACCCTCTTTTGTGACACCGTACTTGCCTTCACTAAACGTAACCTGGTGACCGGTACTGAGCTGGTGGAGCTGGTTGGCGGTGATCCACTCATCATTCAGGTAGAGTGCCGGGTTGGTGATCGTGATGATGAAGAACAGGGAGATAAGAAACAGGACGATGGTGAAGGCATGATTCCGGAGAAAAGCAGCAGGATCAAAATACCGGGGGTGAAGAGTTTTTGCAGGGGATGCGACACGTTCATCCGGAAGGGTATTTTTTACCGGAGTGCGTTTACCGGATGCAGGATTCAGTGCACGGTCAGTCCGGTCTTTTACAATCATTGGGGAATTACTTATGAAATGAAACTATTTACTATTGCTTATAGGGTTGTAGCCAGGGTGCTTTTTTAAAAAAAATGATCCTGGCCAAAGTTCCCAGCAAAAGCCCGCAAAGTTCCCAAAATCAGACCCCGGTCCCTTTTTTCTCTCCTTTTGACGACAAGAACGTTTATTAGTAACAAATGTAATATATCGCATAGATACA
>JANXYM010000021.1 GCA_025350045.1 Methanomicrobiales archaeon | reverse complement strand
TCTCCGGCGAGGATCCGTTCATCATCGGGATCGAGATACATCAGGGTCACCAGGTGGCACGCGAGAAGTCAGCCTCGCGCCCGAGCACCATCGTTGCATCCACACCGACTTTTACGTTCGTGCCATCCTCGAGCTGGCAGGGATCGAGCGATGAGCCGCGGACTCCGGTGATCACCATAACATCCAGATCGCCTCTCACCCGTGTTGCAACAGCATACTCCACATCATGGGGATTTGTGGGATCGATATCCTCATCCACAACCACCACATGCTTGAGTGAAGTGTGGGCGGCAAACGCTGCCATGATTGCGTTCTTGCCATCACCCTGTGTGCTCTTCTTTATCTGGATTACTGCATGGAGGTACCCGCACCCACCCTTCGTGAGGACAACGTTGCGCACTTCGGTGACACCGGCAACTGCCTTGTAGATCTTCGGCTCATACGGTGCGCCCATCAGCATCTTGTGTTCATCGCCGCCGGGCAGGATACCGTGGTAGATGCAGTCCGGTTTCATGTACATGCCGGTGAACTCGATGATGTGCTGCATCCGGATCGGATCATAGGTCCCGGTGATATCGACAAACGGGCCTTCCTCGGTCAGATCTCCCGTGATAAATCCTTCCAGCACGATCTCGGCATCCGGAACCAGCACCCCGTTGCTGCACCGGTGCACCTGCATCTCCCCGCCCATCAGTTCTGCGGCAAACGGGAGTTCCATCGCGGTTGGCACCCGGGTACAGCTTGCAAAGGTGACGGCCGGGTGTGTCCCGATGGTGATGGCGATGGGAAGATTCTCACCCTTTGCCAGCGCCTTTTTGAGCATCACGTGCGTGTGCCGGCCTTCCACGAGCCGGGCTGCCACCCGGTGGGAGTCGAGCACCTGCATCCGGTGGATCGATGCATTCTCGATACCATCCCAGCGGGAGAAGACGATCGCTGACGTGAGGTATTTTCCCGCATCTTTCGGGAAATGGTGCATGATGGGGATCCGGGTGAGGTCGGGCTTCTCCATCTTCATGGGGCCGGCTTCGACAACCTTGCCGTCAAATTTTGCATCGGCAAGCGTTGCGACAATCTTCTTCTCGTCAATACCAAGGGCCAGGGAGAGGGAAGTCCTGCTGGCGGTAAGGTTCATCACCGCACGTTTGCCCTCAATATTGTGGAAGAAGAGGAGCTTGTCGGTCGTGCTCGCCATCTTTGCTGCCTGCATATCGGTAGAGACGGGCTCATTTACATCGACAACAAGTCCCTTATTTCGCATTTTTTCAATAAAATCACGCATCGTAACCACTCCAGCGCTGGGCAAGCGTATGTTCCACCTCAAGATGGTCGAGCACCCGGGCAACGACCATGTCCACCAGGTCATCGATGGTCTTTGGATGGTGATAGAAGGCAGGGCATGCGGGCATGATCGTGGCCCCGGCGTCCTCGGCAGCAAGCATATTTTTCAAATGGATCTTTGAAAGCGGGGTTTCCCGGGTGACGAGAATGCATTTCCGGCCCTCTTTTAAGCAGACATCCGCAGTCCGGGTGATCAGGTTGTCGGCATACCCGGTCGCAATCGCCGAGAGTGTCTTGGCGCTGCAGGGGATCACCACCATGCCATCGATCCTGTGGGATCCGCTGGCGATCGATGCCCCCATCTTGTCGATGGGGTGGACCGTTGCATTGAACCCTTCAAAAGAGACCCCCTCGTGGGTGGCGATCTGCTGCCCGATATCCGAGACAATGAGATGCACATTTGCATCCCGGCACAGCACCTCAAGCAGGCGGCGGGCATAGCAGGCCCCGCTTGCCCCCGTCACTCCGATAACATACTCTTTTTTCATACGAACCCTGCCCTATCCTGTGATAGCAATGTCGGATTGGAGGCAAAAAGAGTTTATGCCGGGATCGGCTTGGCCAGGCTGGATATTACGGGTTTTTTGGCGGGGCGAAGAAGCGGTACCTGACCTGTGCCTCCTCAACCTTGCGGGCGTGGGACGGATTCAAGTCGCGGCGCGCTTCGATCACCAGCGTGTTGAGAATATTGTGGAGCCGCAGGGTATCATACTCCTTATCCTTGTGTTCATTTAAAAAATCCAGAAGGTCGTTGGTACTTTTCAGCACACCTGTACTTCCCACGAGGTTGAGCCGGTTGAGGGTCATTGCCAGGCTCTTTTTGGCAATATCCATCTTGTAGGGATCCCCGCCGGCAAGGTTCAGTTCGGTGATAGCATTGAGGAGGTCGGTGTACACCCTGAGCTTGTGGGTATTCTCAATGCTCCTGCGCTCAGCAGCCCGGAGCTTAGAGAAGGTGATGGCAAGGATGAGAACGATTGCCACGACCCCGCAGGAGAGCACAATCCAGTCTTCGATCATGTCCTTAATTCCCCCGGTTTACGGGATCCGCTTGGCCGCAGTGACGTCGACCTTGACCCGGTTGCCCTTCATCTCAATCTTATACGGTCCTGTGGTATACATCGGGATCTGGTGGTGGAGCTCAAACCCGTTGTCACGCCCGTACCCGAAGGTTTCTGAGTGACCGGTATCAACGTTGGTCACTTTCATCTCAAACCAGCAGTAGATGGTGTTATCGTTGAGCGGCAGGATGTCAAAACCAATACCCCACGAGGGATTGTCCACCCGGAACTGCTCGGTGACCACATCTTTTTCGCTCTGGAATGAATAGGACTTCTGGAGATAATGATCTCCCATAGCAAACGAGGGCTGGGGTTCTGCAGTCGTTGCCACAGGCGTTGCGGCTGCAGTAGGTGCAGGAGTTGCAACGGGCCCCGGGGCGGGGCTCTGGGTGCATCCTGCAACCATCACTCCTGCTATGACCAGCGCAAGGATCACAAAAACACTGTACTTCATCATGGGAAGTGTTTGGGTACGGAGATATATTATTGTGTATGATTTGGTTAACTGTTGAAAAATGAATCTTTTTTATATGCCTCAATATCTCCATCTGAAAAACAAAAAAAATTGACAGTTGACCAGAGGATATTATTGATTATTCATGATGTGCCTGTGCCGGTCATTTACTGCAGGAGTCAAAACAGTGTGTCCTGCCGGGTTGGCTTTTTAACGTGCAGAATCTCGCAGGCGGCATCGGCAACCCGTTCCTGCTGACCGGGGAGGGTATACACACCGAGACGCCACTGATCCCTGCGGGTGGCATTGAGCGTCCGTACCCGGGGCGAGAACTCTTCGAGGTCCACAATGGCATGGCGGTTCTTCACCCGGACCCCCAGCGACATCTCACTCGGGACAGAAGGGATATCCACCAGCACCTCGTGCGGCAGGATACCGGCCATTTCGGCGATACGGGTTGCGAATGCCCGGCATTTTTCGATAGGCACACCATCAAGAAATGCTGCAATATTGACCTGATCGCTCCCGACGGAGAGTGCCCGCTTGTAGAGCCGGCGCTCGTACAACCGTGCCGCCAGATCCCGTGCTACAGGGTTGCCTGAGGTCTGCAATGCATGCATGCACGCTGCATCATCAGTACTCAGGATCTTGTGTGCTTCGGTGTCCGGTGCATCCCGGAGGTGCTCAAGAACCGCGAGCTGGAACATGGTCTCCCCGATACGGCTCACGTGATGGTAATACACGGTAGGGCGCATCAGCGTGCGGGCGATGAGCAGGGATTCGGCTGCGTTCACCCCGTTCTCGTCGAGCACGGTCCCTTCCGGGGTCCGGATCAGGTGCCGGATGAGACGCTGGGCATCCACCGTTCCATATGGGGCACCGGTGTAATACGCATCCCTGAGCAGGTAGTCCATCCGGTCCACATCAAGATCACCGTGGATAATACCGGACAACGGGTGTTTTCCTTTCACCACAGCGCAGAGCTCGTCGGGGTCAATATCCGTTGCCCGGAGCAGATCTCCTGCCTGATCCTCAACAATCAGTTCAATATCATCGTGGGTGCGATTGAGGAACTCTTCCATTAAGGGTTCGCTCGCATGGGAGAACGGACCATGGCCGATATCATGGAGGAGAGCAGCAGCAACCACCAGCGTGCGCTCGGGATCCGATAAGGCAAAGCGCCGGCAGGCTACATCGGCAAGGAACATGGTGCCCAGCGAGTGCTCGAACCGCGTATGGTTGGCACCGGGGTATACGAGGAAAGAAAAACCCAGTTGTTTGACATAGCGGAGACGCTGGAGAACGGGGGAGTCCAGCAGGGCAAGGGCAAACTCCTCCACTTCCACATAGCCATGGACCGGGTCTTTGATGATCTTTAAGTTCACTAAACAATCTTCATATACATGGCATAAAAGTATTGAGTAATGATTACCTTCCTTTCGGGCGGGACCGGTACCCCCAAACTCCTGCGGGGCATGCAGAAAGTGATGGACCATCACGAGATCTCGGTTATTGTCAACACGGCAGAAGACATCTGGATCTCGGGAAACCATATCTCGCCGGATGTTGACACGGTCATGTATCTCTTCGCCGGTATCCTCAACACCGATACGTGGTGGGGGGTCAGGAACGACACATTCACCACCCATGACGAGATCCTGCGGTTGGGCATCGATGAGTTCATCACGATAGGCGACAGGGACCGGGCTGTGCATGTTGCCCGGGGTGAGATGCTGCGAAACGGTATGCGCCTGACCAATGCCACCCGGATCCTCTGCGACCGCTTCGGGGTCCGGGAAAATGTACTTCCCATGACCGACACCGAAGTGACGACCCAGGTCCAGACCGAGCTCGGTCTCATTCATTTCCAGGAATACTGGATCCGGGCCAGAGGAAAGATCGAGATCCAGAAAGTTCTGCGGAGTTTCAACGAACCCCCGGTTGCGACCGAAGAGGGGCTGGCTGCAATCGAGGCCAGCGAGGCAGTGGTGATCGGCCCTTCAAATCCTATCACCAGCATCCTGCCAATCCTCGCTTGCGAAGGAATGAAAAAGGCGATAAAAGATAAATTTGTGATCGCGGTAAGCCCGTTTATAGGAAATGAGCCCATCAGCGGACCTGCGGGTGCGCTGATGACAGCAGCAGGATTCGAACCAAGTGCAATAGGGACGTTCAACTGCTACGGCGGACTGACCGATATATTCCTGCAGGATATCCGTGATCCCGTAGAAGTGAGCCATTCGGTCAGGTTCGATACCCTGATGACCGATGAGGATAAGAGCATCGCCCTGGCACGCGAGATAGCCGGGCTTGTAAAAAAAGGCTGACCGCAACACATTGTTGCCATACGCCGGATTTCTTTTTTACCTCAAATGCCCTGAATCTGCGGCACTCCGGTGTGGCAAACCTATTTAACGCTGCGCAATAACGGTTATCGTGAGAGGCATGAAGGGAATATCAAACGGTAAGACGGGCATCATCATCGTAATTGTTTTTGTATTACTATCCGGGTGTCTGTCAGGCCCGGATTTGCAAAAAGGCACCATCAGTCTTACCTCCTCACCTTCCGGTGCCGGGGTCTATCTCGATAACCAGTACCGGGGAACAACCCCGGTCACGATTCCGGATGTTGTCACAGGACCGCACACGCTTGAATACCGTCACCCGGGATATACGAGCTGGTCAACTGCCATCACGGTCACTCCGGGTTCATCCAACTACTATGCAGCATTAACCCCTCAGGCAGATACACCGGTGTCTTCAGATATCATCCAGACAATTTCACCTACACCGGCACCGGCAGCAGTGACGATCCTGCCAGGAAAAAAGACGATGATCATCGGGGATTCGAATCGTTTTTCCGGTAATGCGATCGGCACAGAACGCGTGTTACTGACCTTATACGGGCCGGGAATATATGCCAAAGGGGTGTCCCTGGTCCAGCAAAACGTGAACGGACTCGGTACATGGAGTTATACCTGGAATCCGGGTTCTTCTGTCGATGCAGGGTTGTACACCATGATCGTCTCTGACCCCTGGAAGACCGCGGAAGACCGGGCTGAATTCTCCGTGATTGGCGGGGGACGGGTATCAATTTCCCCAAGTTCGTATTCCGCGGGCAAAGGGGAGACGATATCCTTTTCCGGCCAATGCACGACAGGCGCACAGGATGTGGTACTGATACTGGCAGGGCCGGGGCAGTTTTCCAGCGGAAAGGATCTGGGTACCTTCTCTGTGGGGGCAGATAAAACATGGAATTTGAAATTCACCCTTGATGAAACCATGCCTACGGGAGTCTATACCATGTACGTTTATGATGTGCCAAAAACCACCTCAGCTACTACCCAGTTCACCGTGGGTTATTCATCCTACGGTTAACTTTTTTTTTTGGCTTTTTCCGGCCCCCCTGCCAGAGCCGGATTGATTTTTTTTGCGCCGTCTTTTTTAAGGCCCGTTAAAAAATAACCGGGAAAAACGGGCGGGAAAGCGCAATTTTCGTCGATTGGGTATCCGATACCTATTTGAAGGATTTTATACTAATATTCGTTCGGAGAATTGCAAATGAGTATTACAAAGAAATTCCTCAACATGTTCAAGTCGGGAAAGGGTGAGGAGGAGGAGACAGCGCGTCACCTTGCCCAGAAGGAGCGCTACGATAATTTCCTCAAGGCTCTTACTGAGGGGGATCTTGACACCCGGTGGAACGCCGTGCGATCCGTCGGGGATCTTGGTGAACCCTTCATAGAACCGCTCATCCAGGGTCTGAAAGACGAGTACTGGATCATCCGGCGGGGATCGGCAGATACGCTCGGCAAGATCGGGGCTCCGGCTGTATCCTCCCTGATCAGTGCACTGGACGAATCTTCTGACGATGTGCGCCAGGAAACGATCCGGGCACTCCAGCTGGTTGGCGAACCCTCTGTAGGACCGCTGGTACAGGCAGCAAAGAACAACAATCCACTCATCCGCAGGGGGGCCGTGCAGGCACTGGGCGTTATGGGCGAGACGCGGGCTGTCGGCCACCTCATCGAGGCGTTAAAAGATGCAGACCCCTATGTCCGGCACGAGAGTGCTGTTGCACTCGGTCGTATCGGGGATCCCCGTGCAGTCGCGCCTTTGATCGAGAGTCTCAACGATTCCCGGGAGCATGTCCGCATGGCAGCAATGGCAACTCTCTGCTCACTGGGCGAGCCGGTCATTGAGCCGCTCATACGGGCGCTCATTGATCCCAATGATGATGTCCAGCGCAGGGTGGGACTCGCCCTTGTCACGATTGGTGAGCCCTCCGTTGAACCCCTGATAAAAGCACTCGGTGACAAGAACCCCGGCATCCGCAAAGGTGCAGCAGAAGTGCTCGGCCAGATCGGCAATACCCGGGCGATCTCCCCCATCATCGGGACACTCAGTGATCCGGACCGGCCGGTTCGCATCGAAGTCGTCAAGTCCCTTGCCGCATTGGGCGTTCCCGCAATCGCACCGCTCATGCAGGTCTTCCGTGAGGGAGATACCCGGATGAGGACCGGCGCCATGGAGGCACTCTGGATGCTCGGCCAGCCGGCAACCACCCCCCTCATCATGGTCTTAAAAGACGACCAGAGCGATGTCCGGAGGCGTGCAGTGCTCCTCCTCGGAGAGATCGGCGACCAGAAAGCTGTCGATCATATCACCGGTCTTCTCTCGGATGAGAACATAGCCGTGCGCAGGGAAGCGTTCGAAGCGCTCGAAATGATCAAGAAAAGAGCAGCCCAATAAATACCCGAAGTATATCTTTTTTTGCCCGGCAGGGGGCAGCAGCAGTTAACCATCATTCCCGTTGCGATGGCTTGATATAATCATCCCGCCAGAGCATGCAGGTAGAAGAAGGAGGAGATACGATTGCGGCTTGTAGTGACAAAACGGAACCGTGACAGGGTACTGTCCCGGGCGAAAGAAGGTCCGGGTCAGGACACGCCCGATGATTCCTACCGGGAACGGCTGGTCAAATACATACCCGTAGAGACGATCGCGTTGTTCATTGCCCTATACGGGATCACGTATTATCTGTCCGGCACGGAATCCTGGTATCCCGCAGTGGCACGCTGGTGCCTGATCCTCGGACTCCTGGGTACGGTGCTGTATCTCTGGAAAGGTGAGAATGTCACCGATGGGGTGCAGCTGGGCATCTCTGCCATCGGTTTTCTCATCTGGGTGTGTGCGCTCGGCGTGATAACCGTTGCTTCCCTCCCGTTTTACAATGCGGTTGTTGCCGGGTTGCTTCTTGTCGCTTATGTCTTTTTAGCGCCACTGATTGACGGCATACCTGATATAAGGTAATGGCACTTTTCGTTAAAAACAAAAAAGAACCATGCAGACAGGGAAGGAGGTATGGTATGGATCCATTCATGCAGGAAGCCATTGAAGAGGCCAGAAAAGGGCGGACTGAGGGAGGAATTCCCATCGGTTCGGTGCTTGTCCGGAACAATGTTATTCTCGGCCGGGGACACAACCGCAGGGTACAGGAAGGAGATCCGGTTATCCACGCGGAGATCGACTGCCTGCGCAATGCCGGAAGGATTGGGACATACCGTAATGCCGTGCTCTATTCCACGCTCATGCCCTGTTATCTCTGTGCCGGTGCTGCCGTCCAGTTCGGAATTAAAAAAATCATCGTGGGTGAATCACGGAATTTTGCCGGGGCCCGGGCGTTTATGGAAGAGCATGGTATCGAAGTGATCGTGCTGGATATTGGCGAGTGTGTTACGATGATGCAGGAGTTCATTGTACAGAACCCCCGGCTCTGGAACGAGGATATCGGGGAACTCTGAACCCGTTTTTATAAAAATACGGTCGATTGAAGGTTTCAGCTTAATCTTGATGAAAAATGTGATTTCAATTGCGATAGATTTTTTTTAAGGGCGACGAGAAAAAAATTATTTCAGTTCCCCTAACCCCTTCCAGTGATCGTACTCGTGCTTCCAGAGATCCCTGTTGAACGACACCAGACGCTTGAAATATTCCCTGCGTTCGAGATGGACTTTCGCCTGTGCCGGATCATTCCACTTCGTCTTGATCGCATCAGCGAGTTTTCTCCCCAGCTCCTTTGCCTGTTTCTCACCGCCGGTGATTGCATTTGGATCAGCCCCAACGAGGATCCCTACCCTTCCAACGGTAGTAGCACCAAGGCTCAGCAGGGCTTCATTCAGGTAATCCGCGACCTCGTCAGCCTTGGATCCACCTGCCGTTGAAACCGCACAGCCATACTTCCCGGCAAGGGACTGGCAGTGGATCGAATCCGCCATCCGGTCAAGGAGTGTCTTTAACTGGGCGGTAACCTGATTGATGTAATTCGGTGAGCCGAGCACGATACCATCGGCGTTCAGCATCTTTTCGAGCAGGGCCGGGAAATCGTCATCATGGATGCACTCACCTTTTGCATAACACGTACCGCATGCTGTACAGTACTTGATCTCAAGGCCACAGATATCCACAAATGTAACATCTGCACCGGTCTGCCGTGCACCTTCAAGGAAGCCATCACCAGCTTTCGTGTCTGGCTCTTCTCCCCTTTCGGGCTTCCGTTGATGCCGATAATCTTCACGATTTCGTTCTCCATGTAAGGATGATTGCTGATAGGTAAAAAGATGTGCTCATGACCCAAAAATCCCCGGTATCAGCATCTGAACCGGTGTGCGCAAAGGAATTATACCTGCTCACCGGAACTGCCGACCATTTGCCCGATGATTCTTCCCTCCCCATCCTCCAGTATTACCCGCTTCACTCATGAACACGTCATCGACCGCCTGAACTTCTTTTGAACGGGTACAGCCCGGCAGGAAAGCGGGGGCATAGGGGCACAGGCATTTTTCAGTTTGAATATCCCCCGGGCAGAGTATGGAATTTTTTTAAGAAATGTCGGCTCTGTTGAAACGCACATGAACGGAAGTTCGCACACAAACTATTGAAAATCATCAATAACCAGAGTTGTGATGATCCCCCGCCTCAGGGCCTCTCTTTAGGCACGGCGGGCAATGAGGTTTATCCAATTTGATTTTACTTCAATGTCAAATTCTTTTGAAGCGTTCTGATCCGCCGCGGGGGCGTCCCTTTTTGGTGCGGCGGTGTTCATCATTATTGGGGGTATGGGGGTTTCAACCCCCATATTTGTATTTCCGAAAATATGATTTTCATGGGAAACGCTCTAAAAAGAAGGGGGTCACACTCCAAACTGCCGATAAGAGAAAATCACCGGAAAACCGGATTTCAGCAGAGCCGAAATGACAAAAAGTCGAAAAGGAATGGATGAAAGATTTACCTGCATCCCGGAATACTATACTATATGAGCGGATTTGAGCACGATAACCCCCACCGGATCTCCAAAGGGCGGCTGGAAACTATGGTGGACACGATCTTTGCGTTCGCCATGACCCTGCTCGTGCTGGGGATGACGATGCCACAGTTGTCTGCGAGCCAGGCGATCACTGAGCTCCCGGGATACCTGGAAAAACTCCTCCCGCAGTTTGTCCTTTTTGTTATTGCTTTTCTGGTACTTGCCTTCTTCTGGATCGAACATCACCGCCAGTTCCATTATCTCCGGGTTGTTGATCCTGCTGTACTCCGGTTCAATATTGCCATCCTCATCTTCATCGTCCTGATCCCCTTCACCACGGATGTGTCAGGAGCGTATGACGGGATTATGATTGCGGTACTCCTCTTCCACTTGAATATCCTTATTGTCGGCGGGCTGTTTCTGGGGCAGTGGACCCATATCTGCCGGTGCCGCCACATCTGTGACGCTGAATTTGGTATTGCGAATGAAGAGAACCGGTTCCAACTCCTCGCAACCGTCCCGTCCATTGCAATCCTCGGCATGGGGGTGGCGCTTTTTTCGCCCCCGTATTCCCTGCTGGTCTATCTTCTCGTACCGATCATCATGGCCATAAAGAAAAAGACCCCCATACTTCAGGAGGATGAGAGCAGATAACGTTTTTTTTAGAGAAGGAGAATGGACTGGAACACGTAACATTCCACGAAATAAGCTCCCGATCCCAACTCGCTTTTATCCAGGTAATGTGCTTTTTGTTTTTCCTGCAGCCCACGGCCCGTACGCAGGGCATGGGGTGGGGGGTTGTTGACGACCATTCCCCGTAAAAAAAAGAATTTTTTTCTGGCCAGCGCTTCCCTCATATATTCCGCACTGTTTTTTTTTTTAATTACAACGGTGCAAGGATATTATTCTCTTTCATGATAGTCGGGGGAGAGACCCTGCGGATGGTCAGGGGTGTGCCTGACGGGGGTTTGACAACAATCGAGATGAACTGCCGGGGAACGAGCGGCGCTTTGGGGTTGATACGGATGATAAACTGCTCCTTATCCTCGAGCCGGTTATTGGGAGCGCCAATCTCGTCTCTGACGTGCATTATCCCCCATTCTCCCGCGGGGGGTTCACCCCGGTAGCCGCTCACGGGTTCAAGGGTTTCAGTCCGGATTGCATCGGCATAGAAAATGGAGATGTTCTCCATATTGACGGGTTTTTCTCCCGGGCCGAGTCCTATGGTAAAGGTAATCGTATCGATAGTGCCCCCGGGTATTCCATTCCCGGTCACTTCCCCGGTCGAGTACAGCACCTGGCCCGGCAGGATAGTATTTACCGGAACGGGTGCCGGGCCGGGGATTGCCTCATCAGTGCAAGCTGCAAAAAGAACTGCTGCGAACAGAATACCTGTCAGAATAAGGGATTGCCACTTCAATGCCTGATTCTCCAGTCAATGCTGCTGAGAGAGGTGAGAACGGTTCGTATAAAAACACTTGCACCAACACAAGGGACGGGCATGCCGAAACCAGGAGGTGTTTTGGCCAGAGTGAGAGTTTCCCTGACACCGATTTAAGGATATGATAACTAAAAAAAAAGAGGCTGGAATCGGATCTGCCTAGTCCCAGTAATTTTTCACATAGAGTTTTGATCTCTGGATCTTTGGTGTCAGGTGCCGGAGCGCGAGTGGAACAATAATGGCCGTCACAATGATGTTGCCGATAAGCCAGAGAGTGAACGTGCTCCCGATCTGGCTTGAGGTGATGACATTTCCCAGCGCAAGGGTATAGGCCCCCCAGGCAGCACCCACCACGTTGTTGATCACTACTCCAAAGAGCAGCAGCAGCACCCAGTCCCGACGGTTCTCCAGGCTGAGATCCACTTCAAAGGTCCGCAGGGCAATGAGCGGAATGAGCACCTGCAGGAGGCCGGCGATCGACCAGTAGATCGCAACATCGGGGGGAATGGCCGGGTTGGTGGCGAGCAGCCCGGAACCGATGAGGGTACCTGCATAGGCAGCGATCGCACCATAAGCGCCAAACCAGAGGGTAAAGAGGATCATAAACGCTACGGCAACATAGAGCCTGGAGACCCCGCCAACATCAGCGGGCAGGGCGATCCGACAGAGCCAGGCTAACAGGGTATTGACCACGATAAGGACAAGGGTAAGGATGACAAAGGAATACGTTGGTTCATGAGCGTTTTTCATACGTTCTCCTGTATTCCATATTGTGTGCTTATATAAATAGTATTTTTTGTCCGGGGGGTGGGGCAGAATACCGGTCCATGGTTTTTCCTAATCATTGCCCATGCTGTTTACCCGTCACCATTTTTATGACCGGGACACCGTATCTATACATACGGAAGTGTTGCCGGACTTATGACCCCATCACAGGATTCTGCACTTGATTCTGCATCTGTACAGGAAAATATCCTCATTGAGAGGGCCGCGATAGCATTGGATGAGCGCAGGGACGCCGGGCTTGACGGGTTTGTCGGGGGGCTTGATTCTGCGATCATAACAACCGAGACCGACCACCTTGTACCTGCGGTCTACGAACTGCTCCGGTATACCGGACTGGCGTGTACGGAGGCCTTCTTTGATACCGATTCGCAGAGCTATGTGCTCTCCGTTCCCGGCTCGGCATCGCTCATCGTCCGGTCGCGGGGCAGTGCCCGGAACCCGTTTGCCGGGGCGAACGCGGGCCGGCTTACCGGACCGCTTCCGAACACCCGGCTCGAGAGTTTTGTCTTTTCCACACCGGATATCCAGGAATATCTGGCCATCCAGAAAGGGCGGGGAACACAATTCCTGACACCTGAACCTATCGTATCCGATTACTTCTCCTTTATCCAGACGAACCCCTCACCCTATACCGGAAATTCGGTCGGTATCATAGAATGGCTGGACGGGATGCAGACCTATGCCCCGAAAGGGGCGACGGTAATTTCTCCTGATATCACCAAGCCGGCATACAAGCACCTGAAAAACATCACAAAACTCGATCATGCCGCCACCCGGGTCAGGGCGCAGGACCGTTCCGCCGCTATCCTCGAGTTCCTCTCCTTAACCAACTATCACTACGATTTCGGCGTGCACGTCAAATCACAGAACTCGATCACGAGCGTGGCCCGGCGTAACAAGGAGGACTTTGCCATGGTCTTCACGTCCGGCATCACCCCCTATACCGGTGACGAGGCATCCGGGCCGACCGAGAAGTTCATCCGTAATTACGGGACGCGGGTGCACCACATGGCGTTCCAGACTGAACGGATCGAAGAGACGGTTGCCCTGCTAAAAAAAGATCACATGGAGTTCCTGCTCGAACTCGTGGGTTCAGAGACCGAGGGGCTCAGGCAGATCTTCTCCGAACCCTCACAGCACACGATGATCGTGAACGAGTATATTCACCGCTACGGGGATTTTAACGGGTTTTTTACCCGGAGCAATGTGGAAAAACTGACCGAAGCCACGGCGAAGCAGTGACCTGGCGGGTTAAGGTTTGAGTGTTGTATGAAGCATGAAATTCTGGTAAAGGGACATGACCACCTGATCCGGCACCTGCCATGATTGTCATAGGCATTGACCCAGGCGTTGCCCGGCTCGGGTATGGCGTGATAAAGGTGGAGAAAGGTATGATCACGCCGATCTGCTACGGGTGCATCGAGACAAAGGCCGGCAGGCGGCAGGCCGAGCGGCTGCTCGAAATTTTTACCGAAATTACAGCACTTTTCGGCCGGTATCCTCCGGATTTCCTGGCCATGGAGAAACTCTTTTTTTCCAAAAATGTCACGTCTGCCATGAGCGTGAGCGAGGTGCGTGGGGTGATACTTCTTGCCGCAGAACAGCACGGTGTCCCGGTCGAAGAGTATACTCCGAACCAGATAAAACAGGCCATCACCGGATCCGGCCGGGCAGACAAGGCGCAGGTGCAGGAGATGATTAAGCGCCTGCTCCATCTCGGTGAGATCCCCCAACCGGATGATGCGGCCGATGGCCTTTCGATTGCCTTATGTCATATCCACATCATGAGATAGTACAATGATCGCGTATCTGTACGGCGAGCCGGTCCAGACGGGGGACCGGTGGGTGGTGCTGGACGTCAACGGCATCGGGTACCGCGTCTTCGTTCCCCAGCCCTCGGTGCAGGAGATCGCAGGCACCAGGGGGAAGATAAAACTCTTCACCCACATGGCGGTGCGGGAAGATGCCATCACCCTGTACGGGTTCCTCCACGGGAGCGAACGGGAGATTTTTTCCATCCTCATCGGGGTCTCGGGTATCGGTCCCCAGACAGCCCTCAACATCCTCTCCCAGATCACGATCGCGGACTTTGCCATGGCCATCCTCTCTGAGGATGAAAAGAGCCTGACCCGCATCTCCGGGATCGGGAGCAAGGGGGCAAAGCGGCTCATCCTCGAACTCCGGGACAAGATCCGAAAAGTCCGCGATTCCCTGCCTGCTGCCGGAACCGGTAAAGCGGATCACCTTATCCACGATGCCGCCAGTGCTCTCATCTCGCTCGGGTTTGCCGAGAAAGACTCGTACGATGCGGTCCGGCACTCTGGAGCAGGATTGAAAGAACCGTCCGTCCAGACCCTGATCAAGGCGGCGCTGGTCACCCTCAAAGAGCACTGACACCCATGAGCGAGCGGATCATTTCCCCCGAACCCCTGGCGGATGATGGCGAGGAGCTCACGCTCCGGCCGGCCTCGCTCGATGCATTCATAGGACAGGAACAGGTAAAAGAGACGCTGAAGATCGCCATCCAGGCGGCGAAGATCCGCTCCGAACCGCTCGATCATATACTCTTTTCCGGACCCCCGGGACTGGGCAAGACTACCCTTGCGTATATCATTGCAAACGAGATGGGGGCAACCATCAGGACGACAACAGGCCCGGTGCTGGAGAAGCCCGGGGATGTGGCGGCACTGGCCACGGCCCTGAAAGAAGGGGATGTGCTCTTCATCGACGAGATCCACCGCATGAACCCGGTGGTTGAAGAGATCCTTTACCCCGCCATGGAGGATTTCTTCATCGATGTGATGATTGGTGAAGGCCCGAGCGCCCGTTCGATCAAACTCGAACTCGAACACTTCACTCTCATCGGGGCAACCACCCGGCAGGGCCTGCTGAGCTCGCCGTTCCGGGACCGGTTCGGCATCATCATCCGCCTGAATCTCTATTCCCCGGCAGAACTCGTCGGGATCATCACCCGGAGCGCCGGCATCCTCAAAATTCCCATCACGCCTGACGGTGCGGCTGCGATTGCCCAGCGGAGCAGGGGTACGCCCCGGATTGGCAACCGGCTCCTGCGGAGGGTACGGGACTTTGCGGTGGTGAAGGGAGACGGTACCATCACACCGGAGATCGCAACAAGCGCCCTTTCCCTCATGCAGATTGACGAGCTGGGCTTAGACGAGATCGACCGGCGTATCCTCTCGGTCATTGCCGAGGATTTCGGGGGCGGGCCGGTCGGGGCAAAGACCATTGCGATATCAGTTGGAGAGGAGACGCGGACGATCGAAGAGGTGTACGAACCATACCTCATCCAGATCGGTTTTTTGAAGAGGACGCCTCAGGGCAGGCAGACCACTCCGGCGGCCCAGCGGCATCTCAAAAATCCGCAGAAGACGCTGTTCTGAAGGAATGCCTGCCTGGCAATTTCTCGCTCAGCACTACACTCATTTTCCATACTTTGATTTTTTGGGAAGTTGTTAAATTATTCTCTCCTGCTCTTCCTCATCACGTTTTCGTTTCAGCACATACGCGATCCCTGCTGCCACTGCAGCAATGGCCAGGATGACGATCATAATGGACACTGGATCCGCAGAAAAACCGATCGCCCAGGGACCGGCTGCCATCTCCCCCTTGGGGGCGGGAAAGGCCGTCCGGGAAAGTT
The DNA here is from genome assembly GCA_025350045.1 of Methanomicrobiales archaeon. GTDB lineage: Archaea > Halobacteriota > Methanomicrobia > Methanomicrobiales > Methanospirillaceae > Methanoregula. Next base: position 2,736 of record JANXYM010000021.1, on the reverse strand, counting down.
CAACCTGAACTTTGAGGAGCGTTGGGGTTGCCTGGTATCCGGAAGGTATCGAATGATTGGAAAGGGAGCCGTTGGGAACAGTAATATCGGCATACGTTGCGAAGGGGATTATCCGCGGGGTATCGCCCGGAACTGCTGCGTGGATACCGGGGATAACCATGCTGGCAAGGATACCTGTGATAACCGTCATAAAAACGGTTGAGCTCTTTGCTCGCATATTACCCTCTATGAAAAAGAGCTGAGCCGCGACTTCCGAATAAGTTTGTGGTTGAAAAACAAGTGACGTGGGAGTGATTCAGCCCGGCAAGAACTACAATATTGAGAGAATATCTAATTTCGAATTTTAATCGAATCAAAAAACAACGCATATATCCCGTTGCGTATAATATACCCTTTCTAGAAAGGACCCGCTCACCTGAGTTTTAGGACCAGCTGAGCCCGATCCAGCCCGAAGGCATGAGATAATTAACTTCTTTTATTGTGAAGTTTCGGTCATGTCGTGGTTCACATCTGATATAAACTGAAGAGAATGGACGAGTTCAAGAGTGGGTCGAATCACTCTTGAATCTGCTCTCTCTGTCAAGATCTATGCAAAAAAAGAGGAGATTTCAAATGAAAAAAATACATCTTTGGCATGTTCCGAAGGATATTGATCTGATTGCAATATGTTTGCTTGTTGCAGTGTTTATCATTTCACCTGTTTTGGCTGAAGGAAATGTAAATACATATGTATCTGTGCTCACTCCGGATCAATATATCACAAGCCAACCATCGGCAAAAGGATCAGAACAAATCAATTCTATCAAAGAATCTGCTAGTGCATTATCGGTCGATTACAGTTTATATGTAGGTCAATATTTACCTATGAGAGCGTGGCAAACAACGGGGGGCCCCCCAATTCCCGGAGTAACCTTTGACTTCCAGCGCTCTGATGATGGGATTTCCTGGTGTACGATACAAAGTGCGGTTTCTGGTCCTGACGGCTATGCTTATTTAACAAATTATGCTGAATCTTGTCCTGGTATAGTGTATTACCGGGTTGTCGGCAGCTCATCGTTAATAGTCGAGTGGCTCCAGACGGACCCGCCGGCAACGTGTGTACCAATTCCTAAGTGTGTTCAGCCGATTGGGAAGACATTTTCGATAACGAACAGTATGTATGAAAATCAAGCACCGACTCTCAACAGTGAGAGAACAATTGCTGCTGTTAAATCCAGATTAGGATCTGCCGGTTGGGGAGATCCGGTTTTTTCTGCGTCAGGCCCTACGGTCACGCGAGGTTTTTTTGGAGGAGATTCTCAAGTGCCCTCGAGAAGCATCAATGATGCAACCCTCCATTACCATACCGGGCATGGATCTTTCCTTGGGGACGGAACACCGGGAAATACCTCACTCGTCATATCAAAACCCGGAGAAACGGGTGGGAATTTTGATGGTGACTGGTTCAATGCTCAAGATGTTCAGAATAAATGGGGTGGGAAAAACAAATGGGTAGTCCTCCATTCATGTAATATCCTGAAAGACGATAAATGGGGAGACGTATTGGGAACAACTCATGGGGTTTTCGGTTTTGCAACCGTGGTGGATATGGATCCTGATGTTCCCGATTTCTTTTTCACCAATGCGATTGAAGGCAAACCACTGTATAATTCATGGAGAGATGCAACAAGAGACGCGCTTAGAGATACACCCGCCGCGACACATTACAATCCTGATGGTACTCTTGATTACACTCATGACACTGTAGATGTCATTGCTGCGGTATATTTCAAAACCCCAACACAAAAAAGATTGGACCATTTCCCCGACATGGGAGATATTGCCCCGGAGGGAGGCCCTGATGATAAAGCTGTCCGTTATGCATGGAATTGCCATACGAATGAGGATGTGATCTTATGAAAAAAAGAGCTCAACTGATGGCGGTTATTATCGTATTATTGGCATCCTTTGGTGTATTATTCTTCCTAGGGGGATTCGGTAAAATCCCATCGACGGAGATTGGGAATAACACAATTCCGGATATTGTGGTACCAAGTAATGGACTGTCTCATTACGAAAGAACGACCGGCCCTATTATTATCAATGCAACTGTCGCAAGGTATTCCAGTACACTACCGGTTTACCGGGGCGTTCTTCGCGAAGGAGAATCAGTTAATAAACGATTCCAGGATTCACGACCTCGCCTGAATGTGACTACCCCCGAAGAAGCCCCGGAAGTGGCACGAAAGGCGTTGGAACCGTATGGCGGACTGCCCGCGGATGCCGTATCAAATGGCGCATTTACCCAATACGATAAAGTGTACAATGATACGTTACAACAATATGTTCCGGGATTACCCGAATCAACGACAATTTCCTATGATCAGAAGATGATCAATGGTTTATTGACCATCGGTGACAGCAATTATATAGATGTTGAGCTCGGCGAGAATGGGGAATTGTTACGGGTCGTCAAGGAGTGGAGGAATTACACGTACACAGGGGATGCACCCCTCATCTCTCTTGACACCGCAATTGATAAACTGGAGCGGCATGAGCTCGTAAAATCCGAATGGCACCCGGAAGCAGGGGATATCACCATCGATCTTATCTCGCCGGGATACTATGCGAAAAAGGTTTCAAAGAACGAGACCCTCCTTGAACCGCTCTGGATGTTCTATGGCGGCAATACCACAACCGGTGCTCGCCTTGGTTTTTACGTATATGCCCAAAAGTTCGCGAATTTCTCAGCCACAC
>JANXYM010000092.1 GCA_025350045.1 Methanomicrobiales archaeon | reverse complement strand
TTGATGATTGCAACTCTCCTTCATTCCATTGCCGTTGGCAACTGCCTGCCGTCAAAGGTCAAGACGGTCTGTGTGGATATCAACCCGGCCCACCTCACCAAACTGATGGATCGCGGCACAACGCAGGCAATCGGTATCGTTTCCGATGCCGGGACGTTCCTTCCCCTTCTTGCAAAACAACTCGAGATCCAGAGTGCTGCGGCAAAAAAATAATTTTTTAAAGTGTTTTAGTCTCGGTTGAATCTCACGTGAACGCGGGTGCACATCCGGACCATGAAAATTGGTGCTGTGCCTCTGGTGTAACGATGATTCCCCGCTTCAGGGCCTCTTTTTCAAGCACGGCGGGGCAACGTGGTTTTTTGTATTTTTTTTAGTCACCAAAACCGCCGCACAGGTCGTAGGGGGCAGAGGAGTTTATCCCATGCGGGCGTATGGGGATCTAAAACCCCCATCATCATATCAAAAAGCAGGATTTCCAGGGAAAATCCTATCATTATCCCGGATTACCCTCATGCTTTCCAAAAGATTAGGAGGGTGACCCCCTCTCTCCCCCAAAGGGGGAGGCAGTTCAGGGGGTGCACCCCCTTGACCCCCGTTTTGTCCATGGATCTACCCGCTTGTATCACTCTATTGTTATGGGGGGATGCCACGAGCGAGCAGGGGAATGCGATCATGCCCAAAAAAGTGTCGGGAAAAAAAGGATGATTTCTCCAGAGCTATTTTTTTTATAGGATTTTTAAATTCACCGCGTCAGCGGCATGCAGAAGGGCGTCTCGTTTGCCAGGACATACTCCCACTCGTTCCTGCATGCACAGGGTGTCTCCAACAGGGCGTTTATCAATTCCCGGTCCGCAGAAAGGGAATAGTCGCGGATTCCCTTGACCAGGTCGTAATCGCAGTTCCCACAGTTATGCGGTCCCCGTTTCTGCCCGCCACCGAGCGGATCGCAGGTCATATGCACCGGCGATTCCTTAAGCAGGGTAAGCACGCTCCAGAGGTAGGGGGGACGGTATGCCCCCCGTTTCCAGTAAAATTCCAGTTCGGTTCTTCGCTGCACGGTGCAGGGATTCATCGAGATCATGTCAGCATGCGAAGCAGCATCGCGGATCGATTGTTTCATATCGTCCAAAGCTTCTTGTTCGGTTAAAAAGAGCGGTTTGAACAGGAGGTATGCCTTGATGCCCGCTCCCGCTGCCCTGGCCCGTGATGCCGCTGCAATAAAATCTGCATACGCAAATCCCTTGTTGATGCATTTTTCCCGGATGGGATCGCTGCTTGTTTCCAGCCCGACAGCACAGTAGAGCGGGGTTTTCCAGCTGCCGTCATCGATATTCTCGATGAATGAGCGTAGGATCTCCGTATCCACAAATTCCGGGCGGGTTTCAGCGATCACCAGTTTGCCACGGAACGTTGTGGCCACATCACCAAGAAATTCAGACGGCACTTCAGCAGGATCAAAAAAACTTCCTGAAGTGAAGATCTTAACCATCCGGTAATCCTCGGCCTTGTACTCGGCTCTCACCCAGGCAAGCTGGGCTTTGAGATGTCCCAGGAGCATCTCGCACGATTGCTGCTCAAAGCGTTCGTGACGGTAACTGCACATCCGGCATTTTGACCATGTGCAGCCGGCACTTTTAAATATCACCGTGAGGCATTCCAGCAATTCGTTGCCGTAACGCTCTTTTCCCCGCCAGCTTGCGAGTGGTTTTTCGGAACGTTCAGAAATCATTAACATCCTATTAGTTGATCGTATATAGATGAAAAAGATCGTCCTTTTTCTGATGGGACTCGTCTTTTTATCGGGATTAGCATCGGCATATCAGGTGAATATCGATGCTCCGATATCCCTATCGATAGGAAAGCCACTCGTTGTAACCGGGACAACAACGCTGGGTATAGGTACTCCCATCGATGTGGTTCTCTATTACCAGCTGACAACAACGACGGAAATTCAACGCAAGATCGTGTATGTCCAGTCTGATAAAACCTTCAGAACGTTTTTCGATACAACCGATTTAAAGAAAGGAACCTATAAGGTAGAGGTGCCAGCCACCGGGTTAGGCAGTTCATCTGAGCCTACACGTCTTGTCCAGCTCATCGATCGCTCGGATGAAATCGATATGTCTTCCCTGACCCGCCAGAGTTTCAGCGGTACGATCAATATCGCAGGAACCATTAAGGGAGGAGAAAATTCCGGCGTCCAGATTGAGATTATCGGCCCTGCTGGCACGATTGTGTTCGGGCCCAGCTATGTGAATACAAACAATGCCGGACTCTTTTCTGCTGATATTCCCATAACCGAACCCGGGGATTATGAATTGAGTTTTACCGATGCGAAAGGATTCATCGGGACCCGCACGATCTCTGTTTCCGGAGAAACAACAACCGGATCTACACCCATAGCAACAGCGACCACGTATCCGGTATTTTCCGCACATGCAAAAGCCTCGCGGGATTCACCGGCATATTTTGTTGTCACGACTGCATCCGGCCCTGTTATCCTGCATACCTCCTCCTCCATCGACTGGGTGATTGAATATGTTGATGACAAAGGGGTTCTCCATATGGAAAATAATAATGGAGCTCAATTACCGGAGCGGGCAGAATTCCTTGGCCGGGGCAAGACTATCTATGTCAAAGTATACCCCTACCAGTATGCAGATCGCAGCGATGTTTTCCTTTATGCAGAAAATGTTCACTCTATTCTCGCAAGTCCGACAGTTCCGGAAGTATTTGCCGCAACCTCACCTCAGACCCCCGCCACGACACCGCAGGCACCGGTTTTTCCTTTAGCGGGTCTGGTGGCAATCGGCATCGCAGTCTTTTTCTCCCGTAAATAACCCTTTTTTCCTGTGACTTCATCTGGCCCATGGAGTATCCACTCCGCAGGTTCCTGACAAACCGATTAAGAAGCCTTTTTACATACTACGCCCTACATATGGAGCACTGCCGGGGTAGTCTAGTCCGGGAAGGCGGTAGCCTTGAAAGCTACTGGTGCCCTGCACCTCAAGAGTTCAAATCTCTTCCCCGGCGTTCGTGTTTTTAAAAATTTTGTTCGTGTTCTTTGGGATTTGTATCCCTTCACCCCCCTCACCGTTTCCCTAACCGGGAAACGTTGAGACCGGCAACCGGTAAAGAAATACCTTCCCGGAGCCCGGTACTACGATATCCCTCAAATGGCCATGTCATGAAAACGAACACGAAATGAATAGTGATTTTTTCTGAATGCCAAAAAAAAACATTGAAATCCTGTATCAATATCACTGTTTTTATGTGGTTGGACCTCTAACAGTACAGGTGAGATAACTCAGAGGATCTTTCAATGTGTGTTGCAGTTCCCGCAGAAGTGCTTGAGATAAAAGAAGGGAATATCGGCCTGGTAGACTACGGTGATCTCAAACAGGAGGTCAGACTTGATCTCGTGGATGTGAAGATCGGCGAGTTTGTCCTGGTCCATGTCGGGTTTGCCATCCAGCGCCTCTCCCGGGAAGAAGGTCTTGAGACCCGGGAAATTTTTAAACAGGTCTATGCCGCGCTGGAGGATTGATGCACGAGTTTTCCATTGCCTATGACCTGTATGCTACCGCACGCAAGGCGGCAATCGAGAACAATGCAAAGAAGGTAAAACGAGTCAGCGTTGAAGTCGGGAAGATGGCAATGGTAAATCCCGGGCAGGTAACTTTTTTGTTCGGGACAATCAAGGAAGACGATCCTCTTTTTGAAAAAACCGAGCTCGTCTGCGTGGAAATGCCCCCCGAAACAACCTGCGCCTGCGGTTACTCCGGCGAAGAAATTTATGTCTGTCCCGGGTGCGGGGCGCTGCCGAAAATGGTAAAAGGCAGGGAAATTGTGGTCACGAATATTGAGATTGAGGTGGAGGACTAGCATGAAAGTCAACATGATGCATGGGGCCGGCGGGGAAGTGATGGGCGAACTGTTACAGACGCTCACGAAGTTCAAGCACAATAATGCGGGGGGAATCGGACTTGAGGCAATGGATGACGGGGCAGTCATACCATTGAATGGACAAAATCTTGTCTTTACCACCGACTCCCATGTGGTCCGGCCCATCTTTTTTCCCGGGGGGGATATCGGGAGAATCTCTGTCTGCGGGACCATTAACGATCTTGCCATGATGGGCGGCCGGCCGATCGCGCTTTCCTGTGGTATGATCATAGAAGAGGGATTCGAGATCGATGATCTCGCAAGGATTGTAGCCTCCATGGACGAAGCCCTTGGGGAATGCGGGGCAAACCTTGTCTGCGGGGATACAAAAGTGATGGAGAAGGGCGCGCTTGATGGTATAGCGATCAACACATCCGGTATCGGTATTGCAAAGACTGTCGTGCGGGACAATGGCCTTGTTCCCGGAGATGTGATCATTGCTTCCGGCACCCTGGGTGATCATGGTATTGCGATCATGGCACACCGTGAGGGTTTTGACCTGGGTGAGCAGATAAAGTCTGACGTTGCTCCACTCTGGCATATGGTGGAAAAAGCGCTGGATGCCGGCACCATTCACGCGATGAAGGACCCGACACGCGGCGGGTTTGCAAGTGCCATCAATGAGATGGCGCGAAAAAGTGGTGTATGCGTCCGCATACAGGAAGAAATGCTGCCAATCCGCAAGAATGTGAAGAGTGCGTCCGGCATGCTGGGTATCGATCCTCTCGAAGTGGCAAATGAAGGAAAGGTAGTGATGGGTGTCCCTGCATCATCGGCTGATGCGATCCTGGCAGCACTTCGTTCGCACAAGTACGGAAGAGATGCCGTGGTTATCGGGACGGTCACCAAAGGCGCCCATGTCATTATGGAAACAACCATTGGCGGTGAACGGTTCATCGAGCCGCCCATGGGCGATCCCGTCCCCCGCGTGTGCTGATCTTTCAGCGAATTTTTTTTTATAAAAAAAATCGTAACTATTCAGCCGGTCCTGTGAGCGCAAGTAGGTGTGAATGGATTTCCCTGAAATGCGCCGACAAGCGTTATGAGAACCGGCCGGTCATTTTTCTTAACCATTGAGAGATATCCCCGAATCCGGCAGAATGCAGCAGCCCCGTCCTCACTTCGGAAGGTTCCTGAAATTTTCTGCTGGAGTTTGGCCATTCTGATATCTCTTTCAGCCTGATTATTCGAAAAGGGAATTGAGAAATTGTGCA
>JANXYM010000057.1 GCA_025350045.1 Methanomicrobiales archaeon | reverse complement strand
TAGCTAAAGGTACTACTCCAATCACGGTCACCAGTGTCGCTCCGGGTGCACACTCAGTTGTATTCACCCTCGCGGGTTACCAGTCCCTGACTCAGTCGGTCTCGGTAACCGCAGGCCAGACTACTACAACTGCAGGTACCCTCGTAGCTGTACCGCCAGCAGTAGGCGCAATCACTGTCACCTCGACTCCGTCAGGAGCAAGTGTGACCCTTGATGGCGTTGCACACGGGACAACACCTGCAACCCTGACCGGTATTACGCCGGGTGCACACTCGCTCATCGTTAGTTCATCCGGGTACCAGGCATCGACCCAGCCGGTAACAGTTACTATCGGACAGACGACAGCAGTGAACGTCATCCTCCTGCCTGTCATCACCCCAACACCAACGCCAACACCGACCCCCACCCCTACGCCGACACCCGCACCGCTGGGGCCAATTTCCCTCCAGGGTGTCCAGTCGGTCACCGTGACAGCCGCGCGTATGAACTCGGGAACGATGATGCACAGCTACGATTACACTGACAGTACCGGTACGGTCTGGGGCGGAATTCCGCTCTGGTACCTCGTAGGCTTCATGGACGATACGGTCGGGAGCCCCACGGGGAGCCACGGTTCGAACACCTTCAATGATGCCAAGGCCACAGCCGGGTACACGGTAACAGTAATTGGAAAGAGCGGCAGCAGCGCGAGCTTCACCAGCATGTCCGTGGCACGAAACAACAACTACCTTGTCGCCAACACCATGGACGGTGTCCGTATCGCCTCCACTGATGCGAAAGGGCCCTACAAACTCGTGGGAACCGGCGCTACCGGCACTCAGTCTATAGACGGCATCGTTACCATCAAGATGGTATAACCATTTCTTTTTTTATTTGGTAATTGAAATCACTGTGCCAGCAGACAGCTGAACCGTGATTTTCAAAAATAATTCATAGTGTTGAATCACTTATCCCGATTCTCCCCAGTTATTCTATTCCAACGGGTGTTTAAGGAAAATATTCGCACACCACAACCCACCCGGACTCTGATGTATTTTTTCGGAACCTGCATCCTATCCCCCGGTTATCCTGGCTGGTTTCAGGATCAAAAACCACCCGTTATGTCCGCCAGTAGTTTCCCGGGCACTCTTCTCCGGAACCAGATTCTCCATCGTCAGATATGCAAAAACGGGTTGGGTTCATGTAGTCTATCATGTGAGAATTCGTTTATCAGCTCTCTACAGACTAATCCGCATAGCTGGCGTGGCTGGGATTTCCCCCCATTGCCGGTCGACCAATGCAGGGAGAGTATAACCGCTTGTGCCTGTGCACAACGACACCCCCGGTGCAAAAAAGGTGAAGTGATGAAACTCAGACAGACCTTAATATCAGTACTTGTCCTCTGCCTATTCGTATCATCTCTGGCATTACCAATACCTGTTGCCGGGAAGGACGGATACATGAGTACACAAAGTGATGATGATCATTCGAAAGTAACAATCCCCCCAGGTGGCGGTGATGCTGCTCATCAATACCTCCGGGATAATGATGATGATCATTCGAAGGTAACAATCCCTCCAACCGCGTCACCTACGCCGCGGCCAACGATAGTACCCACAAAAGTAACAACGATGGTACCAACGACAGTTCCTACAACCAAACCTGTGACAACTCCTGTACCCCAGCCGACACCGACTGCCAGTCCTGTCAGCAGCTCCCTCTCCCTTACTGGAGCGGTTTCACGGACAGTTACCCTGTCATACATTGCCTCCGGTGTGGGGTACGGCCATAGTGGCAGCTATACGGACAGTAACGGGGTGATATGGGAAGGCATGCCACTCTGGTATCTTGCCGGTATGGTTGATGATACCACCCAGCACGGATCCGGCGCGTTCAATGATGCTCTCGCTGCTTCCGGCTACTCTATCGTAGTGACTGGCCGGACTGGCACATCAGTGACCCTGGACAGCAAAACGGTTGCCCGGAGCAGTAGTTACCTCATTGCGAATAAAAAGAACGGTGTGGCGATACCAGCAACTGATCCAGCCGCCCCCCTCGTGCTTGTAGGGAGCGGGACGGGAATTGGCAACGGAGTGACCGGTGTCACTGATATCCGTCTCAGTTTCGGATCCGGAACCCCTTCACCCACGCCGACACCGGTGCCAACTCCGGCACCAACACAGTCCCCGGCTCCCACAACGGCACCCTCACCCGTGAACGCTGCAACCACCCTGTCCCTTGAAGGTGCGGTCTCCCGCAATATCACCCAGAGCTATCTGGCCTCGGGTGTAGCCTACGGTCACGCCGGTACATTCACGGATAGTAATGGAGCAAAATGGGCTGGTATGCCACTCTGGTACCTTGCCGGCATGGTTGATGATACCACCCAGCACGGACCGGGCGCGTTCAACGATGCACTGGCAGCCGCCGGCGGGTATACGATTATTGTGACGGGACGGGACGGGACTTCCGTTTCCCTTAACAGCAAAAAGGTTGCCCGGAGCAGTGCATACCTCGTGGCAAATACAAAGAACGGGGCCGCTCTCCCCTATACCGATCCATCGGCTCCATTCTCCCTTGTGGGAAGCGGTGCTGGTATCGGGTCAGGGATTAAAGACATCTCGAGTATACGGCTTGCAGCGGTGCCTGGTGCTCCCATCACCATTGCCCCGATCCCCACACAACCCGTCACTCCGACAGTTTCACCGACTGTGGCAACATCGTCGTCATCGTTCTCCCTCTCTGGTGCGGCCTCACGGACGATCGATATGACATACTTTAAGAATGGCGTAGCCTACGGTCATGCCGGGTCCTACCGGGACAGTAACGGGGTGACATGGGAAGGCATGCCACTCTGGTATCTTGCCGGTATGGTGGACGACAGCACCCAGCATGGTTCCGGTGCCTTTAACGATGCACTCGCTGCGCAGGGGTACACCATCACCGTGACCGGCCGGGATGGCACCTCAGTCAATCTTGACAGCAAGGCTGTTTCCCGGAGCAACGCGTACATTGTAGCAAACAAGAAGAATGGAGTCGCACTCGCGGCTACAGATCCCAATGCACCGGTACGACTTGTGGGTGACGGTGCCGGTGTCGGCAATGGTGTAGCCGGGATAACGGGTATAAGCCTCATCTTCGGGGCTACCCCAACCCCCACGATCACACCCACGGTAACCACCACAACGACCGCGGTAAACGGTAACATCTGGAATATCTCGGTAGAAGGGATGATGAACAAAATCGTGACCAAATCCTGGTTCGAAGGAGGGGTCACCGCGGGACATATCGGGACGTACAAAGATCCCGAAGGAAAGACCTGGCAGGGAATTCCCCTCTGGTATTTCACCGGCCTTTCCGATGACAACAAACAGCATGGGACTGGTGCCTTTAACGATGCAGCCGCTCAGGCCGGGTATACCATAACGGTTACCGGCCGGGACGATGCGTCGATAACCCTTGACAGCCGGAACGTCACCCGGTCATCATCATACCTGGTTGCGAACCGGGTGAACGGGGCACCAATACCGGTCTCCGAAAAAAACGCCCCGGTTGCTCTCGTTGGACCGGACATTCCATCTGGGAAGGTAATCGGAGGGGTTGAACGAATCGTCATAACGTTCCCTGAATCTAAAAATTCAGCATCTCTCCCGGCAGAAAATAGCGCCCCGGGCTCAACCGGTACAGGAGCTGCAACCCGTCCGGCTGAAAAAACCGTTGCTGTGAGCACAACGATTGGGGGGCCCAGCCCGATTCCTACATTCACCTTCAGGATTAAGTTCACACCCTTCCCGGAGCTCCTGATCCAGTACGGCCAGCCCGGAGTGGACGAAACCACAGACACTACCGGAACAACATCGGCTACGGGTGTATCCGGATCCCGGGACACATCTTCGGTACCAGATAACAACCTCGCGCTCAAAGGAGCAATAAGCGATTCCGTGACCGTCCAGAAAGTGCAGGATGGTATCGCTTACGGGCATCGGGCAGAATATACGGATCCGGAAGGCAACACGTATGAAGGTATGCCCCTCTGGTTCTTTGCCGGGTGGGTCGACGACGAGAACGTCCACAACGCCGGCGCATTCAATGATGATATTGCCAGGAACGGGTATGATATCACGGTAACCGGAAAAAGTGGTGAAACCGTGATTGGAAGCACCGATGCGATGCGCAGTGACGGGTTCCTGATTGCGACTACGAAAAATGGCGAGCACCTGACTACTGATACCGGTGGCCCCCTGATGCTTGTCGGGAACAGCGTTCCTGTGGATTACCAGGTGACCGGAGTTTCAGCAATCGCGCTCAATCTCCCGAAATCAGGATAATCACCCTCCCTTTTTTACCACCCTGTCATTCTCGCAGGGAAAGCCGACAGGTAGGTGATCGTGTGAGAATTCGTTTATAAGATTCTGCCTGATGATGTGATACGAACGGGGACCGGTTCGGGTGCGATACCGCAGACCCGGCCCTGCTCCCCGCGTACCAGAGAACGAGAGATATTCTATGGACAGAACCTGGATGAAATATTACCTGGACGTGGGGATGACCTCCCTGTTTCTCCTCTGTCTCGGGACCGGAATCGCAAAATTCGCCCCGGTAACACGGTTTCTGGGGCTGAAATCGTCTGTGATAACCCCGATGACCCTTGTGCATGACTGGAGCGGCATTGCCTTCGGGCTGTGTGCTGTGCTCCACCTTGCCCTCAACTGGAAATGGATGGTAGCGATGACCAGAAAAATGGGTACACCTCATGCCGAAAAACCGGTGAAAAAACCCGAAGTCCCGACAACGGGTGTGATGAACCATGAATAACCCTGTATGTGATCATACCCGGGACAGCATTATGCACGGAAAGAAAAGTGAGATCTGCAAGTGCAATCCCTGTACCTGTAAAGACCTGAATTCTTTAGACCAGAACCTGCAAAAACCGGCACTCATATCGTGGAACGTTACGTTCCGGTGCCCGCTCCGGTGCCCACACTGCTATATGGATGCCCGTGAAGGCGATAACCGGGCAGAACTTGGTACCGAAGACGCCCTGAAAGTGATCGATCAGATCGCTGCTCTTGGCACCAGGGTACTCATCCTTTCCGGGGGTGAACCTTTACTGCGCAGCGATATCTTTGAGCTTGCAACCTATGCCAGGGAATGCGGGCTTCATGTCTCTATGGGAACGTGCGGAATCCTGATCGACGACGACGTTGCAATCAGGATGAAGAAAGCCGGCATCCGGAAGGCGGCGATCAGCCTCGATTCGGCCGAACCCCAGATGCATGATCGGTTCCGGGGTCTTCCCGGCGCATGGAGCCGGACAGTGGAAGGCATTCGGGCATGCCTCCGGCACAGCGTTGGTGTACAGGTTAACATCACGATCCTACAGGAGAATTACCGGCAGATAGCAGAGATCATCTCATTCTGCGAGAGCCTTGGCGTCACAGAGTTCCAGCTCTTCTTCCTTGTCCCTACGGGCCGGGGAACGGCGGTGGAGGATATCACTCCTGAAATGTATGAGACGATTATCCACAGCGTGATGGAAAAAACTGCATCGGGAACCGTGACGATACGGCCTACCTGTGCCCCCCAGTATACCCGGATCCGGGCGCAGCTCGGTATGGAACAGGCGGCCTTTCCCGGTTGTCTTGCAGGGAAACAGTACCTCCGGATCTACCCGACAGGCGATGTGACCCCGTGCCCTTACCTCCCGCTCACGATCGGGAACGTGATACGAACCCCCCTTGCTGAAATCTGGCACAACTCAGCAGTCCTTAAGGATCTCCGTAACCCTGAACAGCTTGAGGGGAAATGCGGAGCCTGCGAATTCCGTAATGTCTGTGGCGGATGCCGGGCACGGGCATATGGCCTGCACAGGGCTGTGGGGAACTCCTGCGGGAAACTCGATGAGCTGGGAACCTCTGCAGGCAATTACCTTGCTGAAGAACCATGGTGCCCGTATATACCGGAAGTGGCAGGAGGAGTTCCATGACCGGGCAGGTCTCTCTCGACCGTATGGACTGGCGGATCCTCCAGCTGGTGCAGGACGAATTCCCTCTCCTTCCCCTTGTCTGGGATGCTGTGGGAACCCGGTTGGGCATATCTGCACAGGATGCACTCCTGCGGGTGAGACGTCTTCAGGAGGCCGGGTTCATCCGTTCCATCGCACCCGTTCTCGAATCGGCCCTGGTCACCTCACGGTCATCGACCCTTATCGGGGTCCGTGTCCCTGCCGGGCGTCTGCGGGAGGTAGCTGCGATCATCTCTGCATATCCCGGGGTCTCGCACAACTACGAGCGGCACCATGAGTTCAATCTCTGGTTCACGCTCTCGGCACCGGATACCGAAGCACTCGACGCGATCCTTCTGGAAATTCAAAAGAAGACCAGAATCGGTGCGGATGCATTCCTTGATCTCCCAATTCGCAGGAAGTTCAAGATCGATGTCCGGTACACTATGGATCCCGGCAGGGGAGGTACCCATCATGGATGCGATTGACCGTGCGATCGTAATGCGGGTGCAGGACGGCATCCCTCTCGTTGATCATCCTTTCGCGGATGTCGCCCGGGAGATCGGGATCCCTGAACAGGAGATTCTTGCTCGGATTGAGCGGCTCCGGAACGAGGGCGTTATACGGAGGTTCGGCGCCCGCATCAATAACCGGCGCTGTGGGTTTACGGCAAATGCCATGATCGCATGGAAGGTGCCCGAAGAGCGGGTGGAAGAGGTTGGCGGACTCTTTGCCGGAAATCCGGGCGTGACGCACTGCTACGAGCGAAAGATCATTCCCGGCCGGTGGGAACACAATGTATTCACCATGGTCCACTGCCAATCGGAGAATGACGTAAACCATCTCGTGGAACAGCTCGCGAATATGGCAGGAGTACCGGATTACCTGGTGCTCATAAGCGGAGAAGAGTTCAAGCGGACGGTATCGGTGCGGATCACCGGTGATACAGAAAAAGCAGAGGTTTAGGAATGATTCGGATTACCCAGTTTGTCCATGGAAAAGGAACAGTCAGCGAAGCTATCAAGCACCGGAACAAGGCCCCGGGAAAGATGCCCCGGAACCTGCTCGCGTTCTCGGAAAAACGACGCCCGATCATCTTCTGGAACTTGACGAACAAGTGCAATCTTGCCTGTTCGCACTGCTATATCAACGCCCACCCGGGCGCACGCAGGGATGATGAACTCTCGACGGGCGAGATGAAGGCAGTGATCGATGATCTCAGCGCAATGGGTACGCCCCTCATCCTTCTTTCAGGCGGGGAACCGCTGGTGAGGGATGATTTCTGGGAACTCGCCGGGTATATCCAGGAAAAAGGAATGAAATCCGCCCTTTCCACAAACGGAACGCTCATCGATCCCGAAGTCGCCCTCCGGCTGAAAAATACCGGCGTGGAATATGTCGGGGTCTCTCTCGACGGTGCGAGCCCGGAGACTCACGACCGGATCCGGAACCGGGCCGGAAGTTTCGCTGCCTCCCTCCGGGCACTCCGCGCCTGTAAGGCAATCGGACTCCCGTGCGGCGTCAGGATCACGGTTACAAAAGACAATTTCCGGGAGCTCGGTGCACTTATTGACCTTGCCCATGAAGTGGGTGCAAGCCGGTTCTGCCTTTACTGGCTGGTGCCAAGCGGACGCGGGCAGGACGGGCACGCCAGCAGGCAGCTCGAGCCGGCCGAAGTGCAGGAAGTAATCGACCAACTCTACGTAAAGGCACATGAGATCGATCCGAAGAAACTTGAAATTCTTACGGTAGATTCACCTCAGGATTCGGTGTATTTCCTCCAGCGAATGCGCAAAGAGGACCCGGAGAATGCTTCCACGGTGGAGCAGCTCCTTTCTTTTATGGGAAGCGGGTGCAGTGCCGGGGACCGTGTGGCCAACATCGATCCTTCGGGCAATGTGTATCCCTGTCAGTTTGCACAGGATGCATCTCTCCTCATAGGAAATGTCCGTGAAGAAAAATTCTCAACCTTGTGGAACGATCCGGAAAACAAGGTGCTCGCCGCGTTCCGGGAACGGCCGGTCCAGCTTGAAGGGGCATGTGGAACCTGTACAGAGCGAAAACTGTGCGGAGGGGGCTGCCGGGTCCGAGCCTGGGCACGGACCCGGTCACTGGTATCAGAAGATCCGTTCTGCTCAGTCAGGACACCGGGGCCATCAATCGAGATTTACAGGGCAGGCTGCAGGGTAACAGAGGATTCCGCCTGACCCCCATCCCATCCAGAACCGGACGGATATTGCCACATCGCGGCGTGCTCTCGGAGTTCGCCCCAATAGCATATCGGACTTTAAAAGAGTCAAAACCTCAAGAATGAGAGGAACGAAGGTCGTTGTCTTGCAGAGATTAACGATTTGATGTAATGCGATAAAAACACCGTGGCGGGGAGATTTTCCCCAAGCCCTACTTTTTATCAGGGATCCCTACAAGGGACTCCTCGGGTGAGTGGTCAAACCATTCATTACTGCAATTTTTTTCGAAGTCAAAGGTAGGTATAAACTAATCAGATCACTATGAGAGATCATGAAATCATTACTACGTCATACCGGGCGATTCATACCCGGGCTCATCGGATTGGGGATCATGCTGGCATTGCTGCTCGTCAGCGGATGCACCCAACCGGCAGTCACATACCCTGTTGATACTCAAATAACCGCTACAACTCCGGCCCCTGCGGGCATGACTACAACAATGGCGGAGGGAGGAAAGAGAATGGTCACGTTTACTGAATCAGATAATGGAACAACCGGAAACATTGCACACAATACACGGTTCGCGATAGTGCTTGCAGAAAACCCCACTACCGGATTCATGTGGAATGCAACCCTGTCACCGGGACTTGAACTCCAGTCATCGGACTACCGCCAGAATGATGCGGCCCCGGGCATGGTTGGCGTGGGAGGGGCCCGTACCTGGGTCATCATCGCAAAGGATCCCGGCTCTCAGAGGTTCTCTGCATCCTACCGGCGATCATGGGAGAATGTGACGGGTAACGAGAAAGCCTATAGCGTGAACATTAATGTTGTGAAAATTTGAATCTGCTGCATTAACAAAAACACCCGGCTCCACTTTTTTTTAATTAAGTCGCGTTACTCATTCCCTTTATGATATTTTTAAAGAATACCGTAATCCTCACATCTTTTTAATCCCACACCACCCACCTTAACCCTAATGTGCGGTATCGCAGGGCAGTACTGTTTTGACGGAGCAGCACCGGACACAAAGCTCCTCTCGGTCATGTCCGAACGGCTCGCCCACCGGGGACCTGACGGGGAGGGGACGCATATCAGCGGTCCGGTAGCGCTTACCCACCGCAGGCTCGCGATCATCGATCTGTCAGATGAGGGGCTCCAGCCAATGACCAATGAGGACGGTACCCTCTGGCTGGTATTTAATGGGGAAATTTACAACTTTGTCGAGCTCCGTGAGGAACTGATCGAAAACGGCCACCGGTTTCATTCAAAGTCCGACACGGAAGTGATCCTCCATGCGTACGAGGAGTGGGGGCACAAGTGCCTCAACCGGTTCAACGGCATGTGGGCATTTGCCCTCTGGGATGGCCCGCGGCAGGAACTGTTCTGCGCCCGGGACCGCTTCGGGATCAAACCGTTCTATTACACCCGGACCGGGGATTCGTTCCTCTTCGCCTCCGAGATCAAGGCGCTGCTCGCTCACCCGGCTGTCGGCACGAAACCGGACGATTCCACACTGGGCACATATCTTGCCTGGGGGGTGCTCGATCACTCCGAACGGACAATGTTTGACGGCATCCTCCAGCTGAGGGCTGCCCACGCGATGGTGGTAACAAAGGACGGGGCACAAGCGCCGTTCCGGTACTGGGATGTGAAAGTCAATGCGGAGATCCGCTCCGCAGTGCCAGACGCAGAAGTGGCATCGAGGCTCCTCTCACTGTTGCACGATGCTACGAGAATCCATCTTAGGAGCGATGTCGCTGTCGGCACCTGCCTGTCCGGGGGCATTGATTCGTCGGCACTTACCACCATCATCAATAGTCTCATACGCGAAGAAGCGCCGGCTGGTGTCGGAGCACGACAGAAGACGTTCTCCGTGGTGTTTTCCGATAAAAGATTCGATGAGAGCCGGTATATCGATAAGATTGTTGCTGCTACGGGTGTGGATGCCCATCGTACGGAACCCTCTCCCGAAATGCTCTGGGACGATATTGATCAACTCGTCTATATGCAGGACGAGCCATTCGGTTCACTCTCAATCTATGCCCAGTACTGCGTAATGCGGCTTGCCCGTGAGCAGATCAAGGTGGTGCTCGATGGGCAGGGGGCAGATGAGCTCCTGGCGGGATACCTTGCGTACCAGGGTAGTTATATAAGGGGACTGTTCCACTCGTTCCATGCGTTGACGGGATTGAGGGAGATCATCGGAAGCCTCACGCACCATCGTGGTTTTTTCCATTCCGCAATACAGCAACTGTTCGTTCGCAAAGCTCGCAGAGGCCTCCTGAAGTGCACAACCCCAGCTATCGACAGGTATGGGGGCAGGCTCGACGAAGTGCTGCACCGGGAACTGACCTGCACAAACCTTCCGGCGCTCCTCCACTACGAGGACCGGAATGCCATGGCCTTCTCGATCGAATCAAGGGTGCCCTATCTCGATGTACGGTTCGTGGAATATGTAGCATCCCTCCCACTTAACCAGAAAATCCGCAACGGCATAACAAAGATCGCTCTCCGGAGTGCGATACTGGGGATTGTTCCTGAATCTATCCGGTGCCGGATGGACAAGATGGGATTTGTCACCCCGGAAGAGGTCTGGATGAAAGAAGCGCTCCGCCCGTTCGTGCTCGAACTGCTCAGTTCTGCAGAGTTCAATGAGCGCCCCTACTGGGATGCAGACGAGGTTGTCCGGAACTATCTCTCGTTTCTTGAGGGAAAATCTGCCTATTCCCCGGAGGTCTGGCGGATTGTATGTGCTGAACTGTGGCTGAGGAAATTTTTTGTAACGCCTGCCGCCGCATTCTCTGGTCCCTGATATTCAGACCAAACGGTATCGAATCCTATAAATGGTGACTCCAAACAGATCTATGTATTACAACACCATCCGAAGGTTTGAAGTCCTCCTTCGCCTGGTATTAAGGTGACCCATGAAATCCATTATTCTTGCCGGGGGTGTCGGTACACGGCTCTGGCCGCTCTCCCGTGAGTACTATCCCAAGCAGTTCATCCAGCTGGACGGTCATTCTCTCTTCCAGAGAACCTTTGAACGGGCCGCCCGGCTTTCTGGCTCTGATGGGATCTATGTGGTGACCAACGAGATTCACCACTACCTGGTCCGGAACCAGATAGAAGAACTCGGCTATTCCCTGCCCGATGATCATCTCCTTGCAGAACCCGCAGGAAAAAATACCCTTCCTGCCATCGCGTGGGCAATGCAGCGGGTTCGGGCAGACGACTCTACCGCATCAGCAGTCATCTTCCCCAGCGATCACCTGCTGGGCGATGCTGCGCTCGACCAGATTCGGGCAGCAGAACCGCTTGCAGGTAAATATCTTGTAACATTCGGCGTCAGACCAACGTCACCTCACACGGGCTACGGGTACATCAAACCGGGCAATCCCCTGTCTGTGGGCAGCATTGTGGATGCTTTCAAGGAGAAACCCGATGAGAAGACCGCAGGAGAATATGTTAAGAGCGGGTATCTCTGGAACAGCGGGATATTCCTCCTGTCTGCAGGCTGCTTTTTTGAGGAACTGAAACTTTACAGTCCGTCGCTCTTTTCTGCTTTTTCCAGCAATAACACCCCTGATTATGCGAGCCTTGAGTCCATATCGATCGATTACGGACTTCTCGAACATTCACACAACGTGGCAGTAGTACCTCTTGATGCGGATTGGAGCGATCTTGGGACATTCAAAGCACTCTATGATTTCGAGCAGCATGATGCAGAGGGCAATGTGGGGAAAGCAGAGTACCTTTCCGCAAAAAACAATTATGTATACGCTTCAGGAAAGCATGTCGGACTTATCGGCGTGCATGATCTGGTGGTGGTGGATACCACAGATGCGCTCCTCATCTGCGACAACAAACATACCGAGCAAGTAAAAAAACTTGTCAACCACTACAATAAAACAGCAGATCCAATAACCCGTTTTCACCGCCAGGTGCACCGCCCCTGGGGTTCCTATACGGTGCTCGAGGAGTCCGTAGTCTATAAAATAAAACGAGTGACCGTAAGACCCAGCCAGAAGCTCTCACTCCAGCTCCACCATCACCGGAGCGAACACTGGGTGGTTGTGAGTGGCACAGCAGAAGTCGAGCTCGACGGGGAGACACGACTGCTGCGGAAAGGTGAGAGTACCTTTGTACGCAGCGGGATGAAGCACCGGCTGAGAAATCCCGGTGTGATCCCACTTGAAGTGATTGAGGTACAGCTGGGAGAGTATCTCGAAGAGGATGACATCGTCCGGTTTGAGGATGATTACGGTCGGAAATAATTTTTTTTCTCTCAGTTCGTCAGCCTTTTATCAGCGGGTATCCAATAATGGTGATAGCCCTTTTTAAGGGAATACCAAGGATACTTTTCCTGTAGAGCACTGGTCCTTGCCGGGCCCTGATGGAAAAACGCCCGTAAAATCGGCATTTTATTCCATAAACCCTATAATGCTATACGCAAGAGCGGGTTTTTCATTCGGGAAAAAACGCTGAATCCACGTTATTTTTTCGTTCCGCTATATTTTGTCATGAATTGGCGATTGACCTGATCTTCCGCAGCAACCAAATAGTCGCTTCCGGTGCCGATGAGATCTGATCTTCCCGTGGCCCGGAGCCCTTCGGTTATAAGTCCCTTGTTACGGGGATCGCGGTACTGCATAAGTGCCCGCTGGATCCTCTTCTCCTGTCCTTTGGGCACATGCACCGGTTCGAGCGTGAACGGGTTGAGCCCCGTGTAATACATGCAGGTTGAGACACTCATGGGAGTCGGGGTAAAGTCCTGTACCTGTTCCGTGTAAAGCCGGTTGTCGCGAATATAGAGGGCAAGCTCGATCATATCGGTAATCGTGCAGCCGGGATGGCCTGACATGAAATAGGGCAGGAGATACTGCCTGCGCTTTTTTCCCTTCTGGAGCGCCTCAAACAGATCATGGAACCGGTCAAAAACGGCCCGTCCCGGTTTGTTCATGATACCGGTCACTTTCTTTGCAATGTGTTCCGGTGCAACCTTGAGATGGCCGGAGACGTGATGATCACAGATAGTACCGAGATAACCCGAATCATCTGCAAGTGCAAGATCATAGCGGATCCCCGAGCCGATAAAGACCCTCTTCACCCCCGGAACTTCCCGGAGTTCTTCCAGAAGCTCGCATTGTTCTTTGTGACTCGTCCTGAGGGTTTTACAGGAAGGGGTGCATTGCTTGTTCCGGCAGGCACCATGGGTCTCCCACTGCGCACATGAGAGACCGTACATGTTCGCTGTAGGGCCACCTACATCCTGCACAATGCCTTTGAACTCAGGCATCTTGGTCATCCGAGTTACTTCGCAGATGATTGATGCAGGGCTCCGGCTCTGGATGATCCTCCCCTGGTGATGGGTGAGGGCGCAGAACGAGCAGCCACCGAAACAGCCCCGGTGACTCGTAACCGAGAACTGCACGGATTCGAGAGCGGGTATTGTTTGTTTATATGAGGGGTGAGCTCTCCTGCTGAACGGGAGATCGTAGATCTGGTCAAGCTCTTCCTGGGTGAGCGGGAGTGCGGGGGGATTCTGGATAACCACGGTCTTTGGGTGCGGCTGGGCAACGGGTTTTCCCCTCACCGGATCCTGCTCGTAATAGTGCAGGGCAAAGGCACGGGCATACGCGGTTTTGTCCTGTGATACTTCAGTAAACCCGGGTAATTCAACGATCCCTTCAGGACGCCTGCTGCGCCATTCTGCAATCTCCATTGCATACGCGGTTCCCCGGACATCCCGTAGTGAGGACGCGGATTCTCCGGCAGCAAGTCGCCGGGCAATCTCTGCCATCGATCGCTCACCCATACCAAAGACAAGGAGATCGGCCGGGGCATCAGCAAGGAGGGCCTGACGCACGCGATCCTGCCAGTAATCATAGTGGGCAAATCTCCGGAGGCTGGCTTCGATGCCCCCGATGACAACAGGAATATCCGGGAAAAGACCGTGCACCTTATTGGTGTAGACTATGATAGCGCGATCCGGGCGTTTGGGGATCCCTCCGGGAGAATAGGCATCCTCACTCCGCCGTTTCAGGTTGGGAGTGAAGTTGTTCACCATCGAATCCACGTTGCCCGATGATATGCCAAAGAACAGGCGGGGTCTTCCCAAGGCAGTAAAATCGGTATCGGTCTTCCAGTCCGGCTGGGCAATGATCCCCACAGTATAGCCGGCGTCCCAGAGAACCCTGCCGATCAGAGCGGTTCCAAATGAGGGGTGATCCACATACGCATCACCGGTTATAAGGATGATGTCAAACTGCCGGATTCCCAGTTTTTCCCCTTCTTTGAGGGACATGGGGAGAAATGCTGGCTGACGGGTCATGGGAAAGAAAGTAAGAAGTACATGTTCATGATTTGGGTTATTGCTGCGATCCCGGAGGTGAGCGCCGGGTCAGGTCCCGGATAATCTCGGCCAGACCCCCGGGAAGATCATCGGGATCATCCTTTTTTTGCATCGGTTGGGCTTCCTCTTTTTTCTCAACAGGTTTCTCAAAATCTGTGAGTTTTACGGAATCGCTCCGCTCTCCAAGGACAGGAAGGTGAAGTTGGGTCTTCTCGTCGAATTCCCGGCGGGCTTTAAGTCCCGTGAACTCCATGATGACAGCTTCAATGATGAGATAGGTTGTGGCTTTTTCTCTGAGACAACCAGTGAGAGCGTGCCCTGAACGGCCAACCGAAGCATGGTAGTGGATGTGGGGGCCTCCTTCACCCGGGTAGATGGTCCCAATCCCAAACACCTCCCAGCCGCCTTCAAACATCACAAAGTGCGGGACTGGAGGGATAATCGGTTCTTCCGGGCCGGTCACCATTCTCCCGTTCATCAGGGCCCCAAGGAAGGTGATCGAGCCGGACTGAATACCTTTGTCGAGGATGAACTGGCGCAATGAGACAAGCATATCTTCTCCGTCATCGATCCTCACGACAAAGACCCTGCCGAGCTGACCTTCCGTATATTGCATATGATCAGATTCCTTTTTTGGTATTCATATGGTTTGTGTGGATTTATATCTTATATGACCGTCACCAGTCCATCGTCTGGTTTGTCCGGTAAAGGCCGACCTGTTTATTAAAAAGAGATTAAATTATCGTCCCCCGGCTCCACCGCCACCAAAGCCTCCGCCTCCGCCGAAGCCTCCCCCGCCAAAGCCACCCCCACCGGAACTGCCGTGACTTGGAGGGGTGAAGTGCATGAGGGGGACAAAAGCCGCGTTCATGCCCATAACACCTAACGGGACTCCGGTTTCGGGGATGCTGATCTTGAGTGTTTTCATGGCACGCTCTACTTTGTCTCCGACACCGAGCGCTGTTCCATATATCAGCCATTCTCCCCACATGGAGAGATCTGCGGGTGCATACTTCTGGATCATGGCCATGTCCGAAAGGAAGTGGGTGAATGCATCCCACTCGAGTTTCTCTTTATACCGGTCATCCTTCCAGTGCCCGAACAACGTTGACGGTGCAGCAAACGCAACTGCCGTCTGTATGACCACAATTACCCACAATACCACAGCAGGAAACAAGATGTGTGACTGCATGGGCATAACCATTGCAAGAATAAGCGTAACGGCAAACAGGACCACAGCTACAAATCCAAAGGGTGTGATGTGTTCTCTCCCGTCCACAATATACTGGTTTGAGAGCGAAGTATCCACCCGGCTGGTAACATCGGTAAGCGATCGCTGGTACTGCAATGCTTTCTCTTCTGCACTGCTGATCGTTTTGGCACGTTTCGCGAGTGCTGCAATCGAATCGGTGTCAAGCACACCATTCTCGGAAACGAGCCCGACAAATCCGAGAACCCGCAGCTCGTATGGATCGGGGGTTGCTGAAGAGAGCACCCGGATCTCGATCCCTTTTCCCTCTTCCTTCTCTAAGATGGAGATGATTTTTCTCCGGTGAAGATCGAGCAGTGTGGCGTAATACCCATCCTCATCGAAATCGAGGGCATCGCCTTTAAAGAGCAGGTTCACCTGCCAGGGTTTGAGCGCTGTTGATGGAAGGGTGCTCAGGTACGCAGGGACCGTGAATTCTTTTTCCCTGCCATACCGGTTATAGATCACTATGAAGATGAGCGGTACCAGAATAACTGCCACCTTTGCAACAAAGCTCAGCAAAATCGATAGTAAATAGGGAGCATTATACCAGAAACTCGCGGATGAGGCCTGACCTTTAATATCCCGGGCTTCGGTCCGGAACCCGTTGATCTGGGAAAAACCCTGTGGATTTCCCACCATCTCAACAGCAATGATCTCATTTGCTGCAGCACTGCCGGTGATGATATAGCGGTCTTCGGTTTTTTGTGTTGTCAGCGAAGGCGGGTATGCATATACCTGTTCGATATTTTTTGCAGGCACGGCGATCCTGATCGACCGGTACGGGATGTGGCTTTCTCCTGCCAGTTTCAGGTTCAGGTGGGTCGCGACCGCATCATATTCGATGGGCGGATGAAGGGTATACGTGTAATCAACAGGGTATTTTCCGGCAGAATAATAGTCAGGATTGAATATCCCCACTTCATCGGTTTGTGCAAGGGTTTCAATTCTGGACATCGATTCATTGGCCCCGGCACCCCCGGTAAGCCGGACGGTCCCGGAGTCATCCTTTGCATACCCGACTGTGCCCTCGGGGGGGATCATCGAAACGAACCGGACGAAGGGTTGGGTTGGGCTGCTGTCAAATATCAGCGGTGCTTCCCATACGCGATAGAGCATACGGTACTGGCCTGATGACCAGACATCATAGGTGTAATGTTCCTGAAGGGTTCCGTCTTCAGCAAGGGTCGCCTCGTACGAATCAACCGCAAGATCCCCTTCGAAAAGGGGGGGTACAACGGTGACTATGAGAAGCCCGATTATCCCGAGGATCAGTCCTCCGATGACAAGGGCAGTCAGCTGACTTTTTTCGCTCACGACGATTGCCTCATCAGAATTCTATCTTCGGGGGTGTTTTAATCGCGTCTTCGAATTGCAGGTACTCGAGCTTTATCAGTCCCATAATTTTAGCTACGAAATTCGAGGGAATTGTATCTACCATGGTATTGAATTCCTGTGAGATGTTGTTGAATGTGTAGCGCTGACGTGCAATCTCATCTTCAAGGTTCTTGACGGAATCCATCATGCTCATAACCGTGCCGGAGGTCTTGAGGTCAGGATAGTTTTCCGCTACTGCAAGAAGCCTCCCAAAGATGGAGCGGGATTCTGCCTCGACTTTGTTCAGGTCCCCGGGTCCTGCGGTGGCAACACTTGCCCGCATGGCAGTAACCTTCTCGAGCGTCTCTTTTTCGAATTTCGCATAACTCTTGACAGAACCGAGGAGCTGTTCGATCATATCGAGCCGCTTCTTCATGGCAACCCGGATCTGACCGAGGGTCGCTTCCGAGGAGTTCCGCAGGCTGAAAAAGCGGTTGTAGATGCTGACCACCCAGAGGATCAGCACGATGATAACAAGGGCGATGAAACCCAGAATAATCCATTCAATCATTTTTCTCAGAATAGTGATGATCGTTTTATAAGATAAGGTAATTGGAAAAACGGTTGTGAAACGAGAGTAAACGAAAAATTGGAGATTTGGTTTTATTGGATTGTAAGCGAGCCAACTACGCGGAGTTTTCCCCCTTCAAGGTAGTGCAATACTACCCGTGCACCGGGCGGATATACCAGCGCTTTTTCCATTGTTAAGGTAATGGTCGGCATCCTCCAGTCCCCCTCTACGGTGATTTTTTCCAGACGTGTAGGGAGGAACTGCATCCAGTGGCCTGCGTACAGAACCATTCCTTCCTTGAGCGGGGCAGGCCAGTATTTTACAATCTGGGCTTTCCCGGAAATGGTGGTGGCGTGTTTTATTGCGGAATCGTTGGTCAGGACAAAACCCCGATCCAGATCTTCGGATTCGATATTCTTCAGGGCAAGCCCGACACGATCACCACTGATCGCAGTGTCGGCATCATCATCGTGTTTCTGTATAGACCGTATCTGGGTGGTCTTATCAGTAGGCAGAACTTTTAGCGTGTCGTGCTTTTTTATGGCCCCGTGGGCCACAAAGCCAAGCACAACTACGCCAACGCCTTTTACATTGAAATGAGCATCTACCGGAACCGATCCTTTTCCTGCTGCATCGTGTGGTTTCAGATGAGCCGTCTGTTTTACCGAGATCTCGAGCATCTTCTCGCGTAACCCAACGATATCTTCCTCAATAACCTCATAGTGCTCAAGGACCGTGCCTTTGATGAGTGGGGCAATCTGATCCGGCGTGATATAATTTTTTAAGATGAGATATCCACTCGACTTGCCTGCACATTCAAGCATCAGCACACATTCCCCAAAGTTAGCGTTGATCTCATCAACGACAAGGACCACCCGATCTGATATGGATACTGTGTAAAACAGCGAAGAGAGTTTCTCCGGGTACCGTGTCGGTTCAATAAAGGTGACTGTAGCATCGCCTTTTTTCAGGTTGTAAAAGGTGATATCGCTTACTGTTCCCTTCTTTCCCAGATCTTTGGCATAATCGGGAGGGGCGAGGATTGCGACGGTGAGATTGGACATAATACATGAATTGGATGTATGAAAATAAGAGATTATATGTAATTTAAAAGAATCAATTAAATCGATCTTTCTTTTTCTTCTTGGTATTGTAACTGGCAATCGGTTCTGAGAGTTTTGATAAATACGTCTCAATTTCTCTGCGTTTTATTATGAGCGCAATAACGAAGATAATCCCGCATCCGGATAAAAACGCCCCAATTTTGTAATCCAGAGGATCAAAATAAAATCTGACTCGCTTCGTTCCGGATGGCAACTTGGTGCCGATCATATTTCCGATCGACTCAGCATCGGCACCGTTTGCTTTCCAGCCCGGGTAATACGCTCCCTTTAAAATCACGATATCCCCTTGTAACAATTCACCGGATGCAATGACCTCATCCGGAGAAAATTTTTCAATTGCTAATGGATAAACCTGATTATCACGAATGAAGAAGATGTTGGGTAAGACATGTTCCGGTTTATATACAGAGATATTTCCCACCTTGAAAGTGTACTCGGGAATATTCTGGTTCCCATTTTCAAGATATTGGGTATCAATAATATAATCTGCACTAAAATATGTGTCGTTCCCAATGCCATAACTCAGTTGAGGTGTTGTTTTCAGGAAGTATGCCGTATACAGGGTCATGGGGTGAATTCCGCTGATAACATCCCAGTAGGTGAACTCCATATGTTTTATCGGCCAACCGGTTTCAAATACCCATAATTGAGCGTTATCAGAGGGACGTTTGGAGATCTCTTCGATTATTTTTGGTGCAAGGCTTTTTTCGAGCTGGGGCGAGTATACTGTCACATAACCACTGCCCAGATTTCCCATGAACATTAAAAACAAACCTGCTAGAAGGATCCCACAGAAAATCTGGATGTTTCTATCATTTTGCCGGTTTTTCATAATAAAAAAACAGAATCCGGCAAAAAGTATCCCCACCAGAACGAGTTTTACCAGCAGCTCATTTTGAGGGAACGAGTGAAGCTGGATAATGGAGATGCAATTGATCAATAATGCCGCTATGAAAAATATCAGGATATTTTTCATTGATCCTTTCTGGAAATATAACAGAGCGACAAACGCACCGGTAAGAAGTACGGAAAGTGCTGCATCAGCGGTGATCATCTCTTGAAACGGCAATTCTAATAATTTGACAACAATCAGCAGTGCCAAGCCAATAATTACCAGTCTCTTCTGATCGGAGGAGACCGCAAAATCGTCTCCCTTACGATATTTTTCATATACGAGGACCGTCCCATAAAGTGCCAGGAAAAGGACAATGGGGAGTAGTGCCCCAAATATCCTTCCTGGGTTTCGGAAAGAACTTACTATAGGAAAAAAATGCAGGAAAAAGAGAACTGTCTTTCCACCGGCAGCCCAGATAAAGGAGAGAAGAATTGCAATAAATGAAGGGATTGTAATATCTTTTCTCCCATATACGAGTGCAATGATCATCAGGAGGAATGGGATGATCCCAATCATTACACCACTTTCCCACTGACCCCACAGCGTATCAATCCGAGTCCCGGTAATGAACGAGGACAAATCATTTTCAATAGAGCCTCCACCTTCGAGGGGATCAATAGGATCAATTCGGATAATTGATCCGGAAACTCCCAAATCAGGTATACCTTTCATGGAGATCAACAGTGTTGTTAAAAAAACAGAAAGCACCAGTAAGTAGAGAATTTTCCTTGAGATCTTACCATTTATTGCATAATAGAGAAAAAAAACAAAAATAATGAGATATGCTAAAATGAAATGGTAGACGTTTCCGGTGAAATATATAAGAGCTGATACAATCGAGAGAAAAACCGAGTTCAAGATAGTACACTCATCAAATACCACAATCTTGAAGAAAAAATAATAGAGAAGTGGAATCCAGACAAGACCGTACAGAAGCAAGTGGTGACCGACACAGATCCTTGCTAAAAGAGCTCCGGAAAACGCAAAGAATATCGAGAATATGAGGAGTGCATTGT
Source organism: Methanomicrobiales archaeon (assembly GCA_025350045.1). GTDB lineage: Archaea > Halobacteriota > Methanomicrobia > Methanomicrobiales > Methanospirillaceae > Methanoregula. The sequence goes on along the minus strand of JANXYM010000057.1, from coordinate 8,997 downwards.
AATTTTTTGTGATTAAACTGCCCAGTTTGAAAAACGCAAAGTATGCAATCAACAAGTGAAATAACAGGATAAAATTAACAATAGTCAAATTCTGAAAAATGAGATAAAAGGGAAACGAAAAAACGTAATATTTATCGGAATGGGGATTTGCGGTAAGCGGAAATCCCCCGGACCAGAGATTGTTCCAGGTTGCCAGGTAATGATTATCAACGAGTGTATAATACAATGAGTTGGCAAATATGTCGTGCCATTCACCTATGTAAACCTGATTGAGAGGAAGAAATGAGTAATAGAGAATTGCTATTAAAAAAACAGGAAATATATAATAGATAACCTCTTTTGAGGTAATTTTTTTGATTTTTTCCTTGACAAAATCGACTGATATCATCAGATACTACTTGAGAGGGGGAATAAAAATATTTTTCTAAAAAAAGCGTGGTTATTGAATTCTGAGTGTTAATTCTCCACATTTCATTATTTCTGGCGGGAGATTTTTGCACTCAATAAATTGAGTCTGACAATTGTTATATCCGTCTTACTCAAATAATTACAGAAGGGCACGATTTGGAGAATTATGATTTTTGATATTAAAAAAAACTCCTTAAAAATAATTCAAATTGTTGTTGCAATAATTATTTTGCTCCTTTTGTTAGGTTCGATGGATTATTTTAAGGTAAGCTCGGCCCTGATGCATCTCGACTGGATGTTCTTATTACTTGCCTGCATCTGCTATTTACTCAACAATATCCTGATGTCAATACGGTTAAAAAAAATACTAACTTTTCTGGGTAAAAAAATCCGGTTCAGAATCGTTTTTCTCTCACATATGTCCGGGATGCTTCTGTCTGATTTTACCCCGGGGAGAAGCGGGTACCTCTATGTCGCACTTGCGCTGAATAAGAAAGGTGTCCCGCTTCCCACAGGATTTGCCGCAATAACCAGTACGTATATTTATGATCTTTTGTTCAAGATTGCGCTCGCTATTGTAGCGGTGTTCTATCTGTATTCCAGCATTACGGGTCTGCCAACCGGGTATATTTTGTATTTCATCGTAATACTCCTTCTCGTGGTCATTGCCGGTTATTTCCTCATTATGTATCCCGGTCAGGTTCTCCAGGATTTGTGTCAGAAAAATAAATATTTACAATATATTCTTGATATGGGTGAGCAAAGTCGCTCTATTCAAAAAATGTCCCCCTACATTATTTTTATCTCATTTTTAGGATGGGTACTCCGTGGACTCGAGTGGTATTTTGTTGCATTGGCAATCGGCGGGATCCTCGTCAGCCTGCTTGACATGCTCCTATTAAATCCACTTCTTACAATACTCTCGCTGATTCCGCTCACTCCTGCAGGACTGGGCATCCAGGAGGCGGGAATTGTCGGGATCCTTGCATTGATGGGGGTCACACTCGCCATTGCGACCGCATTTGCATTCCTGACGAGATTTATCGAGATCCTGATTGATTTAATCGGACTGAAGAGCTTTTTCTCCCTTGATGCAAAAAAAGAGACCCTTTTCGAACATTACAACGCGATTGAGGGGGATATCGATGAAAAGGCCTACAACTCAGACTGGTGCGTTCAGAGATTCTGGCAGCGCCGCAGGACGGAAACAATCAAAATAATGCTTGAGGCTTCCGATGGGGATGTCATTCTTGATATTGGGTGTGGAAGTGGTGTGCAGCTTCGTGCTCTTGAAATCGCAAAACCATACCTTCTCATTGGTACCGATGTGAACCGGAATGCACTGGTATATGCAAAAAATAAGAATATTCCTCAATCCGAATTTATTATTGCTGATGCCCAAAACCTCCCTTTTAAATCAGCGACTGTAAATAGAATTATCTGTGCAGAAATTATTGAACACCTGAGTGAACCTGAACAAATGATTGATGAGACTCAGAGAGTGCTCAAACAGGGGGGTTCGATTGTTATTACTACTCCCAATGAGCGCTCTATCTGGGGATTGTATGAATTTTTCTGGGATGCCTTCGGCAGGGGGCGTAACTACGGTGAAACGCACCTGAAATTTTTTTCAGTTCGCGAGCTTGAGAATTTTTTCCCCTTATACCAGCGATCTCACGAGACGCTCTATTTGTTTTCTCCCGTATTCGCACTGTTCAATAACAAAACGGTTCTTCGTTGGGGACAGATCATTGACACGTCCTTTGAGAGAGTAAATGCCGGTGTTATCATCGTCCTATGCGCAAGAAAAAAAGATTGAACAGACCTTGAATTGTCAATCATCACCGGCTCTTCCGGTAATATCCGGTTCGTCACATAATACAAAACAAAACCTATCGAGAGACCCCCACGCTAAAAGATGGGGGATCGTTAATTAAACATGAATACTTTTTTCCATTCTCTCAAGGCAGCACTTTGAGAGAGGGAAAATGAAAACCGTGCAATATCCAGAACCTGCCGGACATATTCAAGAATTGTAGTAAACTTTAATTTGCTTGATCCGATCTCCCGATCAACAAACTCAAAGGGAATTTCCCTGCATTTCTCCCAGCTTCCTTTTCCCAGTACCTCGAGCAGGATCTTGTATCCCCTTGGTTTCAGTGGGGCCTCTGCCACAACGCTCTTTCTTACCGCAAAAAAACCACTGACAGGATCGGAAATCCTGGGAAACAGTGTTCTTCCGAGAAACGTTCCCCCGAGAGAGATGATTCTCCGTTTGAAGGGCCATGCCTTGATTCCGCCCCCTTTCATGTACCTGCTTCCAATGACAATATCTTGTCCTGCTTTGATCTCATTATACATCATCGGGATAAGTGCCGGGGGATGAGATAGATCGGCATCGATTATGATAAAAATTTCCGATAAGGCATGGGCAAAACCATCGGCAACCGATTGTGAAAGCCCATGATCTGCCAAACGGACCAGAAGATTCAGGTTTGCTTTAGATTTTTTAAGTGAGTTGACAATAGCAATCGTAGTATCCGGAGAATTATCATCAACAATGAGAATTTCACCCCTGATACCAGACTGTAAAAAAACCTTATCCACTTCTGAAATAATCCGTTCGATATTGGATTCCTCGTTAAATGTTGGGATTATGACAGTGAGTTCGTACATGACATTTAACCAAAAAAACCCTATTTCGCGACGAAGAGATAAATCCCGGTGTTCTGTCCGAGAAGTGTGGTATGATCTTCTAACCACGCAATCGCATCTCCATTTGGATTTGCCGCACTAATATCCCCGGTAACAATAAAGTAAGCGGTATTATTACCTTTCCCTGCGCTGATGGCATCGAGCTCTTTTCCGGTATATGCTCCGGATTCAATCGTTTTGTCGGTCGCGTTCGAATAATAATAATCGAACGGCTGTGACATATATCCCGGAACAAGGACAACCAGATCACCCTCACGTGTTGTCGACTGAAAAGCCCCTGCAAATCCCCGCCAGTCCTCTTTTGTGAAAGAGGTATAATAGCCTGCAAGGAGGGGGACGTTAATAGCAACAATGAGGATAAGGACCGCATAGAGAATCTTTCTGTTCGGGATCAACCGGAACATGAGGGGAAAACTCATGGCGATTGACGCAAAAAATACCGGGAGCAAAAATATCAGGTACCGCGGGTTCATTGTTATTTTCGATGAGAGAAGTATGCTGATCACCAGCGGCAGGATAAGAAACATTCCAGAGAAGAGGCACTTGTTCCTGTTCTCGGAAAACAGAAACGCGAGTCCTGCCACCATCAGCACAAAATATATGACTGCGATAAGCAAGGCCAGAGAGGAGTACCCTCCTGAAAACCTGACGATGGTTTCCTGGATCAATAATGGGCCCAGCACCCCATAGGTGGGTGCAGATGATGAGAGCGTGAAATACCGCTCTACAACTACGAAAAGCAAGGGGAGTATAAAAACAGTCATCACGCTTAATGCGATAAATAAATTTTTTCCTTCGCGAATATCTCTTTTCAAACGACCCGCTACTGATATAATTGCATGGAGATATATTGCGCCGAGCGCAATGAGGACAAAATAGTGAATCCAGACTGAAAGAGCTGAGAACAGGGCAAAGAGTACCCAGTCCGTTTTTTTGTCAGTCCGGATTGCTCGTAAGTAAAATAAAATTGCCAATGAGAAAACGAATAGCACTACAGAATATGCCCTCGCCTCTTGAGAATAAAAGATACCAAAGTATGAAACCGTTAGAAGAGCCGCGCTGATGATACCGACATTCTTATCCCGGAATTCTTTTCCAACCAGATAAAAAACCGGAATAGCCAGGGTGCCAACAAGTGCTGGTACTGTTCGGAGCACAATCTCGTTGTTCCCGAAGGTGAGCATGAAATGCTCTATCCAATAAAAGAGGGGGGGATGAAATTCCCCGGTTACCGAGGTCTGCCAGATCTCTGCAAAGGATCCCTGGGAGACACCATAGGTTGTGGCTTCATCAAGCCACAGTGAATTATAACCCAGATTAAAAAACCGCAGGAAACCGCCAAATATAGTCAAAGAGAGCAGGGTCAGGATATATCGGCTGTTGACAATAGTCGATTTGATATTTTCCAAATTAATATCCCGAAACGACAGGATCGGAGAGATGTAATCCCCATCAAGATTACATTCGGTATCTCCACCCGATTTTTTTTCTTTTCCCCGATCCTCGCGTTTTTTCGCCATCGTTCTCAGCTACTATTTCGTAAATATTCGGATATAGATTGTTGCATTCCTGTACTATTCGGAGAACTCCGTATCGATTACAGACATGAGTTGTAATACAACAATGAGACCGGGCGTCCGGAAGGATCAGAGATCCTTTTTCCCTATAAGTAGGGATTTGACTAATTCCAGTAACTCCAAGGTACTGGAAACCACCTTTGAAGATTCTTCAAGCATCAGATTCACCCGCTCGTGCATGCCGGCCCTCCGGAAATCCGTACGAATTGCAATTACCGGTTTATCGTGTGCATATGCATACCCCATCTCCCAAGCAGTGCCGGAATCCGCATCTGCGCCATCGATAACCGCAACAACAATATCAGCATGATCAAGTTCATATTTGTTTTTTGAGAAGATCCGTGACTGCTCCTCTTTGATCCTTGTATCTGTATCATCACCTGTTTGCTGTGGAAGATATACTTCAAAAAGATGTTCCCTCAGCAGGTTCGCTAAGGTATCATTATAGACACGCTCGGCATGAGAGAAAAGAGGCGCTGCAAGATATATCCGGTATTTGGCAAATGATGCAACATCTATTGCACAGATATCGGGAAACCCTGCAAGAAACACCCCCCGCGTCATCCGTTTTGACAGTTGGGAACCCTCACTCCCGTAATATGTGCTGGTTACTCCACAAGTAGGAGAGGAGTTAACACCAAGAATGCAGAGAGGAGGGCCCCGTTCATCGATGATATCCTGGACATGTAGTTCAAGCTTGCATAAAAGGCTCGCAAATGCCGGTGTATTCAGACGTTCAAGAAATGTCCCGGGTTTTCTGTCCGAGCCAAGGTACAGCGTCTCGGGACAGGGAAGGGGTACCATTTCAATACCAAAGCATTTGCAGCGTGTGATCGCCTGTTCGAACAAAGCAATGTCCGAGGGTTTTGTAATCCCATTAGCCCGGAGTTCCGGGTGGATAATGCAGGGGCTGCAGAGCACGTACATTGATACAGTGTGTGCACGCATGGATGATCAATGATACCCCTGTATGCCTACCGGGACAACAGCTGTGACCCCCGGAAGTGCACGGTCAAAAAACTTGAAAAAGCGGGTTTTTTAAAAATATTTTCGAAAATCTCCCAGATCCCGCGAAACACCCTCCTGCTCGATCCGACCGCTGAACAGGCACTCTCTCCTGCAGACAGGTTTGTGAGATCGATCACCGCACTTGACTGCTCCTGGGTTGTTCTGGATACGGGTGCAGTTCGTTCATGGCGCATCCGCAGGGCACTTCCGTTCCTGATGGCGGCAAATCCTGTCAACTTCGGCAAGCCCTGCAAGCTCTCTTCAATCGAGGCTCTCGCTGCTACACTATATATTCTGGGTGAAAAAGAGCGGGCAACTGCCATTCTCTCAAAAGTCAACTGGGGAATCCGTTTCATCGAAGTAAACCAGGAACCACTCGATCTCTATGCAAATGCAAAAAACAGCACAGAAATTGTTGCAATCCAGTCACTCTACATAGACTAAAACAACAAATCTTAAAAAAAGGTATATTCTAAGAGTTGTTCTGAAGATATGGGGGAGGTTCAACACTGGTTTCATTGGTGCGCATTGATACTCCCGCTACAATGCAGAGAGCTCCAATCACCCACGCGTAAATACCCCATATCTTTACCAGCATTATATCAGTAAGAGAGGGGAAGAGTGCCATTAAGATGCTCAAAAAAAGGGTGATCATGCCCAAGAGTACAATAACGAGCCTCGTCTTCCATTCATCGGGGAGGGAACAGCCGACAAGAATAAGGAGAATACTGTTGATGATCGCAATAAGAGCCATAATAATAATGAATGTTGGTGCAATGAGACCAGGAATCAAAATGGCAAGAGCTGCAACAAGCAGCGAGGTAATTCCGGCAAGAAAGATCGGAAATTTGTAGATGATGTCCTCTTTGAATGAGTAAGAAAAGGCAATCGTAACCAACCCGACAGCCAAAGCTAGGATACCAAAGAGCGTTATGAGAGTATCGATGAACAGCGGGGTCCAGAAGAAGGCATCTATTCCCGATAAAAAGACGATAATCCCAATGAGTGCGATCTGCCACCAGCGCACCGGTGTTTCAGAAAACGCGAGGGAGGGGGTTTTCATATACATCTTCTTCGTTTTCTGACAAATTTAAATATATTCTTAAAAAAACACTAAAATATTTGTTTTTTCATCTATTCATGGATTCCAGATCTGAAATCAGTTCGCGATCTCCCGTATAACCATTTTTTAATTCTCAAATATTTCACCTTTGAATCCTCAATATCCCGCAATTTTCGCTTTTATTCTCGAATTACCAAGAATATGGACGAGTAAAATAGAGAAAATTAGATATATTATTTTCACACCATTAGACAATACCGAGCGGGTAGCATCCGTGGGAGTAGCCTTCGCCATGACAGATTTTCCGGCTGTATCGATATTATGTGTTGATGATGAGCCGTTTTTTTTGGATAGTTTCAAACAAATCCTTGAACGGGAGGAGGGCTTTTCCGTCCAGACCTGCGGTAATGGCGCAGATGCGATCGAATTTATGAACACATATTTTTTCGATGTCATCATTGCCGATTATGCAATTCCTGATATTGACGGAATTACTCTTCTCAAGGATGTCCGTGCCCGCGGGTATGTTGGCCTTTTTATTATTGTTACCGGCAAACACCGTGCTCATATTGCCATCGATGCTCTCAATAATGGTGCAAACTACTATTTCCAGAAAAGTGGGGAGGCAGTACAGGATATTCCCCAGCTGGTGGAATTCATAAGGAAAGGGGTCGGAAAAGGTCAGGGAGGATCCGCACAACCAGATAATGACACGAAGTACCGGTCGATTATTGATAATCATCCTGACCTTCTCTGCCGGTTCAGACCTGATGGTACCATAACTTTTGTGAATGATGCCTACTGGCATTTTATGGGGATTTCTCGGGATACCTGTATAGGAAGCAATTTTTTATCGGTTATTCCACAGAATGAGAGAACGGGCATTGAGACACAGTTGCATGCACTTTCCCCGGTCAAACCCGGAGTAGTTGTCGAGCATCCAATCACTAAGAGTAACGGCTCTACCCCACGACTCCAGTGGAATTACCGAGCGGTGTTCAATGCAGATAGTACGATTGCAGAATACCAGACTGCAGGCAGGGACATTAGCAGTCTGGTTCAGCACACCGTTGTCCCGGAAGTTCAAAAGAGGGATGTTGTACCTGTAGATCTGGTTATCTCCGAAACTTCACCATCCCCCATTTCATCGGATGAATGGAGGTCCCTTGCAGAAACAATAAAGACTCTGGAGAATCCGGTCTTTGCCATTGACAGACAGGGTGTTGTGATTGCATGGAACGCTGCTATGGAGCAGTTAACCGGGATCAATGAGAAAGAGATGCTCGGAAAAGGAAATAACGAATATGCAGTACCTTTCTACGGTCATACCCGACCCATGCTGATTGATTATCTCATCACCCCGGCCGACAAAGTTCAGCCCGGCAAGTTCCCGGCAATAAAAAAGGTCGGCGACACATTTATCGGAGAGATGGAACTGGTAAAAATCCGTGGAAAACCGATGTTCTTGTGGGGTAAAGGAACAGCAGTGCATGATGCAAGGGGGGAACTTATTGCTGCCATCCAGGCGATCACAGTTGGCGAGCAGCAGATTTCTCCCGGCTCTACTGATCAGGAGACGTACATTGGTGGAATTTCAAGCCTTACGCTCAAAGTTGCCGGTGAGGGTGTGGGTGGCGCCATCGCCGGGGCGCTGGGTTCCACTACCGGAGGATACGGGGTCTATGCTACAGATAAGCGGTTGTTCGTTATCCAGAACCCGGATCTCGATGCAACAAAGCCCCAGGGTGTCCAGTTCAGCGCCTTCATGATGGATGAACTCTTCGGAACAACGGTTGATACCCGCCCAAAAACCATTCAGGAACTCGAAAAATTCAAGGTTTTTGAATCAGAAAAAAAAGAGATCACTGCTCTTGAGCTGAAAAAGCCGGTGCTGCTATCAGGTTACCTGACGATCAAAACAGGGAAAGCACCGGCATTCCGGGTGTATATCGATCATAAGAAAGCATACCTGCATCTCGAGCAACTGATGAAAACATTCTCGCCTGAAATTTTGCATCTGGAGTGAGTTTTCTTTTTCCGACACATTACATCCCGTACAAATTGATCTTTTCAGACTTCCAAAAGTTTTTGTAACTATTCAGCCGGTCCTGTGAGCGCAAGTAGGTGTGAATGGATTTCCCTGAAATGCGCCGACAAGCGATATGAGAACCGGCCGGTCATTTTTCTTAACCGTTGAGAGATATCCCCGAATCCGGCAGAATGCAG
>JANXYM010000032.1 GCA_025350045.1 Methanomicrobiales archaeon | reverse complement strand
GGCCAATCTCATTTTCATGCCGGAAGCGGAGATCGAGAAGCGGTATGACACGATAGAGAAGATCGGCGATACCTTAGTGGTAGATATCTTCATTCCGGCATTCCGTCCCGGGGGTGTCTATTTCTGGGCAAAAGCCAGTCCCCTCTTTGATCCGCAGGGGAATATATCCGGCGCAATCGAAACGATACGGGATATATCTGACCGGAAACGGGCAGAGCAGGAGATCACCCGCTCCCGCCAGAGTCTTGAAGAGATCATCAGTTTTTTACCGGATGCCACGTTTGTTATCAACCGGGAAGGTGTGGTGATCACATGGAACCGGGCTATGGAGGAGCTGACCGGTGTATCTGCACAATCCATGGTGGGAAAAGGGGATTATGAGTATGCCCTCCCGTTTTATGGTGAGCGCCAGCCCCTGCTGGCAAACCTGATTCTCATGCCGGAAGCTGAGGTGGAGAGCAGGTATACCCATGTGCAGCGGGAAGGAGATACTCTTGTGGTGGACACATTTATACCGAAACTCGGAATATCGGGGCGGTATTTCTGGGCCAAGGCAAGTCCGCTCTACGATCCCCAGGGAAATATCACCGGGGCCATTGAAACGATCCGTGATATTACTGAACGCCGGGAGATGGAAGGGCGTCTCGCCCGTTCGAAAGCCGAGCTCCAGATTGCAGCTGAGATCCAGCAGAGTTTCCTTCCCGAAGTTATCCCCCAGATCACCGGGTTTGATATTGCAGCTAGAAGCGTGATGGCAAAGGAGGTGGGCGGGGATTTTTTTGATGTGATCCCGTTTGAGATCATACCGCTCGAGAAAGGTACACTCGGGATTATCATCGCCGACGTCTCGGGAAAAGGGGTACCGGCTGCACTGTTCATGGCATTATCCCGGATCGTGGTCCGGGTGAATGCACTTTGGCACCGTGACCCGGCCCGGGCGATCTTCGATGCAAATAATGTCATTGCGCAGGATTCGAAGGCCGGGATGTTTGTCACCCTCTTTTACGGAACCCTTTCTGAGAAGAACCGGACACTGACTTATGTGAATGCAGGTCATAACCCCCCGGTGGTGTTCCGGAGCAGGGATGGATCCTTAGAAGAGCTCATGCCAACAGGCATAGTGTTGGGAGCAGTCGAACACCGGAAATATTTCTCCCGGACCATTGATATCGGACCCGACGATATTATTGTCATGTACACCGATGGCATTACCGAATCGATCAATGCCCGGGAAGAGATGTTCGGTGAAGAGAGACTCTATTCCATCATAAAACAGAATGCCCGGTTATCTGCGCATGAAATCCTGACCCGTATTCTTGATGGTGTGCAATTGTTCACCGGTGACGTGCCTCAGTTCGATGATATCACCCTGATGGTAATAAAAGGGTACTGAGGGATAAGAATCCGGTTCAGGATCTCCTGGGATTATTTCACCCGTCCAAGGTTTTTTTCCTCTCTCTTTTTATCCCAGGCTCCCTCTGCATGATTTCGTACCTTTCCAAATCCGGAATAACCTTCCTCTTTACGATGTCCCATCGGCAGGATTCGGCTGAAATATACAAGCACTTTTTCTTAAGGAACAGAGCCGGATTGCCGTGTTACTCCATGGTCCCGATAACAGATTTTGGCTCACAAGAAATCGTCCGTTTTTTCCGGGTTCCTCTGTTTTACCATTGCCGCAAACCTCTGCTGCCATGGCATTCCCAAATCGCGATAATGACCGGGAATCGTGGAAGAACACCAGGATAAAAAAAAAGACTGTCAAAGGGGTTTTCCTCCGGGACAGCTTCTCTCTGCTGGGAAGAGTTGGGTTCACACTTATCTCCAGACTGCAGGGACAAAATACATGATACGATTTGGATTCTGCTCGCCTGGTTTTTGTTTTTACCCGGTCACGAATCTTCCCCGTTCGTACGCTCAACCTTTTTTTCCCTTAATCCCCATCCCTTTCATCTCCCTCAACGCTGTAATGGTCTGGCTTCCTGAGGATCGGGCGATTCCGGATTCAGATGCTTGTATTGGGGAGGATCAAATCCAATGTTTAACGAATTATTTATGTGATGAATTCAAGATCCATTGAAGGTTCAGCCATGAGAAATACATCCGACCTGGTCAAAGAAATGCTCACAGAAGCAAAAAAATCCTTTCTGGTTGCAATAGCAGTGGGTTTTCCGACAGAAACAAAATTTGTATTCAGTTCCGGCAAGGTTCCCTTAAATGACTTAAATAAACTTGTCAGGCTGGGGGGCTCTCCCATAGGCTTGCTGCGGTTCGACAAGGAAAATGCAGCAATACAGGGTTCATACCGTCCATTTTTAGAATATGAAACAGAATCCTGGGCAGAAAAGTACCTTGCGGGTCTGCTGGAAAATACGCAGGAGATCATGCTTTTAAGCCAGCAACCGGATTTAACGGATTATTAAGAGAAACCTTCTGTCACTTTTTTTTTGTTCGTTTTTTTGAGAGCAGAATCCCATTCACGCGATAAGCGATAAATTTTTTATTGAATGAAACCGGCTTACTCAAATGTTTACGGGGGCGCGTGTTTTGCCCGTCATCGATGGCAGGATTTCATGTCTGTCCGCGCCCGATCCCGCACCCGAATATCGCAATACCTGTATGGGGATACACAGCATTCTTCTCTGTATTCAGGTGGATCAGCACCCGGGCAAACAAAATGAGGAGGTAGAAAAATGGTACGATGTTATCACCGATCAATCTATGACGAACCCGATGAACTCAAAGTATCCATAGACTACCTGTTCCCGCTTGCTCCAGAACCAACTGATGATTCGCTCCAGCCTGCCGAAGAACAATCCGGGATCGTCTGCCGCAACCCGCATAAATTAAATGCGGAAGTCCAGGTGTGCGATGATGGTTGTGAATATGATCCCTGGCATGGATACAACGATAATCTCTGCAGATTTGATCAATGCAGATACCTTAAAAATTTCCACCGACCCTCGGGACGAGAATACAAAAAGATCCGGCGTTTTTGTCAACCCGGGCAGAGATCTTT
>JANXYM010000031.1 GCA_025350045.1 Methanomicrobiales archaeon | reverse complement strand
CAAGATCTGCAGTGACCTCAAAAAAATCCTTTGAACTTGATATTGATGCACCAAGAATCTGAATTGGATTTGTGTTTTTTTTATCTGCAATCCAGGTTGTTATTTTTTTATAACCTTCGTCAAGATATTTTGTAACAATTTCTGCAGGTTGACCTTGCATTCTGATAATTCCTTTGTCAATCCACAGGCAGCGATGTGTTAGATCGACAACTGCATTCATATTATGGCTCACAAACAGCACCGTCCTCCCTTCCTTTGAAGCCACATCCCCCATCTTCCCCATGCACTTCTTCTGGAACGCCGCATCCCCGACCGCCAGCACCTCATCCACCAGCAGGATCTCTGTATCCATGTAGGCCGCAACCGCAAACGCGAGCCGCACATACATTCCGCTGGAATACCGTTTTGCCGGGGTATCGAGGAACTTCTCTATCTCGGAGAATTTCACAATGTCATCCAACTTGGCATCAATCTCCCGCTTCTTCATGCCAAGAATCGAGCCGGATAAAAAAATATTCTCCCGGCCGGTCAGCTCCGGATGAAACCCGGTCCCCACCTCAAGCAGGGAACCTACCCGCCCGTGCAGTTCCACGGTCCCCTCCGTGGGAAAGGTGATCCTTGATAAGATCTTCAGCAGCGTTGACTTCCCTGCACCGTTCCTGCCGATGATGCCGACAACCTCTCCGGGCTCCACATCAAACGACACATCCTTGAGCGCCCAGAAACCCTCATCGGCAGACGGCGATACCCGCGTAAAGGGCCTCTTTGCCGAATTGACAATCGCATCGCGGAGGGTGAGGTACTTCTCCTGCGGTCCGCCGATGGTGTATCGCTTGCCGAGATGGCTGACGCGGATGGCGGGGTGGTTTTGGGACATGGGAACGTTCCTGTTATGGTATTAGTACTGGTGGAATTAAAAATGGGGTCATAATCAGCGATCTATCCTGGCAATAATTAACGGGACTCCAAAGGGAATAACCGACGTTGTATTATTAATATACCTTATCATGTGTTCCGATGTCAATGAGTAATACAATCGTAGGTGACTCATCCATAAACTTAAAAATGAGACGCTGATCATAATGTATCCTCATCGCCCACAATCCCTGCAGAGCACCACTCAATGAATGCACACGGAGAGATGGATGAAATGAATCTGAAACAAAAAGTTCTATTCTTTGCCTGAATAAAGGGACAAGATCGGGGTGTTGTATACTCCATTTTTTAAAAATCCGCCGAAATTTATCATCCCATACCAGATCAATCATTCAGTTCGCTCATCAGATCGTTTACCGAACCGGATCGCACCTGACCCTGCGAGTAATTTTCTTCCGCTTCTCGTGCTCTTTTTGCTATCAGGGAACGTTCCGCGTCAATAAGTCTGCAGGATAAGATTTTATAAATATAGTTCCGGTCTTCAATATCGAGCTGATCGATCTCTTCCAATACTTTATTTATGGTTACTGTTGCACTCATATCTGGCTCTTATTAATAGTCATTCCCCTGAGGATAATATAATTCTACCTGTCGGAAAAATTTTTGCATGGTGTCGAATCCTGTCAGACATAAAATATAAAAAATAATCATCGGAGCTTAACGGTTTTTTAGTTACAGTTTCCCTGATATATCTCAAGGATTTCTGTTAAATTACTTCAGGTGAATAATTCACGATGAGGGAGATAGGTACTTCACTGCAGGTTCAAAGATAAATCCCAAACCCAACAGGTCCACAACCGCAGTATTATCCGGTTTCGCAATTGAAATCCATCCGGCATCACAGGCTTTCTTAACCTCAGAAGAACCCGGTAACGTATCACTATTCAGGATAATTTCGATCAATACCAAGGGAGGAATTACTACCTCCCCAAACTGCCAAGCAGTTCCACGGTCCCCTCCGTGGGAAAGGTAATCCTTGATAAGATCTTCAGCAGCGTTGACTTCCCTGCCCCGTTCCTGCCGATGATGCCGACAACCTCGCCGGGCTCCACATCAAACGACACATCCTTAAGCGCCCAGAACCCCTCATCGGCAGACGGTGAACCCCGCTTAAAGGGCCTCTTTGCCGAATTGACAATCGCATCGCGGAGGGTGAGGTACTTCTCCTGCGGTCCGCCGATGGTATATCGCTTGCCGAGATGGCTGACGCGGATGGCGGGGTGGTTTTGGGACATGGAAATATTCGTTCCGGGATTTGTTTTACTATAATTGAATACGTGACTGTTGAATTAAAATATCATTGTCCGGGCTACTTAAGAAATACAAAGCATACCAAAACCAACCGCCATCCGGTTCTGAAGGGATCTTTTTCCTGAGCAACCAGTAAGGATATCCCGGTGTCAGATAATCCGGACGATTCACTTGTCATTTTAGTAATGCATGAAAACCGGCCTGGACGAAATGCCGGTCACTGGTAAGTACATTGTTAATCTCCCGTTCCTGCATGATGGAAATGGAGATACAATCCGTAAGACTCCATGATTTATCCTTCCGTTCTTCAAAGAGATCCCATCCTTTCGACCACAACAGAGGATCAATAAATATAATCTCAACCCGTGAAGAGGTCTCAAGGTTGCGGTGAAAGGTAATAACTGAAGGTTTGAAATGAGGATCACACAATGCGTTAGCGGTTTCATCGAGAACAGAAGTGGTGGTAACAAAAAAGGTACCGGATCGCATCATATTTTTATAATGTTTATCTGCGATATCGTGAAACCGGTCCTGCCTGTTCAATAGTGCAATCCAGCAGACCGTATCGACAAAACATACATTACCTTTCATGAGCTCCCCGCTTTGGGAGGCCATGCAGGTAATGATCGTGCTCAGAGGAAAGATCCGGAATATTTGTTGATACGGCGAGTGATGCTATATCAAATGCAGGATCCTGTTCCGCATCTGCCTCTTCCGATAAAGGTTTCACGGTGATGGTATATTTTTTACCCGCTTCAAGATTGACCGGGCCGGAAGGGCGGAATACCAATCCATCAAACATTACTTTTACGGTTTTAGTCATTCTTAACAAACCCCCGGCTGAAAATTCCGGATCTACCGGTTATAGTAAAGAGACATTGTACCTTGTATGCTATTAATTATGTGGAGAATATGATTAACCGCCCGTGCAGTTCCACGGTCCCCTCCGTGGGAAAGGTAATCCTTGATAAGATCTTAAAGCAGCGTTGACTTCCCTGCACCGTTCCTGCCGGTGATGCCGACAACCTCGCCTTTGCTCCCCATCGAACGGATCATATACACCCGGAAACCCTCATCGGCAGACGGTGATACCCGTTTGAACGGCTTCTTCACCAATGTAACCCTCACGAAATGGTGAGGTACTTCTCCAGCGGTCCGCCAATAGTGTATCGCCTGCCGGGATGGCTGACGCGGATGGCGGGGTGGTTTTGGGACAGGGGAGGAATCATTCCGGAGTATGATTTAATACGTGAGAAATGAATTAACGTAGTATTCACCTTGTGTCAACGGGGCCCGTGTATCTGCCCTATGAGCATTGTTTATATAATCAAATAATCATTCAATGTACATAGCGTTGTGAATCATGAACATCAGCATTGGATCGCCTTATGAGGCAGTGATAAAAAGGATCATCGAAAAAGGGTATGCCGGAAACCAGACCGAAGTGATACGACAGGCTATTCTTGCGTATGAGCGAATGCTTGAGGATCAGGAACTCATGCTTGTTCATAGAGCAGTGACGGGAGAAATGAATGAGATACTGGCGAAAAAGTCTCCCTCTCATTCCTTTGATGAGATAAAGAAAATCCTTAAAAGCTGATCTTTTTACCCTTATGGAACTGGTATTTTCAGATTGTGCCAAAAAAGAGCTGGCAAATCTGCCTCACGACATGAAAGTAGTATTTCTCATGCATCTTGAGAAGATACATTCCCGACCTCCCCGTAAACACATGAAACATGGCATTCCCTGTCATGTAGAAAACGTAACAAAACAAGCGCGAATAATCTACGATATCAGTGAAGATCGAACCTATATATTACACTGTTTTACCAGTCACAAGGAGTACGAGCACTGGTACAATTCCTACAAATAATATCTACGATTTTTT
>JANXYM010000005.1 GCA_025350045.1 Methanomicrobiales archaeon | reverse complement strand
CTTAAGTGACCGGAGGTTGGGAAGGTTGTTGACTATCCAAGATTTACGGAGGAAAATTTAGGGAAGTACTGGTCTCTGTAGAAATCGATTTCTTTGTTATATTACAAGACCGGATTAAACCCATTACCCCTTTTTTATGTGAGATCAGCTGGGAATTCCGGATAGCTTTTGCAAATCCCCGGGATGAAAACTTCGCAATGTTATTAAAATTTCCAACCCGATTACATTATCATACAATGGTTGTGTGTTTATGGACCGGATCTCTGTCATTGTTGCGACATACAACCGTAAAGAGATGTTGAACCGGTTACTGGAATCATTTGGTAAACTGGCATGCAGCTGCCCCCTTGAGTTTATTATTATCGATGATTGCTCGGATGATGGTTCGGAATCAGTGGCAGAAGCCTGGAAGATCAACCTTGGGTCTGCCGACGTGAAATATCATCGCCTTCCAGTCCGGTCCGGGCCGGCTGTGGCACGGAATGCCGGCATTTCGCTCTCGACAGGAAATATCCTCGTGTTTACGGACTCTGACTGCAGGGTTGATCCAGATTGGGTTGAAAAGCTCTACCAGTGGCTTATCCAGAATCCCGGTAAAGCAGGTGCCGGGGGTCGGGTTCTTCCCTTGGATAATGATATCTATTCGCTGTATAACACCATTTTCCGTATTCTTGAACCTCCACAACACCTGAAAACGCTCGTTGGCGCGAATTTAATTATATGGAAACAACCTGTCCTGAATGTGGGGATGTTCGACGAATATTTCTATCATCCCGGTGGAGAAGAAACAGCCCTTTGCATGAAATTGTGGATCAGGGGATACCGGTTCGGCTTCCAGCCGGAAGCAGTAGTGTATCACGATTATCGTAAAACGCTGAATGCGTTCATCAGGACTTTTCTGAATTACGGTAATGGTGAAAAAATTATGATCGAAAACCGGCTGAGTGATTACCTGCAGTACATGGAATACCCGGAAAAAATCGACAATTTTGTTGCATTTTCCCATAATCTCCGGTTTCAGTGCCTGTTTATGGGTCATATGATCGTTCACATCCTCAAACAGATCCCTTTCATCGGGCAACAGCCGATTTCCCATACAAAAAAAATTCAGATCTTCGGCCTCTTTGCTATCCAGAATTTCTGTTGTCAACTGGGAAGAGGTACTTTTTCCGGAATCGTGGTGAAATCAGTCAACCGGTATCTCGTTGAGAACCCCGGCAGCCTGTTGATTCTGGATTCCGACGAAAAGACCCGTCAGCCCTTGCTGGAAATAACCGATGATACCGTTCCCGGATTCCTTAAACCGGGCCAGTGGGTAAAAGCAACTGTTACCATAAAAAACTTGAGTGAGCATCAGTGGATATCGACCAGTTATCTCATATCCCTGATGTATGCCGGTTCAACCCACCCCTTTTTCCAGTCCAAAATTCAACGGGATCACCTTTTTTCCCCGAACTCTGAATCAGTGTATCACTTTCGTTTTGTCTTGCCAAAGCAGGATACGGATCACATAGTTCAGTTTTTCCTCTCATCTCCATCAGGAGTTCCTCTCAGTACAAAAAGAGAGAAAAAAATTATCGTTTCGTCCAAACCGGTTTTTTTACCTTGAAATTCCGGAGCTCCCTTTTCCCTGCGAAATGGTAACCAGCGATCGGGTTCGGCAGGTATTCTTATAGAAACCGGGACCGGCGACAGGAGTAAAAAACGGCGGGATCGGAAAACAATGCTCTGGGAACCTGTACATTGTTCGGCAATTTCCGGGTAACCCTGCCCCACAATAGAGGCATATCACCTGATTCTGATGCATGTTTCGTATTCAGGGTTTTCACCCCCCACAATCCCATGAGATATCTTATGCGGCAACAGACGGTAGGGGAAAATAATTCCTGGTTTGGAATGGTTATCGGACAGAAGATTAAATTTAACGCGATATCACATCTGCCCCATTCCGTTCTTTTCCATGCCGATGTATCTCTTTTTCCGGACTCAAAAAAACGCAGATACTCCCAAAATCCTCTCTGTTTAAAAAAAAATCCATCCTGATTATGAGTTTATCTCCTTTGTTCATCTGTTATTCTGAAAAATCGATTGCTGTGCAGGGTGCCATATCTCCCCTGTCGAAAAACTTTTTCATAAGCCGGTTGAGTATGCGGCTGAACGATGATGATTGGATGTGTTGACAAAACTTCTGGATTGTCGTGATAAAAGGGGGACTTCTTAGAGGTGAATCTCCATTTTAAGAGAGTCCATGTTTTTTTAGGTAGTTCTAAGGTGTCCTGGTAATCTTTGGACAAGTTCTCTTTTAAGGAAATGGAGAATGAGTAACTGGAGCTGAGTTCAGGTCTTTTTGGAGAATCTGGATGAGAAAAAAGGGGAATTATGGATCTGTGATAGAGCCGGACGATAAGTCAACAACTCTGATTTACCGGTTTTCTGACATTTCGGGCCTCCTGCTCGTTATTTGCATAACCCGGGTAGGACGCACCGTACCTTAGCATTTATTGTCAGTTTTTTACTTCGGAAAATGTAGATTTTCTGCAGAGCCCCAATAACCGTCCCTTTATCAGAAACAGCCAATCAACCCGTTTGATCAGATTAATTCCCGGGATAAACTCTTAGTAATGTTATTAAATTTCCAGTCAGATTGTATTGTCATACGATCGCTGTGCTCACATGGACCGGATATCGATCATTATCTCAACCTATAAACGGAAAGATCAGTTAAAACGACTGCTCGACTCATTCAGTAAATTATCCTGCTCTTGCCCCCTTGAATTTGTTATTGTGGATAACTGTTCCGATGATGGAACAGCAACAATTGTTGAAAACTGGAAAAAGACCATTGATTTTGCTGATGTGAAATTTCATATTCTCGCTGCACGTTCCCCGTTAGTCCACTCAAGAAATATCGGCATATCCTTATCGACAGGGAATATCATTGCGTTTACCGATGATGACTGCGTGGTTGATCCTGGGTGGGTTGAGCATCTTTACCAGCGGCTCATCAGTTGTACGGCATATGCAGGTGTTGGTGGACGGGTTCTCCCTATGGGGGATGATATATTCTCTGCATATAATACCGTGTATCACTGTCTTGAATCCCCTCACCACATTAATGCCGTTATCACTGCAAACTGCATGTTCTGGAAACAGCGGGTTGTTGATGTCGGGCAGTTTGATGATTATTTCATAGTTCCCGGTGCAGAAGATACCGCTATTAGTATGAAACTATGGCTCAAGGGATACCGGTTCGGTTTTGAAGAACAGGGAATTGTGTATCATGACTACCGCAAAAGTCTGAGGGAATTTGCAAAAACATTCTATTATTGTGGCAACGGCGAGAAACTCATGATTGAAAACCGGTTGAAGGAATATCTTCAGTACATGCAGTACCCGGAACAAATTTACAATTATATCGCATTGAGAAATTTGTTTCAGTTTCAGGTAATCTTCATCCTGAGGATGGCATTTGGCATTTTTCGTCAGTTCTCACTGCTTGGTGAAACACACATTTGCCCCAAAAAAAGGGTGCTGCTGGTTGGATTGTATGCCCTCCATCAGTTCTGCCATCATCTGGGACGGGGAACATTTTCCGGGAAATTGTCTAAAACAGTGAATAAATATCTTGCAGACAATCCGGATCGTCTGCTTACCATAGATCCCGATGCCGATACGATTTCCCCGGTTTTGGAAATTACGCATGATTCGATTCCATCGATGCTGAAAAGGGGCAAAATGGTAAAATCTTCAATAACCATCAAAAATAGCAGTTATGATCGTTTTATTTCAGCTGACTTTCTCGTTATCCTTGAGAATGAAGAAGACCAGACTATTTTCTCTCAGACTCCAAAACCGCAGAATATGGTTTTCTTTCCAATGACTGAAATGGTCTGTCATTTCTCTTTCAAAGCACCCATAACAGAACAAAAAACCCGGATAAAACTGTTCATGGCCACACTTCGTGGTGCACCGTTGAGCGGTAAACGCGAAAAACTCATAACCGTATCTTCCGGATTACCAAACCCGAACGCAAAAATACGGTGAGCAAAGGCACAAAAAGGGCAATTGTTCCTCAGGCTCTCCGTAATACATTATCCCGGAGATACTTCCCTATCCACTGTGAAAAAAATGAGATCCTCTCGTTCAACGGCTCCATCAGCATTCTGGGCTTTACCGGGTGGTAGATTTTGTTTCTGAAAATACCTGTCCGGGCTCTCGATGGTCGCCAGCGCATTGTGCAAAATGGGTTGAGTAATCCGTCTGCGCTACCTGACGTATAGAAGGTGTTTCTTAATCCCGGCGGTGTAAATTCCCCATCCCCCCCACAGTCAAGCAACGTATAATCACTACATTCCAGCAGAGTCGGAAGCAATACTTCCGGGTAACCCCTCCAGCCACTTTGCTGAGCATCGTGAATCAGCGCGAGGGCACGACAGGAAATACGATAGATGACATTGAACGATCTCAGGTACCTGGCTCTTTCGATTGACTTTTCAGGATGATGAAGGGAGTCCCACTACCAGAAGGTGGGTTCTTCAATGAAGTGACGGATATGGCTTGTGATAAGATCGTGGTCGTACGATTCAAATGAACGCAGGAATACATCCCACTTACCGGTATATCGGACATCGAATTCGACAACCCAATAGTAATCAAAATCCTTGTGGGAGAGATAGAAGTCCAGAATGGGGAAATGGACATGATCATAGAGTTTCTCTCCCTTGAGCCGCTGATAGGGAAGACGCTGGAACATTTCATGTTCAACAATTATATGACAGCGCCCGAATCGTCGGGCGATATCCTCTGCACCAGGTGTCCTTGAATCAAGAATGAGCCACACCTCCGGGGAACCGGGATACGTCATGTGAAGAAATTTCTCAAACTCTGCTTCGAGTTCCTCGTTCCACACGTGGGTCATCCATAATAAAGCCGATCGTAATGTCACGAGATATCCTCCGCAGCTCTTTTTCCACCGGTAATGGCCTGATCCATATTCAGATACTCCCATTCTCCAAACCGGCCTTTCGGGATGATATTGAGCTGATCTAGATATTTGTTGATGGTCCTGGTATTTTCCCGGTGCTTTAAATCATAGATGATGTATGCAGGATTAAGGGTGACAACCTGTGCAAACTGCACACGCTTTCTGTCCTGTTCCTCCAGAATTCCAACCCGGATCAGATCCGATAAGCATTGTTCAATTAATGTCTCCCGGTTGCAGGGACGGTGAACTGACTCGCTGATCTCGAGCTGGAGCGAACTGCAGCCATCAGGAACCATACCGGAGGAGAAGTTGCCGGGAATGCTTAGTCTATGAAAAATTGTGCGATCTTCTGGAAAATAGATCCAGTGCATAGATCTAATTCTCCCCAAATCCGCTCCATCAAGGCCAATATTTACCGTATGCACAGTGTTGAATTTTAATCCTTTAGCGCATTGCTGAATAATCGACGGGGTTTTTTTACCTGACAGTTGAACAAGGGCCGGTAAAGGAATCGTTGAGATTAATCTACCATACTGTATACGCCTTCCGTCAGCAAGCAGCACCTCATGACGGGTACCATCAATAGCAATTACGTTTGTGTTCAGCCAGAGCCGGTCAGGGGGTATAAATCTCTGGAATGCCCGGGAGAGTGCTTCGATTCCTCCCGTTACCGGGTACCAGAATTCCTGGTTTGGACCCTGTTTTGTCACGGGGGGTTGTAACGCTCCCTGGAGCACATCTCCAATCTCCGGTAGCGGCACGCGGTCAGCAATCCAATCATAATTCATATCCTTCAGATCCCAGGCCCACAGACGCCGATTGTAAGGAATCATGAAGTGCTCTGCAATACCCCGGCCGAATTTCCGGTATATCCACTCCTCGAAATGATGCGGAGGTCTGCCTCCCGATTCGGCAATTTTTGCATCAATCAATCCCATCAGATTTTCCACAATCACATGAGGGTGCAGACCGAAATTATTTGTCTGGTAAGGATATTCTGTAAAAACGCCCCCGGTATGGCAGAAGCTCTGCCGTACCTGCTTCTGGATATTATCCTTCAGGAGCGTATTGCAAATCAGGTCAATTGCATATGGATCACGGGAATACAGAATATGGATCGCATGATCAAAAGAGAAACCATCATAGGTTTCGGTCCGGGCCAATCCCCCGACTTCGGGATTTCGTTCGAGAATGATATAATCTGCTTCACCCATCTCTTCCAGGTGATAGGCTGCAGATAATCCACAGAGCCCGGCACCAAGGATCACCGTAGGGTAACAGAGGGACATCGTATTTTCACCACATCACATCAAAGGAGAAATACGTGCCATCGGGCTTCGGATTGTAACCCAATATTGAGCGGGCTTTTTCAGTACTGAGCAGACACTCATTTCCTGTTGTATGGTTCGGGATATTGGGCCAGTGTGCTTTCAGATAGTCTTGGATATTGATTATTTTTCGGTCTATACTCCGGTCAGCAAGATTGAATGTGTCGAAACCGGTGCTAATATCGGTTTCGAGAGCTTGTGTGTACCCGTTGATAGTATTCTCGATTGATGTGCTGATGTAAAAATTCCAGGGATATACGGAACGAACCCCGGGGAACTCCATGCGCAACGCGAGCGCCTGAATGTCATGACCTGTGCATCTTTGCGCCAGATAACGTTCAAATTCTCCTTTTAAAAAGCCATAGTGACTCTGGCCCTCATAAACATTCGGCAGGTAGTTGGTTTCAAGGATAGGGAATTGTTCGATGTGCAGAGGTTTGTTGATGTTATAGACTTGTGCGGATGAAGCAAAGATGAATTTTTCCACACCGGCAATCCGTGCCGCCTCAAATACATTTACCGATCCTTCATAGTTGATCCGCTGGAAATCTGCAGCGGTCATTCCGGGGACATTAGGGTGTGGAAGCGCGGCAAGGTGAATAACCGCAAAACTGCCCCGAAAACGTTCGATCAGGCTGCTGGAATTGCCAAGAATGTCATCTGATGTCGGGAGGATAACGTGAGATTTGAGTAACGATCGTTCGATTCCTGACTGGGCATGCCGGATTTTTGGTGCTAGATAACGGGACAGTCTTGATGGGGATTTTCCCAAATACCTGTAGCGCAACACATCCACGAGCTTTCCTTGCATTGGATCAAAGACATCAATCTCATACCCTATTTTACGCAGGCCGGATTGAAGGGTCCGCCCGACAAAACCACTTCCCCCGGTAATTATAATTTTTTTCCACCGATGACTGACATAGTTGTTGATGATCCTTAAGTTATTTTTAGAATAAACAACTACCGTAATTTATCTCAAATGGGATGACGGTTCCGTCGGAAGGTATACAATGTACGATTAAAAACACTCTTTCCTGCGGATAACTTTTACATACACATATATTCAAAAATAACGGTACAACATTGCATACACGATAATTTTCTTACATGATGACCAAAAGTAAAAAGGCCAAAGTCTCTCCATCAGAAAATGACCCTGAGCGATGGACCCTGTCGATCAAGAAGGAGCATCTCATACTTCTGGCCATTTTTTTATTTGCCATCTTTATCCGCGTCCAGATTGACGCCAACATACCTTATCATTATGATCCGGGGAAGAATATTGTCTATGCACGTGCAGTTCTCCAGTCATTCCCGCTTGTGCCTCAGATTAATCCGTATTTTAACCTCGGGGAGTACTACGAATACCAGGTACTCTTCCCCTATACGGTAGCTTTTCTCTATGTACTTTTAGGAATTTCACTCGTGGAAATTACCAAATGGCTCGTAATATTAGTGGGTGCAGCACTTTGTCTGACGGTATATTATCTGTCGCTGGAAATATTCAATAACCAGACCGCAGCCCTCATCAGTGCTTTTGTGATTGCGGTAAGCAAAATCCAGCTGTTAGCCTATATGAATTACTATCCGCAGATCATGGCAATGACGCTCATGCCCCTTGCCTTTGTTTTCTTTATCCGCTATATCAAAAACAAAAACATACGGGATTTGGTCCTTGTTGCACTATTATCGTCGCTCATTGTGCTTGCAAGTTATATCGCAGCATTTGTCTATTTTTTGATTGTCTGTATTTCCCTGGGAATCTGGTGCTTCAAGGACAAACAAATGTTAAAAACTCTTTTTTTAGTCCCGATAATGACCGGAGCACTTCTCACCTTTTTCTGGCTGCCAATAGCATGGCGCTATGGCTCACTCAAAGTCATCAGTGAGGTACAAGAAACAATTCTTACTTCTCCAGCTTCGGCATTTACGAATCAGCCATGGACATTCATGGATTACCTTTCGAGTTCGATTATCACCATCATTGCAATAATTATGGGGATAATCGCAATTTTATTGATAAAGCAGGTGAAATGGGATTTTCAAAAATTATTGCTGGGGGTGTGGGTGATGGTAACATTTCTGTTAATGGAATCCTACCTCATCAGGCCAATATTGTGGGTAGATCGTTACTCCCAGTTTCTGGATATTGCATTGTTAATCATTATCGGGAGTCTCTTTGCCCTGCTTATCGATAAACTGAACACTCTTAAAGGAATTAAATTTCCATTTCTGGGATATTTCCTGTTACTCCTCCTTATTTTCCCCCTCTACGGGGCTGTGCATATAGATACAATATATGGGAAATGGGGATATCCATCCGATATTGCAGCCCTGGATTATATGCAGGGTCTTCCCCCCGGCACTCTTGTCGTGGCCCCTTCGAGCGTGCAGAGTTTCTGGGTTTCTGCGATCTCGGGTGTCAACGTCCTGGGAGGAGAGTCCTCGCAGATGCTCAAACATCGTTATCTTGGAGATGGTGATAGCGACCGCATCATAAATTCTGCAGACGTAAACGAGAAGATGAAACTTATCAGAAAATATGGGGTAAATTATATTTTTATTCCTTATCATGAACCGGTGTACCTGATGTGGAATCCGGATCTTAACAAAACGGGAATTGATGCGTTCAATAATCCTGAATATTTCGAAGTTGAGAAATTTTTCACGGATCAATACGGTTCAACGGTATTGCTCAAAGTCCGGGAAAATCTTACGCCCCGTTACAATCCTGTAAAAATTTATTGGGATATCACGATCATCGGATATCTGATATCTGTTTTGAGCTTCCTTGGATGCGTGTACCTGTATGCCTCAAAAAAACCTTTCAGCCTTGTCGATAAAAATCTCTAAAATGGATTTTTACCCTCGGGCAAATTTCGGAGCAACATTTTTTTAAGTACTATTTTCTCCATTGACGTATTTGTTCAGGGTTCTTTTCAATCGGTGCCAGACTCATGCGTCTAACCCTGGAAACACGGGAGTAATATTCAGCATACCAGCTGATGGAGCGTGCAACCCCTTCTTCTATGGGGACCTGGGGTTCATATTCCAGATTCTTTTTAGCTTTTGTGATATCGATTGCTGACCTCACTACTTCGCCGGTTCGATTGTCGTGGATGATCACACCGTTTTTTCCGTTCATTGAATCTCTGATCAGATGTGCAACTTCAATAAGAGATACACTCCTGCCGCATGCGATGTTGAAGATATTATTTTGTATGTCGGGAAATTTCTCTATGCATTTTATTACGCCGGCTACGGTATCGTCAATATAGGTAAAGTCAAGACATTTATCCTCCCCGTACACAACGAGATCCTGATTATTCTGCGTCATCCGGATAAAAAGCGGAATCACCCGGTCACTGGTATCATACATCCCGTATACATTGGAGAACCGGGTGATGACGAAATTAATTCCATAGCACCGGTGATATGCATGAACAAGTGCCTCTCCGCCGATCTTGGAAGCGGTATAAGGGCTCTCACAAGCTCTGACATCCGCTTCGGTTTCTGTATGGACCGCAACGGCAGAATTACCATACACTTCACGACTTGAAGAAAAAAGGAAATTCTGTATCGAGTGCTTTTTGCAAAACTCCAGGATATTGAAGAGCATTTCAAAATTGTCTCTGGCTAAGCCGGGGTTGATTACCAGATTATAGACCCTGGCGTTTGCAGCCAGATGGATAACCATATCGATATCGGCTGGAAGGTGCTCAAGGTCTTCGGATTTGCAGAGATCTGCAATAATGGTCAGATCATTGATCTTCTGGTTCCAGTAATTTGCCCTGATATCAGTCCCGATAACAGAATAACCCCTTTTTAGTAATATTTCACATAACCGCGTACCGATTGTTCCACTGCTTCCGGTAACTAAAATTTTTCTCGGTGAAATAATAATCCCTGACCATTATTGCCTCTTGTTTTTTAATTAAGATCTCTATGACCGTTACGTTCCGGGTTTCTCTCCAAAATAGGGTCTGAACAACAATTGGTCTTGACGGGGGATTGGCTCTCCACAATCAGAATGTGCAATAGAGAAAAAATAAATGGAAATCCTCTCAATAGTATTTATAAATCAATTCCGAAAAATGCTGCATAAAACGGGGACAGATTTCGTGAAAATTGTTACCACTTCTGATGATAAGTATGCACCCCCGTTAGGGGTAATGCTCACCTCATTATTTGAAAATTGTTCATCCTGCCATCAGGTAGAGGTTTATATTATTGATGGTGGTATTTCCCCGTTAAACAAAGAAAAAATACTTCGTATTGCGGAAAAATACCGGGCCACTATTCGTTTTTTAACCCCAAATAAAGATGAATTTGAGGGTTTTGCAACAGTCGAGTACCTGAATAATACTACCTATTACCGGTTAGCAATCCCGGATTTAGTGGATGCATCAATAGACAAAGTATTGTACCTGGATTGTGATTTAGTAATAAAAGAAGATATTTCAAAACTGTGGAACATCGATATTTCATCCTATTATCTTGCGGCTGTCGAAGATACAGGTGTTGAAAACTGTACTATTTTTCATGACACGAAAAACCGGTTAAAAATTCCCGCTGAAAAAAAATATTTTAATTCTGGCGTGATGGTAATTAATCTGCTCTTGTGGCGCAAGGATCAGATTCATCATAAAATTGTGGATTTCATTACCCATAATCCCGATAAAATAGTGTTAGCCGATCAGGATGGTCTGAATGCATTTCTTTTCGATAAATGGCTTCCCTTACCGATCAGGTGGAATCAACAACCATTCCTGTATGAAATGGTACAGAAAAATACAGACCCCGGATTCATTGAAGCTATCAACAATCCCGGTATCATTCATTTTTGCGGCGAATCCAAACCCTGGGATTATACCGGCGAACACCCATTAAAAAAGGAATATGCGAACTATCTTGCCATGACGGAATGGGAATCCTGTGATGTGTCGGTAATTTTACCAGCCCTCGATGAAGAGCATTCCATCGGGGATTGTCTCACCAAAATCCAGAAGGTTTTTTTGGAAAATCGAATTCAGGGCGAGATCATTGTTGCAGATGCATCCACGGATCGAACCGCTGAAATAGCCCGATCACTGGGTGCAATAGTAATCCACCCGAAAAAAAGAGGCTATGGAAATGCGTACCTTGCAGCCTTTGAACAAGCACAGGGGCAATGTCTTGTCATTGGAGATTCAGATAACACGTACGATTTCCTGGAGATCCCCGCGTTACTGGCACCTCTCAAAAAAGGAGCCGATCTGGTCATTGGCTCGCGATTCAAAGGAACAATCCATGCAGGGGCGATGACCCCTCTCCACCGGTACATCGGTAACCCGGTCCTCACCTGGATGATCAATGTAATCTTCCATACCCATTACTCCGACACCCACAGCGGGTTCCGTGCGATCACCCGTAAAGCACTTGATCGGCTCAACCTCAACACCGGTGGCATGGAGTTTGCTTCTGAAATGCTTGTCATGGCATCAAAGGAACGGCTGAAAATTGTGGAAGTACCCATCAATTATTACCCTCGCCTGACTCCCTCAAAACTCCACAGTTTTGCTGATGGCTGGCGCCACGTACGGTTTGTCCTGCTCATGAAACCCCTCCCCTTTGTAGCAATTCCAGGACTGGCATTTTCCCTCATTGGTGTTCTGCTGATGTCATTTTTTTATCTCCAGGGCAATGTTGAATCTTCACACCTCCACACCTTTATTCTGGGCGCGATCCTGATCATGGGAGGTCTGCAGGTTGTCGCCACGGGATTTCTGATGAAGACATATTCGGTGATCCATGGATATGAGACAAAAGCCGGCATCATTGAATTGATCATGAATTATGGCAATCTTGAAAAATTTCTTGTGTTGGGAGCTGGTTCTCTCTTTATCGGCATCCTCCTGGGTATTAATATCCTCATCCAGTGGGTTTCGGTGAGTTTTGGTTTTCTTTCCGAGATTTCAACCGCCGTTCTGGCCCTGGTTCTCATCGTGAGTGGCCTTCAGTTCGTCCTTTTTGCCGTATTCCAGAGTATGATGCTCTTAAATGAGAACAACAATCAGGAAAATAGTGTATCCGGACGCTGTACTTGAGCGAAATTTATGAGCTTTTTACTGAAACGATCTGTTGTATTCCCTCTCCCAGAGATAGACTGTAACCCTATAAGTGAAAATCCCTTAAAAAAACCCGGGCACATGAGAATGGTAACCATTCTAAGGTCTCCACTATGAAGATTGCTTTTGTTTACGATGTCATATACCCTTACGTGAAAGGGGGGGTGGAAAAACGCGTATGGGAACTCGCGGTGCGGCTATCAGATCGTGGGCACGATGTCCATTTGTTCGGTATGAAGTTCTGGGAAGGGAGCGACATCCTCATCCGTAATGGTGTCACTCTTCACGGGGTCTGCCCGGCACAAACTCTCTACTCCCGGGGGAGAAGAACCGTCCGTGAGGCAATCACATTTGGTTTTGCCCTTTTTTTCCGGCTGCGCAAAGAAAATTTTGATATTATCGACTGCCAGCAGTTTCCCTATTTTTCCTGCATAGCGGCAAAATGCAGTCTGGTCTTTAAAAAAACACCTCTTGTTATCACCTGGCATGAAGTATGGGGGGATTACTGGTACACGTATCTTGGCATTGCAGGTTTCTTCGGGAAATTTATTGAATGGTGGGTGACCCGCCTGACTCCCTTTATGATTGCCGTTTCAGCTACCACTGCAAAAAAACTCGTTGACCTCAATGGCAAAAAAAATGTTCAGATCCTCCCGAATGGTGTTGATCTGAAGCGAATCGATACCATTCTTCCCCACGCAGTAACTTCCGATATTATCTGTGTCGGCCGGTTAATCCGGGAAAAAAATGTGGACCTGCTTATCCGTGCGATGGGCATCCAATCCTCCAAAAACAAAAAATGTCAAGTGCAGATCATAGGTGAAGGTCCGGAGCGTGAAACACTGGTATCCCTCATTGGTGAACTCTCGCTTGAATCCCATGTGCGTATGATGGGGTTTTGTGACAATCACGATGAGATCATCGCCCGGATGAAGTCCTCAAAAATATATGTACTGCCATCAACCCGGGAAGGATTTGGCATTACGGCCCTTGAGGCATTGGCCTGTGGTATACCGGTTATAACCATCGATCATACGGCGAATGCGATACGGGATCTTATCACCGGACAGAATGGCCGCCTGTGCACACTCAGTGCTGAAGATCTTGCTGATACTATCTCCGAGGTGATGGCACAGTACAGGGAAATGAAGCCAGCCTGTATCGCATCCGCTGAGAGTTTTGACTGGGACAGGATAACTTCAGAACTGGAGACCTACTATCGATTTGCGATTGATTCCTGCGATTAGACGATGCAGGTTAAAAAAAGGTGACCCTGATTGGATATCGCATGTTCATGAAGCGTGTTTTCCCGCGATTACATCATCTTCGGTGACGGTAATAAACCGGGATGTCCCGGCAATATGATACAGGCCGGTTGCATTGACGTCGTAACTATTTCCTGCTGTTGAATAGGGAACAATAAACTCACCGTTTATGCTTTCCTGCCGGTATACGAATGTCCGTCCCGTATTGGTTACGACCGGTACCTCGATTATCCCGTTACCGGCAATATGGGCCCCGTTGACGTACTCAAATATTTTCACATATCTGATAGCCGGAAGGGTAGAGGGAGAAGATTCCGGAAACACAACAGCCGTTGCGTTATTCATAGACTCGTGGATAAGCCGGTAATGCTGTAATGCCGGGATGGTCTCGACCGGTTCATACGGCTTATCGGAAAACAGATCTGCATATCCCTGGGGCTGCAGGTCCGCACCTTCACGGATGATCGGGGTGTCATTGGTGATGAATGAACCATTTACAGGAAGCTCCCTGGTGATGACCCGTGCATACCCGTTTACCTCTGTCGCGGTCTCTCCGGCAGCAGGTACCTTGCGTATCGCATATTCCGTGTACTGCACAGTGCCCGGACCGGTCATGGACCCGTCATAGATATGAAGGCGGACGACCATGGTCTGGAAATACCCGTTTACAAACCGGTGAACCTTGAGCAGGTGGGAGGGATCGCTGGTATCCGGGATCATGAACCATTTTATGTATCGGGAGATATCGACAGAGCCGCTCTGCCAGGGAACGAGATTGGTGAAGGTATCCACGGCCATATTTGAATCCGTGATGACATATTTACCCCCAAAATTCTGGAGTATCGTGTTGGCTGTTGACTCATTTGCACTCAGGAAATAAGTGGCGGTCCCGTTTCCCCGTCCAAGATTGTCTTGGAAAGGGTTGGTGATAGGAATGCGGTGAGAAAAGACCGTGATCCAGTGCCCGGCATCCCAGACTGCCATGATGCCATAGGAGTTTGAAGGGTACGAAAACCCGTTGGCATCATACGCTTGATAGTAATCAATGCCGGTATCCGGGCTGTTTGCTCCCAGCCATTTCAGCGACTCAGTCCAGTCAGGTGACAGTAAATGTTCCGGTGTTTTCAGGCCATAATTGATATCCTGTGATAAGGAAGCGACAACAAATGCAGCCACGGTGAACAGAACGATAATGACAAAAATATCCTTTATGGAATCAACCGGAACTGCCGGATTGCCAACAGGAGGTTTTTTCTCCCTTTTCGTATTCTGTTTTGGTATGGATGGGGAAGATCTTTCCCCTGGTATATCCTTTGGCATTTCCCGAGACGGGACAAGCCGGTTCTTAGCCAACGCAAGATATTGATGGATCTTCTCCTTTCTCATGGTGAGTGCATCTGCGATACAGATCGCGGCAAGCAAGGCGATATTGACGGTAAAAAAATACTGGAACCGCTGGTACCGGATGGTTACCAGCAACATGACTGCGAACCATACAACAAGAAAAACGGCGTTACTATCCCGCTTTTTTATCAGTGCATACCCCAGGAACAGCAATCCTCCAAGCATCAGGATCAGGGAAAAATTAAAATTTTCCCATGCATCCGGCAGGGTCCACGGTAATGTCTCGATAACCCCAACAGTATACGCAGAAGAACCGAATACCAGCCCAAGCGCCTCGGAACTGACCCCCTGGAGCAGAGGAATTATTTGCGTGAGAATAAAACCCACAATGGCAAGTGATGCAAGACAGCATGTATATAACCATTTTCTGCCGGCACAACTCCGGTTCATAACGGCAAGCACTATTGTCTCACCGATAAGTGCACAAGGCACAATCACAACTCCGATTGTGTACTGCGTGATGGAGGTTCCGGGTTGCCTGATGCCAAAGAGCAGGAGCAGAACCGACGTGAACGATAATAAGACCCCATTGACGATGAGCAGATGGTCTGAGTTATTCCCCTGGTAATAATCCAGGATGTACTGCACGCTGGTGTATATTGCCATTACCAGTAACGCCAGGATGACGGTCGTCGATGACAGAAGCGATATGAAGAGGAAAATACCCGCTCCAATTGAAAAGAGCACCGGGAAATAAAATGTGGCACCCTTTTTAATCTCCACGGGATTTTTTTTGATATAATCGAGTGTTGAACAATAGATGAGGAAAAAGACCGTGCTGAATACTACTTCAGCCACATGGTGATCTGTCCAGCCATACGATGAAATTGAAAAATAATACAGGGAAATTATTGTGATCATGCCTGCAGCTGCGAGGCCGGCCCCCTCACTCCACAATCGTTTCCCCAGATAGTACATTACGGGAACCATCATCATTGCCATGAGCGGTGCAACCCAGCCGGACATGAAAAAGATCCCATCCCGGGTAGTTGTGCCGGTAACGAGGCAGAGGATCGCTGCAACGAAAGGAAAAAGCGGACCCCAGTCCAGGTTTTTGCCTACCGGAAATGCGGTCATGGGATCAAACCAGTTGTACTGGGGAAAATGATTCACCATCACTTCGATCTGTCGTAAGGTGTAGTAACTGTCTGTATCGTGGAGATAGAGAAAACCTGCATCGTGGATGAATAGTGCTGGAATGGCTCTCAGGGCAAAGGTGATTACCATGAAAAACAGCAATACTGCACTGGTCAAGTACTGGTGCTTCGTAAATCGCTTAAAAAAATCCATGATCTCCCAACCCGGTTCACCATCGTTTATTGGTGTTTTTGTAACCCGTTCAATATTTTACATTCATGACAATAATTCTTGCCGTTTAATTTCGATGCATGTCAACAGGGTCCGATGGATAAAATTTTGCCTGAATCAGATATGGGTTTTTGGTCCCTGTCAAGAAAGGGAGGACAGAAAAACCGGCAGAATCCCCCGGTATTCTGATGAATTAGCCGGATTTAAAGAATCTCAACACAGTACCGGGAACATTTATACACTCATTTTTGTTTTCTTCCCAACCGTTGCACAGTATACAACAAACTCCTCCTCCCCATCAATACCGAGTACGTCTGCCATCTGCTGGTCGTCAAACGCCCCGATGGCACAGGTGTCACAGCCTATCTGCTCACCGGCGAGGTACAGGTTCTGGCAGACATGACCGGCATCAAGGTGCACAAGCCGGTACGCCCGCTCGCTGTACCGCCACGCCATCCGGTAAATCACTGCAGACCAGATGAACGTGACTGCCGATGAACGCACGAATGCCTGCCCGAGACAGGCAGACATAATCCTGTCGACAATCCCGCTGCCCGCGTCAATACGTATGAGGCTGTGGGAGAACGCGAGATACCGGTATAACCCGGGGTCTATTCCCTCGACCCGGTTAATCAAAAGGTATGTCTCACCTGCATGACGCCCTCCGGCAGAAGGAACGTTCCGCAGCGTATAGTAGGGCGTTTTTACGTCAACTATTCCCTGTGTGCTCCAGCACAGGAATGCCAGTTCTTTGAGCGTGAGCGGATCGCGGGCATAGTGACGGACTGAGCGCCGCACCTCAACGGCAGCCCGGCAATCGATGGGTGGCACGGTTATGGTATCAGGTTTGGGGAGGGGGATTTTCGGACTCTCTTCCGGTGTGGCTTTTTCAAGCGGCGGGGCAGGGAGTTCCTGCGTCTGGTCAGAGACGGAGAGATATTCATAGCGGGTCTGTTCCATAAAAGTGCGACCGGTTGGCAGCATACGAAAAGTGATTGCTCCTTCATGACAATAAAAAGAATGGTGGGGGAAGGTGTCTTACCTCCGGAATTCATTTTACGAAAAACCCTGCATTTTATTATCCCGCCTCCCAAAACATTTGTAGATGCGAACCAACCGTCACGAGTATTTTCTCGACCTTGCCCTCCGGTGCGCCCACCAGGGAACCTGCCTTCGCCGGAATTTTGGCGCGATCATTGTCGATGAATACAATACGATCGTCTCGACCGGCTATACGGGAGCCCCCCGCAAGCAGATGGACTGCACGGAGCTCAACCGCTGCTGGCGAAAAGACCACAACATTCCTTCCGGCTCCAACTATGAGCGGTGCCGGAGCGTACACGCCGAGATGAATGCCCTGTTGCAGGCAGGAAAACTGGCCCGGGGATGCACGCTCTACCTTGCGGGATTCGATGTTGAGACCGAAGCGCTTACCCAGATATGGCCATGTTTCCTCTGCTCGAAGATGATCGTGAACTCGGGGATCACCAACGTGATCATGCGCACGGGTCAGACGGAGCACCGCGAGATGGACCCGATGGTGCTCTACCAGATGCGGAGCCGGGAATCATTAGGTGAGGACGGGAAATAATTTTTTTAGAGACTAAAAAAAAGGAAGGTCTTGTTCCTTTCATGGTTCTACAAGCCCAGAAAAACCCTGGGGAAGAAATGACAATTAAAAAATGGGACTGATGGGGAGGTGTGTGTGTTTTACCCTTTTCGTCCCGATTTGGTTGCTGGTACTTTTTGGATCGCAAACGTATGCACACAACCGCGTGAGCGCACGTTCGTTTCTCTCAGTATTGCTGACTGGCATGCATGGTATATGAACAATGCCAATGCTGTGCACTAGTGCACAAACACTAAGCACAATAACTATTATTATCATAGCCTTTTATAAATCAATCGATCAAAGATCGAAGCGATGCGGTGAGCGGAACTGTTTGGGGTAAAAAAATCTTCAACAGTATACCGAACCAGCAATGAGGTAACTGGACAATGGAAGCGGCAGACAATGAAATTACCCGTATCAAGGAGGTGCTCCGTGAGAACCCCCGTGGGATGAACATTAAGGAAATTGCTGCTGCTGTCGCCATGAGCCGTAATTCGATTGCAAAATATCTCGATGTCCTGACAGCAGCCGGGCAGCTCGAAGTCAGGTATGTCGGGAATGCGAAACTCTTCTATCTTGCAAAACGCGTGCCCCTTGATTCGATGATGAGCATGGGTCCTGATATGATCGCTGTCGTTGACAAGGATATGAGGATAGCGCAGGTCAACTCCCCGTTTGTTGATTTTATCGGAGCACCCAGGGACAAAATCATTGGTACGCGGCTCTTTGATCTTGCATCGGCAATACTGCCGGTCGAGCAGATGATGGGCTGGCTGCAGCAGGAGAAAGCAGGCTCTGCATTACCCCATGAGATCCATATTAAAAAAAATGACAAAGAGATGTACTTTAATGCGCTCTGCATCCCCACGCTCTTTGAGGACGGGGATGCCGGAGTTGCCCTGAGGTTTGAGAACATATCAGGCCAGAAGCAGGCCGAACTCTCGAAAGAAGAGAGCCAGCATATATTAGAGGCAGTTCTGTATGCCTCCTCGACCCCGATGTACGTAATCGGTAAGGATCACCATATTCTCGCGTGGAACCCTGCTATGGAAAAGCTCTCCGGTCTAAAGGCCGCCGGCATGATGGGAACCCGCAGGCAGTGGCAGGCGTTTTACCGGGAGGAACGCCCGTGTCTTTCTGATCTGGTCATCGATGGCCTGGCGGGCCGGATACAGGAATGGTATCCTGACTCCGGCTTACAACCGGAATCACCCGATGGTACTTTCATGGCAGAAGAGGTACTGAAGGCACTTGGAGGGAACAGCCGGAGACTCCGGTTCACGGTGACATCTGTTGTGGACCATGAGGGCGATATAATCGCTGCGGTCGAGACGGTTGGGGAAATCGCATAAAAGTCCGGCAAAAAAATTATCAATCTTGTTTCTGCTCCAGGATGGTCATGCGGAAGTAAAAACCGAATTTCCGGTAAACCACCCAAACCTCCTCATGGCTTTCACCGACAGATACCCGTTTCCTCCGGACACCGCAGGTATCCATGCCATCAAGTGCCCGGGAGATCAGATCAGAGCCGATATGGTACGAGCGGTAGTCAGGTTCTATAAAGATCGATTCGATCTCCCCGGTGTTATATGAGGAGATCGAACTCACACAATAACCAGTGAACCGGTCCGTAACCGGATCCCGGGCCAGATCGAGGCGTAAGGTTCCAATGGATGCGATCGTTTCAAAATATCCCTACGGTCCTCGAAGCTCATCTGTTCATAATGGATATGGAAGTGAGGAGCCCGCTCGCTGTGGTGCTCATTGAGCTGTATCCAGAGCCGGATCTTCTTTAAGACTCTGTTCATCCGAAGTGAAGTATTCTATCCTGACTATGGAGGTGCCTTTGCCGGAACTATTGAGGGGTAAGGGAACTTTAATTGCATTGGTCGGGATTTTCGTCACCTCAGAAAAATCAAACTATTCCCCATTGCATTTTTGCGTGGGTGGGACAGAGAATTCATTTCGATCCTGTCGAATCTTTCCTGCGTGGGTTACCCGGTCGGTCTTTTTATGTAAATTCCTGTCAAATACCCTTACCGGAAAAGGTGATTGACAATGACTGATTTTTTCAATAAGGCAGCCGTGGTCTGGGATAAGGATCCCGGGCGGGTGAAGATGGCAAAGACGATTGCTGATGCCATGATCAATGCACTGCACCCTGATGGAAAAGAACTGGTGATGGACTACGGTACTGGCACCGGCAACATTGCCCTCCGGCTCGCTCCCCTGGTGAAGCGGATCATCGCAGTGGATTCCGCACCGGGTATGCTGGAGGTGCTCAGGGTAAAACTCCTCGCTGATGGCATCACTACCATCGAGCCGCGGGAGTGGAGTGTCGGACAGGATACCACCGATATGCCAGAGTTTGACCTGATCGTGAGTTCGATGACCCTGCACCATGTCAAGGATACGACCGCAGCAGCCCGGACGTTTCACGAACTCCTGCTGCCCGGTGGGAGAATTGCGATTGCCGATCTCGATAGCGATAACGGGGAGTTCCATGAAGCTCCCGGTATTGCCGAGCACGATGGTATTGACCGGAACGAGTTGCAACGGGCTTTTGAGGAAGCCGGGTTTGATTCCGTCAGGTTCTGTAAAGGAGCAACGATCCATAAGATGTCGTCTTGCACCGGCAAGCCACGGGATTTCACCATATTCCTGATGACCGCAGAGCGGCACTGAAAGAATTTTTTTTTGAAATTATATTCAAGGGAACAATCGGAGCGCCAGCGAGTGTTTACCTTACGATGTGGAATGGTCCTGACCATGCGGGATATCCCAACCCCGACCGCGATCTCATAAATCTACCGGTGGTTTACTTCCCCTTTTTCAGGAATTTCACCGCTGTTTTATGGGATCCGGTGTATATTGGCGGGCATCAAAGCCACCGTTTTCCTCTTGAGCGGGACAAAAAAGAATATGAAAAAGAGTTCCGCTTTGCTGGGGAGGATCTGGGTTGGATCCTTTGTTTCAGAAAGGTGGAGTCCCACTCCTTTTCTGGTGTTCCTAATGCCAGTCAGGTTCATTCATGAACAAAAAATATTTTTGTCGCCCTTGTCATTTTGGAAAAAAAGCACGTATCGGGGAGAAAAAATCGCTCACTTCTTAACGTTTTTTTCATTTTTGGAGAATTATCCTGTGTTTTTAGTTATTCCGGCTAATTAATAATATTCATATACCCCTTTTCTTCCACTGGAGCGGACGGTATATAAAGCCCCGATTGTCCTGGTAAGGATTTATAAACGATTGTGATGTCCGGATTTTTCCACAATCATGTACCCTGAATGCTGACAGGAAAAATATGGTAAAACCCTGGTGTCAGTCAAATCTTCAGCAGCCACAGGTGCGGCCTGAATCTAAATCCCCGGGTTAAATGAGTCCTATCCAGTGGAAATGGAGCTTTGTTCCGATGCTGAACGCAAGCTGCATATCCCAACTAAAACACCCGTTTACTTCTTCCCCACACTCCGGTATGCCCCGGCAGGTATCGCGATCTCAAACCTGCCCCCCTCTCCCTCCACACCGCACTCATGGATAGAGATGCGGGTCATGGAGAGGATCTCCCGGATCAAAAAGAGGCCGATTCCGGTATTCTTCCCAAATCCCCTGAGGAAAATCTTCTCCTTGTTTTTCTGCGGCACCCCGGGGCCGTTATCCTGGCAGATCAACACGAGCCTGCCGGGCTCATCTGACAAAATGAACCGTATCACTGGCTGAGGGCCGGCATATCGTACGGCATTATCCATCAGGTTGTAGAGCACCTTCTCAAACAGGGGATCGGCAAAGATCTCGATCTCGGAGCAGCGGTCGTCGATGGTGACCGATATATTTTTCAATGGCAGGCCGGCCTTCCGGATTTTACCTGAAATATTCTGCCAGAGGGGAGCTTCCACGCCGATCTTCTGGTAGTCGCGGGCAAAGAGGAGCTGGGCATGAATGGTATCGATCACCTTTTCGCTGTTTGTAAGATATTTCCTGGTCACGGTGTCCCCTGCTTCCTCGCCGACAAGCGTGAGGTACGAGTAGAGTACAGTAAGATGATTGATCATGTCATGGCGGGTGATATCATTCATCAGGTTGAGCTTACGATTAATAGTCTCGAGGTTATTCTCCGCATTCTTCCGGGCGGTAATATCAGAGGAGATGACCGTGACTGCGATCACGCTGTTCATCACCGGATCAATGACCGGGTTGAGTTTCCTTATATAATACCGCCCATTCTGCCTGTACTCATCCTGTACCTGCCTTTTTGACGAAATAACCCGCGCTACCATTTCAGTGAAGATTACCGTCTCCTCTGGCAAGTGGAAGTCACCGTAGCGTTTCCCTGCGTACATATCGAGCGATAGCCCCCTGCGGAAAAGGTGCCGGGCATTCATCTGAAGATACCGGCATTCAGAGTCGACGGTAAATATCGAGTCTTCAATCGATTCGACAAATGAACGATACTGCTTCTCAGATCTCTGCAATCTCTCCTCGGTGTCCCGCTGGAGCCAGAGCGCTTCCTTTGTCTTCTCCCTCTCGAGGTAGATGGATCGAAGGGAGAAAAATATGATGACAACTGAAATGACACTGGTAGAAAAAATGGTTATTGCATGGGATTCCCAGATAGTAATTGTGGGATAGATTACCTGTTTGGCGAGTTCAAACAGGACCATTATGACGAGCGCGAAGAGAAAAACAACAGTAAGCGCAGGGTACACTGTCTTCAACTCGTTCATTCGGGACATAGGATATACAGATCTTTGCAATGGTTTTTCAGATACAAAAAATAACCGAAATTGCCCGAATGGCAGAAGAGGTTCTCCCTGCTTCCGGAATTACCCGCGACAGATATTACTTACCTTTCCTGGACCTGGGGGGCACTTCTTCCTTTTCCATAAGCAGGTTGATCACGGTCTCCGATATGTCCCCGGCATACTCACCAGCTCTCCGGATACTCTCGGCGATATACCCCACGTGGATTGCCACCAGGGTATCCTGCTTGAGTACCAGATTGTTGATATCTCCGCAGATCGTTTCGAGCGCATGGATTGATTCGATATTCCGGTTTGCGTCCTTCATATCAGCATTAAAAAACGAGATAATGCTCCGGTCAAAATTCTCCATCGACAGGGAACTTGCCTTCTTGACCGCTGCAAGGATCTTTTTGTCGAGTTTCCCGGCGATAATCGGTGGCGTGTTCTCGGCAATCCTGACCGCATGGTCACCGATTCTCTCGATAATACGGCTGAGCATGTAATAGTGCATTGCCATGGTTGTGGAGATCCCCATCTTCCGTGACAGGGATGCGTTCTGCAGGATCATATTGGTCTGCCGGGCGATCAGCCAGTTGAGCCGGTCTACATCCATGTCGCGGCTGATGACATCATCAGCAAGCGCCCTGTTGCGGGCCTCTAACGCCGTGATTGCATCCTCGTGCATGGTCTTGACTATGACAAACATGCGTTTGATGGTATTTTCAAACGGCATTTCTGAAGGATTCAGGAGATCTTTTATCGCAATCACCGATTCGGTCTCTTCCACAACTTCCTGACCGATCGTCATCTGGGAAAAGTCCCGGACAACCGTGCGGACGAACGGGGAGAAACGCTGTTTTGTGGTGAGCCGGATCATGGTAAACCCGGCGATGTACGTCCCGATAAGCAGCCGGAAGAGAAACGCAGGATCGGCAATGGTACTGCATTCAATCTCCTTGATCCGCTGAAGGGGATCTTCGGTGATCTTTGTCGTGACGAGCAACGTCCCGTCCGATTGCGCGATAAGCCCGACAGGATCATTTTTCCTGATCCCCTGTTCTCCTGCCCAGTCTTTGGGAAGTGTCACCACAAACGATGCACCCCCGGTTACCTGTACCCGCCGGATTTCCATCCTTCACCTCGTATTACTATAGTAAACTGATTTCACTATGTTACTCTATCCTTCTCTTTCTAATATATATTCCTGTATAGTCTATGGCGAAAAACAGTATATTAGCATCAGGGCAATGGTGGATGGAACATCATGAAAGCAAAAAGGAGTTCGCACTTACTCGTAACCGTGAGCTTTGCCGCATTGCTCATCTTCGCCATGCTCTTTGCAGGCTGTACAGACAACGCGACCAAAACGCCGGTTGCCCCCCCCGCATCCCCCACTGTTGTAGCACATACGGCAACCCCGGCACCCGTTTCAAGCCCGGCAGCGGTTGTAGCAACCTCAGCCGCTGTATCAACGGGCCAGAAACAGATCCTCAAGATCAGCGGTTCAACAACCGTTCTGCCCATTGTCCAGAAAGCAGCTGACCAGTACATGGTAGCCCACCCGGACGCAGACATCCAGGTATCCGGTGGGGGATCCGGTGCAGGTGTACAGATGATCGGCGCAAAGACCGTAGACATCGGTATGTCCTCGCGTGAAGTGACCAAAGATGAGATGAAACAGTATCCCGGTTTTGTTGTCACCCCGGTTGCCCAGGACGGTATTGCCGTGATTGTCAACCCGGCCAACACGATCCAGTACATTACCCTTGACCAGGCAAAGGACATCTACCTCGGCAAGATCACCAAGTGGACAGAGATCCCCGGTGCAAATGTTCCCAACACCAACAACCAGATCGTGGTCATGGGCCGCGACAGTGCATCCGGAACCCGCACCTACTTTGATGAGACCATTCTCCTGAAAGCAACCCCGACCAACAAGATGCTTGAGAAGAACTCCAACGGTGCAGTCCTCCAGACCGTAGCCCAGACCCCCGGTTCGATCGGGTACGTCTCGATCGGGTTCGTCAGCAAGGATGTCAAGGCACTTCCTGTCTGGTACAATGCAAACAAGATTATCCCCGCATCACTCGACAACGTGAAGACCAAGACCTACCCGGTCTCCCGGGACCTTTACGTCATTACCAACGGGCCGGCCAGCGGTCTTTCCAGCGACTTCATCACGTACATCCTCAGCCCCGAAGGCCAGAAGATCGTAGCCGGGGAAGGCTACGTGACCCTCAACTAAGCCGTAATGCAGGCAACAGGAACCCCGACAATTTTTTTAAAGGAGGCAAAAAAACATGAAGTTTACCAAAAAAACCGGGAGTGCCACGACAGCCTCCCCGGGCACCGCCCGGTTATCCTTCCTCAAAGAACAGTCGATAAAGACTGTCTTCTTCTTCACAGCCTTCTTTGCCGTTACTGTAGTTACCTTTATTCTCCTGTTTTTGTTACGGGACGGTTACCCGATCGTTGTACAGGTTGGTTTACCAGCCTTTCTCCTTGGTATCGACTGGGCGCCGACCGCGGTCGTACCGTTGTATGGTATCCTGCCGCTCATTGTCGGAACACTCCTCGTCACCATCGGGGCCATGGTCTTTGCCGTCCCGCTGTCCATAGGCTGTGCAATCTATCTCTCCGAGCTCGCTTCCCCCCGGACCAAAAAGATCCTCAAGCCGGCAGTTGAACTGCTGGCCGGTATACCCTCAGTGGTATACGGGTTCTTCGGGCTCATTGTCCTTACCAACTTTATCCGCGTAAGCTTTGCTATCCCCACCGGGGAGACCTGGCTTGCAGCTTCGGTGCTGCTCGGCATAATGGCCCTTCCCACGATCATCAGTGTCTCTGAGGATGCCATCAGTTCGGTACCTCACGAGTACAAGGAAGGATCGCTTGCGATCGGGGCAACCCGCTGGCAGACGATCAGCCGGGTGCTGGTGCCGGCTGCCCTGTCCGGTATTGCTGCTGCTGTCATCCTCGGCATCGGCAGGGTAGTCGGAGAGACCATGGCAGTGCTGATGGTAGCCGGTAATGCAGCCATCATTCCTGACCCGATCTGGAACATCCTCTCACCATTACGAACCCTCACCGCAACACTCGGGATCGAGATGGGCGAGGTATCGGTAGGCAGCGAGCACTACAGCGCCCTGTTCGGCATTACCGTGGTCCTGCTGGTTATCACGCTCATCATCAACCTTTCCGCAGTAGCCATCCTCCGACATCTCAAAGAGGGAAGGGCACACGGACCGGCGCGAAAACCCCTTATCTCGTCTGCCACCAAAGAATCCCTTGCGCGGTTCGCAGAGATAATTGGTATCGTGCTCTTACTGATCTTCCTTCTCGCCGCCGCACCGTGGTGGCTTGCCGTCCTCGTCCTGCTTGTTGCAGGTACGTGGTATTTCGGCAGGGACCGGCTCACCCGGAACCATATCCAGACGCTCGCCTTTGGCCTTGTCGGCCTTGCGACGGTTATCGTACTTGCAATCCTGGTCATCATCCTGCAGGACATTGTCATGCACGGGCTTCCGGCACTTTCCTGGGAGTTCTTAACCCAGCCCCCGAAAGATCTTGGCCGTGCCGGCGGGATCTTCCCGGCGATTGCCGGCACGCTCTATCTTGTCATGGGTGCGATTGCGATCGCACTGCCACTCGGTGTCGGTGCAGCCATCTATCTCGTGGAATACACCCGGGAAGGCTGCATCACCCGGCTCATCCGGACCGGTGTTGACCTGCTCAACGGCACGCCGTCGATCGTCTTTGGCCTTTTCGGGTTTGCGTTTATCGTGCTCTACCTCAATGTCGGTGTCTCACTGCTGGCCGGGCAGGTCACGCTCGCCCTGATGGTGCTGCCGACCGTGATTCGCACCACCGAAGAATCATTGAAAAACATCCCGCAGTCGCTGCGGGAAGGCAGTCTTGCACTCGGTGCAACCCGGTGGCAGACGATCAGCCGCGTTGTTCTTCCCCCGGCAGTACCGGGGATTGTGACCGGTGCGATCCTCTCCATCGGGAGAGCCGCCGGGGAGACCGCTCCGATCATGTTCACGGCAGTTGTCTTCTCGTCGCGATTCCTGCCGACCTCTGAACTGCAGCCGGTCATGGCGTTACCCTACCACCTCTTCATACTGGCGACCAATGTGCCCGGAGCGTCTACCAACAAGTACGGGACTGCGCTCGTCCTGCTCCTGCTCGTCATCGGGTTCTACTCGGTTGCGATCTTTGTAAGAACCCATTTCCAGAACAAAATACGGGGATAATATGTCTGAAAACTGTATCATTTCCACCAAAAATCTCAACCTCTGGTATCATGAGAAGCATGCGCTTGAGTCGGTCTCGATGAGGATTCCCAAGAAGAAGGTGACTGCGCTTATCGGTCCTTCCGGCTGCGGGAAATCCACCCTGCTGCGCTGCTTCAACCGGTTGAACGATCTCATTGATCATGTAAAGATCACCGGAGAGATCACGCTTGACAGTGAGGATATCCAGGGGCCGGGAACCGATGTGGTCACCCTGAGGAAAAAGATCGGTATGGTCTTCCAGAAACCCAACCCGTTCCCGAAATCCATCTACGAGAACGTGGCGTACGGCCCCCGGGTGCATGGTGTCCGGGACAAAGCCGAACTCGACAAGATTGTCGAACAGAGTCTCCGCCATGCAGCAATCTGGGATGAGGTGAAAGAGCGGCTGAACGATTCGGCACTCGGGCTTTCCGGCGGCCAGCAGCAGCGGCTCTGTATTGCCCGTACGCTCGCCGTGGAACCCGAAGTGATCCTGATGGATGAGCCCTGTTCGGCGCTCGATCCGATTGCAACCGCAAAGATCGAGAACCTCATCGAGCGGCTCAAGGAAGATTACACGGTCATCATCGTCACCCACAACATGCAGCAGGCAGCCCGGGTGAGCGATTATACAGGATTCATGTATCTCGGCAAACTGATCGAATGTGGAAAGACGGGGCAGATCTTCGAGCACCCGAAAGAAGAACTCACCGAGAATTATATCACCGGCAGGTTCGGGTAGGAGCGGGATATGGCAGAAAAATTTCACACGGATTTAAAAATCTTAAAAAAGGATACCGTGGCGATGGCACTGCACGGGCGTGCGATGCTCCGGGATTCGGTTGATGCCCTGATCCGTCAGGATAAAGAACTGGCCGAATTAGTTGTTGCACGAAAAGATAAGATCCACGAAATGGAAGTGAAACTTGAGGACCAGTGTTACCACCTGATTGCCCTCAACCAGCCAATGGCAAAAGACATGCGGGTCATTGCCTGCACGCTCAAAGTGATCACCGCCTCGCTGCGTATCGGACGGTATGGCAAGGTGATTGCAAATATTGTCAAGGAGATCTCGGATAAGCAGCATATCGCAAACCTGATGAGCATCCCGCACATGGCCGATCTCGTGATTGACATGGTAGATGATGCAGTCTCTGCGTATGAATCTGACAATCTCCATCTTATTGACGATTTTTCATCAAGAGATGATACGATCGATGCACTCCGGCACTCGATCTTCCGCGAAGGGATCACCTACATGATGGAAGATCCAAAAAACATCTCCCGCTGCACGCACTACATCATGGTGGCCCGGTATCTCGAACGGTGCGCTGACCATGCCTGCAAGATTGCAGAAAATGTCCAGTACATGGAAACCGGTGAGCGGGTGGAGATTCACTGAGTTCCGGGGCGATACAGAGGAACAGGTACTATCCTTTTTCCCCTTATGCCCCCCGTCAGGCCTTAACAGAATCTGAACCGATTGCACTAAAATACATGAACGCGAACTCTTGGGGTATGGATATGGATTTCAAAAAGAAGTGGGGTATCATGGGCAAGGCAGTGATCATGATGCTCATCCTCCTTGTGCCAAGGACGCTGATCGACATCTTCGGATTCGATACCATCCCTA
The DNA here is from genome assembly GCA_025350045.1 of Methanomicrobiales archaeon. Taxonomy (GTDB): domain Archaea; phylum Halobacteriota; class Methanomicrobia; order Methanomicrobiales; family Methanospirillaceae; genus Methanoregula. The sequence continues at coordinate 23,618 of JANXYM010000005.1, read as the reverse complement.
TCAACCCGGTGGTAGGTGCCTTCATCACGGGTGCAATATTTACCATAGCTATTATATTCACCGGTACCTTCACTGACTTCAAGGAGAGCGAGAAGACCGGTGGCGATCTGGCCGCTTCCCTCAAAGCCCTCTACAATGACAGCCGGGTGCTCCCCCTTGCGGACGAGGCTCCGGCACGGGTGCTGCGATCGCATGTCCGGGATCTGCTTCGCGCCATCAACACGGCCTTTAGAGAGAATACCTTCAACCTTCCCGATATCAATCGCGAAATGAACAAAATAAATAATGATATCCGGACCCTTTCCTATCTCAATGTCGCTCCCCCGTTGATCGCAAAACTGAGAAATGAACTTGGTCTGATCGACAAGATGACCAACAGGATTGAAGTGATCATCAGGACTGATTTTATCCCTGCTGCCTATGCTCTTGCCGAGATTGCCACAGCCAGCGTGATTCTCCTCCTGCTCTTTGTCAAGATCGATCCCCTTCTTGAAGGGACGATCATTTTTGCGGTGATCTCCAGCATGCTGATCGGACTTCTGCTCCTTATCCGGGACATGGACAACCCGTTTGAGATCGGATCGCATACCTATGCCGATGTTGATCTCGAGACGCTCACCTATCTTGAGACATACTTCGAAGAGCAGGATGCCGAGATGGCTAAACTGCAGTCAGGGACCTGATATCCCGAAAAAGACGATATTTTTTTTAAATGTTTTTTATTGTTCCGGACCTTTCGAACCGGATCCTTTGTTTTTCTCATAATAGGTGCAGAACGATCCGCACCGTTTACATCCTTTATTGCACGGTTCAATATGGATTGTCATGTTGGACCGTGGATATTCTAGTTTGAGATCCGATTCCAGGTGATCCGCCAGATCATGGGACTCGATCACTGTAAGTTCTCCCGGCATCACGAGATGGAATTCGATGAATACCTCCGGGCCTGACCTGCGGGTCCTGAGGTCATGGAATCCTGCATAAATGCTGGCATGTTCGCAGAGGATCTCCTCGATGCGCCGGTTATCCTTGTCCGGAAGACTGTGATCTATCAGGTCGGCAAACGACCGTTTTGTCAGATCATACGCAGCTTTCATGATCACAACGGCAACACCGAGCGCAAAGAGCGGGTCGAATATCGCAATGCCGGTCAGCCTGATTAAGACGAGTCCGGACATAACCCCGACAGAGGTATATACATCGGTCCGCAGGTGCCAGGCATCGCTCTCGAGTGCAATGGACTCCGACTCCTTTGCCACCTTCATGAGCCGGTTCGAGACATACCAGTTCACGAGGGCAGATATACCCATCACCGCGATACCGAGGAAGAGCAGGTCCGGGGTGAAGTGCTCGGCAGGTTCCCCCATCAGCTTGGTGACTGCCTCTTTGATGATCAGGATTGCTGCCACAAAGATGAGCAGGGCTTCGACAAGACCGGAAATATCCTCGAACTTCCCGTGACCGAACGAATGTGCAGCATCCGGGGGTTCAGCGGATTTCCTGACCGAAAAGAATGCGATGATGGCTGCGATCAGGTCCATAGAAGAGTGTATCGCTTCGGAGATGATACTGACCGACCCGATGGTAAAACCGACGGCGAATTTCATCAGGACAAGCCCGGTATTGGAGATGACCGAGAGTCGTGCGGTCTTCTCTTTCAGCCGGTCGAGTGATTGTTTGTCAAGAGGCGGTGTACTCATATCTTCCTTACTAAGAAGCAGCGGGCACCCTAATAAGGTGATGCAAAAAACAGAGAAAAAAGGGCGAAGCGGGATTATTTCAGAACAGGGCAGTTACAATCCCGAGAACCCCGATATGAATGATCACCGATACTGCAATAATCATCCCGCCGGCCATACAGGCAATAGCGACATTCCCGTTTTTGATTGCCCTGATCATATCGGTCTGGTTGTTGAGCCGTGAAAAAACGTAGATAGCAAGGTAGATCGATCCCACGGCAAGCAGGATTCCGAAGATGAGTTCCGCACAGGACGAGACCACATCCAGGGTATCGTTCACGTTCAGGAACCCGTCGGCAAATATCCTGCTTAATCCTACCAGTACCCCCTGGATGCAGGAAACAACCGTGACCGAGATGCCGATAAAAATGGAAGCAACAAAAAGTCCTATTGCATTGTTTCCGCGTGCCAGTTCAGCCGGGGCATCGATATCTTTTACTATCCTGTTGAAGGTAAAAAAACCCGTATAGAGAGCAACGACTGCCAGCACTATGGCAAGGAGCAACTGGATCAATCCCAGCATCACATTAACCAGCATGGTCACGGGGATTCTCCGGAATTCATCATAATATATATCCTCATCCGGGGATTTATTGTTTTTCACAGGAGAACAGGACCGGCTTGCCAGAGTCTCGTCCGGACTTGTTCTGCGTTTACCCCCATGCCGCCGGGATTTAACGAGTCAAAGGTCAATAGTCAAAAAGCAATCGGGTTATGGAGCGTGAACAACCGGTTCGCCCCCTCACCCCCCTACTCCTTTCTTCCCGTAAACACGACAAACAGCCGGTTCTTGTATACCAGATCAATTTCGATAAACCCGCAGTCCGCCATCCACGCCAGTTGCACCGAGAGTTTCTCGTTCTTATCAAAAGTGTCCCGCCGGTACAGCATCTGTTTCTTATCTTCCGGTGAGAGCGGACAGGGAACTAAAAAATCGTCCCAGTAGGTCATGTAGCGCTGGTTGACAGCCTGCGTCTCGCCCAGTACCTGGTCGGCGTTTACGAACATGCCGCCGGGTTTTAACGACGCAAAGATCTTCCGGTAGAGCCGGTGCTTGTCCCGATGTTCGAGATGGTGTATGGAAAGGGCAGAACAGATAAGGTCATAGCGGCCGGCAAAGTCCAAGCTGCTGTAATCGCCGGCAATATACGTAATGTCCGGGCGATCAGCAAACCGCTCCTGTGCTATGCCGAGCATGGATTCCGAGAGATCCACGAGCGTGAGCAGAGCGTCGGGGAATTTCTGGATCATCAGGGCCGAGAGGAGGCCGGTGCCTGCTCCTATATCGAGGATGGCTGGATACGGGTTTTTGCACTCTGCAGCCCAGACTGCTGCGCTGTAATAGTCGTCCATCTCCGGGATGATCCATTTCCGCTGGGCATCATACCGGGAGGCGGTGGCATCGAAGGCTCGCTTGATCTGCTCCATGAAAGAACACTTCTGATTAAGGATTTGGCAAGGAAAGGTAATCAAACCCGCCGGGTTACCTTTGCGAATAAAAAAAGCACGGGAAATCCATTTTTTCCGGTGATCTGTGCTGCTACTCTTTGTTTATCCGGGCCATGCCCTTCGGTACCGTGATCTCGAACCGTGCCCCCTTCCCGGGCTCACCGGTTTCCCGGATCGAGATGCCGGTGATAGCAAGAATCTCCCGGGAAAGGGCTAAACCCAGCCCGGTGTTCTTCCCAAACCCCCGGTCAAAGATCCGCTCCTTCTCTTCGGCCGGCACACCGACACCATCATCCTCGCAGATGATGATCGAGTCCCCGTCACCCTCTCCTCCGGAGAACCGGATAGTCGAGATCTTCCCCCCGTATCGGACCGCATTGTCCATCAGGTTGTAAAAGACCTTGACCATCAGCGGGTCTGCAAACACTTCCATGACCGCGGGAAGATCGTTTTTTACCCTGACCCGTCCGAGCGGGGCTTCCTTTGCCGCAGTATCGACAACTGTGCGGCATTCCTGCCAAACCGGGATGGTTATCCCGATCTCTTCGTATTCCCGGGTGAACCGGATCATGGCAGAGATCCGCTCCGCAGCGTTGATGGCTTTCTGGCAATAATCCGCAAGCACAGGATCGGACTGCCCCATTTCGACCATACTCAGGTATCCTTCCAGCACCGTCAGCTGGTTGGTGATGTCGTGCCGGGTGATGGTGGAGAGGAGGTTGAGTTTTTTGTTTGTCTGCTGGAATGCTGTTGAGATCTGCAAGAGCTCTGCCGCCCGGGCGGTGAGCTGGTCTTCGAGTGCCTTTCTCCGGGTTATATCAATGAGGAAGAGGAGGGTGGCAGGATGGTGGTGGAACTGGATTGGTTTGCCCTTCACAATCACCGATAGATTGTGCCCGTCGTTTGCGATAAGGGTAATCTCGTAGAGGGGCATTTCACCTGTTTTCCGGTGTGTTGCCATGCCGGCAGTCATGCTCTTTTGGGATTCTTCAGCAACGTAGAAAAGTATGGAGGTTCCGACCATCTTTCCTGCTTCATATCCCAGTGCTTTTGCCGCCGAAGGGTTAACGTAGAGGATCTTTGCATCTGCACCATATACGACAATATAATCCGGCAGGTTTTCCGCACGGGCCGGGTTGAAGGGATCATTGCCGGCATGCGTGCCATCATCCACGTACAGGACCGGGATCATCAGTATCACCATTGTCCCGGGATAAGAAAAACACTCCCCGTCCGGCGAATAAAAACAGAAATGTTCAGCCGGATACCGGCTGCTCTTCACCCTGCTCATAGACAAGGGTGTAGTACCGGGCGGCAAACACCATGAACAGCGGGGTGATGATGAGCTTGCCGATCCAGCCGATGTAGGGAATCAGGGCGAGGATCATGCCGATGATGCCAAAGATGATGGTGACTACAAAGAGAATGACCAGCGCGATCACGTATGGTCCCCAGCCGATCCTCCGGATCTGCTCCGAGATTTTCGAGTACCGGAGACCTTCCCGGATACTTCCTGTACGGGCGAACCGGATCACCCCCATGGCAGAGAAGAGGACGATGACGATGCACACGATGATCTCAATGAGGATGGCCAGCAGCAACAGCCCGATGAACAGGCCGATCGATCCTGTGCTCCCCGAGGCCAGGCCCACAAGGAAGATGCCCAGTACGCACAGGAGCACGATGAGCAACGGCAGGAACCAGATAAAGGTGACAATGCTCATCTTCACCCCGTCAATGAACATACTTCCCCAGGTGTCAAAATCGGGGGCTGGTTTTGCTCCCCGGTAAATCCTGACCGCATACCCTGCAAGGAAGAACGAGAGGAGGAATGCGGCAATACAAACAATGGCGACCTGGTCCCATGCAACCATTTCCCAGTGGATCTGGGCTGTTTTGTTGTCCATGATCTTAGTCATATCAAAGACAAAGGGAAACAGTGCCGTGGGCAGACCAAGGATAATAAAAATGAGCCAGCGGGTCCATTTTCCTGAGAAGGTTTCCTGTGTATAGGCAATTGCCTCTGAAAGAATCGTACCTGCATCCATTACGCAATCACTGGGAGATATATTAAAAAATTCAATTATATTAATTGTTTTAGGGAAAAAACCAGGGTCATTTTTGGGAATTCCGGTTCCGGAAAGGACCTAGACCATTCACCATCCAGTTACTGGTATTTAAAAAACCTGCGGCCCGGTGTCAGAAGGTGGCATCCATGATACAAAAACACGGGGTAACACGATACGGGTATCTCCTGCCCGTTTTATTTCCGGGGATCGTACTGGTGGTGCCCTGTACCTGAAATCCCGACAGGAAGAGGAACCGGAGAAATAACCCTTTTTAAAAAGGCCGGCTGGCCGGATACGGTGCCTTTTGACCTGCAGTTCAACGCAATGATCGATCCGGTCACGGTGAACGGGCGGGATTACAGGAAAAGGTTCGCGTTAAAACGAAACGCATAATACCCGTTCATCCTATTCTTTCATCAGGTAACCCGTGCAGTGGCCCGGGGCTGCCACGGGTGGTGGACAGGTATGACAGGGGAACGATATTGCAGGATCCTCGTGATCCTTGGATTGTGTGCATTCGTATGCAGTGCTGCGGGTGCTGCATCGATAGCAACAGAACCGGTCGCGGTCCGGTATGCACAACTGGTGACAACGACTACTGCACCGACCGGCTGCACGGCCCCGTGCGAATGCATGGCGACTGGCAGTGCGCAGGAGAAGTGGGGACAAAACGGATATACGCAGTGCAGCCAGACACCCTGCGGGCGGGCTGCCACGAACGTGGCCGTGATCCCGTACTACTGCTTCCGCCCGCTGGTGACCCCGACGACACCGGCCCCGGTCGCCTGCCAGGCGCCCTGCCAGTGTCTCGAACGGTCCGTGGCCACAGCAACCTGGGGAGCGGATGGTTTTACCCAGTGTTCTGAATCTGCGTGCGCCTATTCCCAGTTGGTGACCGGTGCACCGGTGACAAAGAACTGTTACCAGCCGAAGGCAACGCCGACTTCGACGCTGCTGCAGCGGGTAACCGTGAACCCGTCCCTGATTCCCCTGGTGACTACCAGGCCCGGACTGGCCCAGATTGACAAGACGCTGGTTCTTGCGGATACGGACAATGACGGGATTGTCGATATCAAGGATAACTGCCCGACCGTTTCCAATCCTGACCAGAAAGATACGGACCCGGGGGTCTCCATCTGTGGGCTTGAAGGCGACGGGCCGGGAGTCACCCCGCAGCCATGCGTTACCATGGCTCCCGGTGATGGGGTCGGGGATGCCTGCGACAACTGTCCTAAGGTCTTAAACCCTGACCAGAAGGATTCGGATGTCACTACGGTCTGCTCGGTGCTGCCGGTGAGCATGGGCGGCGGTACGAAATGTGAGGTCAAATCGGATGGGTTCGGGGATGCCTGCGACAACTGCCCGCTCGTGAAGAACCCCGACCAGCTGGACCGCGATGGTGACGGGGTCGGGGACGACTGCGACAACTGCGAGTTCCGGGACAATTTCGCCCAGGCCGATTCCGATGGTGACAAATTAGGCAACTCCTGCGACCTGTGCCCCTCGGTGGCAGCGAACCCGGCCCGGAGCTGGGAGCAGGATAAGGATGCCCCGGGAAACATCGATTCGGACAATGACGGAGTAGGTGACGACTGCGACTGCAATGACTGGATACAGGGGCCCCATGAGACCGGTATAGACTGCGGCGGGGTATGTCCTGCCTGCATACCCTGTACCTGGTGTACTGCACAGGTGCAGCCGTTCCGGATCCAGGGAACGCCGGCCAACAAGATCGATGTGATCTTTGTTCCGAACCAGTCCTACAATGGCAACCGGGCTCAGTTCCTTGCCGATGTCCAGAAGGTAATCTCGAAGTCGTACCTGCAGTCCGATCCCTTCCGGCTGAATATCGCAAAGTTCAATTTCTATACTTACACTGAGGAAGCCTCGGTCTCTGAAGGGTTTGTCTTCAACCCCCCGGCGAGCGGCTGCGGGGTGTTTGACAGTGCCACCACCTTTGCCGACTCCATCGGCGTGATCCACCCCAATGATTTCCGGGACTGGTCCTCAAGCGGCTGCAGCCGCCGGGTGTTCACGTCGGAACCCATCAGTTACCGCACCTTTGTCCACGAGAGCGGACACTCCGTCTTCGGGCTTGCGGACGAGTACTGCTGTGATTCCAGTTACTGGTACAATACGCCGGATCCCAACATCTTCCCCGGCAAGAGCAGCTGCGAGGCCTATGCAACAAATAACGGGCTCGATAAGACGGCCTGTGTGAATTTCTGCCCGAAGAACTCCGGGAACTGCGGTTCTACCGGATACTGGAAGGTGGAGACGGATGTGGACGTTATGCGGTGCTCGCAGGCCTGCGGCCTCTGCGGCGGGCCGGAAGCAATGTGCCAGTTCCAGGCAGCCTGTTTAAAACGCATCAATGGCATCCTGGGGACGTACCCGTGAGGTGAAAAAAAATGAAACCATGGTATCTGCTGCTCGGTATCCTGATGCTTGCCCTGGTCGTGTGCCTGCCCGTCTCAGCGGAGGCAAATGCAACGCCCAAGGCCGTTTTGCTGGACCTTTCCATGAATGGTGACGTGGTGAACCTGATCGGATCCCACGTGGTGAACAACTATCCGCCCGACAACCGGGCAACAAAGAAGATTGTGATCCGGATGCTGGACGCAAAAGGGGCCCTGCTCGCGGAGCAGGGAGTCGAGGATCCCCGGATTGCCTATCTCGAGGAGGGCGTTGTGATTCGCGAGAAGGTGAACTTCTCGGTGATTGTGCCGTTCCGGAGCGACCTGGCCACCATTGGCCTGTACAATGGTTCCACCAGTGCGCTGATGCTCTCGGCGGATGTCTCGGGGAGCGTGAACGGTTATTGTAAACAGAACGGGAGTGACCCGGACTGCGCGGCAGCGGGGATCAGCCCGGTGCTGGTTGCGGGGATTGTTGTCCTTGTTCTGCTGCTGGCCGGTGCCGGCTGGTTCCTGATGAAAAAAAAGAGCAACCCGGGTTAATTTTTTTATGGGAAAAATATACCGGAACCCGTTTTTTACCCGCAGCGTCTCCGGCAGACCGGTGCATGTACAACCGTCCTGGCATGCCTCAAAAACCGGTGCGTATGCAGAATCATGCAGCCTTGTCCGGCATGCTGTTTTTGCTTTTTCTTTCCTGACACCTTTATTTTAAATACCCCCGCAGGATTGCTCTGAAAAAATACACCCGTCCTCTGTTACCTGTCTCCTGCAACTGCTTCCGGCTGCAAAATTACATCGGTATATAGATCCACAGGTAAAAGACAATCACGGGGATGAATACGCAGGCCCAGATGAGTTTGTTCCATGCATAGATTTCCACCCCGTCATTGGGCTTGACCGGCACAAGCGAAAAGACACAGTTCAGCAGGTTCATGGTGAACCCGGCAGAGCCTGCGATGACAAACAATCCCCCCAGCGGAATCAGGAACCGTTGCCGGGTTTATAGAGATTGCAGAGACTATTCCCGTGACCAGCAGGCAGACGAGCAGAAGAGCAATACAATGTTTCATAGAAGATACCTCAAGCAAATGAGGTAATATACATATCGCTGTTTTTTTCAGAACGGATAAAACCCGGAACTATGCGGGCTGCCAGTGTGCCCCTGAAGAGCATCTCCTTCGCCGTTGCGGGAGGCGTTACTCTCAAGGCTCCGGACGATCCGCACCGCAACAACGATCCCGCAATCAGGAGCAGGAAGATGCCGGTAAGGACGAGTGCATTGTCCGGTATACTGCCGCAGCGTAGTCCGGAGGTTCCTTTTTCAGGGAATAGTAAAAACGTGCGGGATTTTTTTTGGTTCTTCTCCTGTTCGTGCGATCCGGCAATCCGCGGGTAACAAAGAATCTGCCGCACCCTTGTGTGTATCCGTCCCTTTCTCCGCCAGATCTCTGCGCAAAACCGGCTTTTTTCCCGGCCCGGCCCGCGCCACCCGGCCCGCCCGGTCCCGCAAGACAATTGGCGGACGCAGAGCAGCCGGTTTGGCCGGAAGACTACCAGAATTCCCGAGAGAGACCAAGCTCCTTAAATATATCAGGAAGCCTTTATTTTTTTATTACAATGATCAGGGAAATTGTTGCACGACTGAGAACGAGGGCAAAGGAGATTGCAGAAGCCTGCTTTGAAAAGATCAGGATTGCTCTGACAAAGTGTACGCCCACAACAAACGCTCGTGCCTGCACCAGCAGACTCATTGTACCCACAGGATCGGGAGATGCACTCAATGCGGGAAAGCGGTACCGGCTGACCAGCGGTCATGCTCCCGTCTTCTCGCTCTGGACATTTTTTGGTAATCGTTAAGTAACGCCCTTTCCGTGTGTATCCGGTAGTTTTGTGGTATGCCTCTGAAGAGGTCACCTGCCGTACCTAAAAAAAACGGTATTGACCTGCCAACAGAGCCACTGCTCTGCCCGGTTATGCCGGAAACGGTATTGGAGTAAGAAAAACGTAAGAGCGCATGCTCCCGGACAGGAATCGTTTGAAAAAAAACCACCGTGATAACAATGACAACCAGCAACGATGAACACAGAACCGGGGAACCCTCTGTAATTCCCCAGCGGAGAAGCGAAGGGATTGCCGGACCTTCCCGCGAGGTATCGCAACGCGACCAGAATCCGTCCTGTACCCCGGAGGGGGCAGGACGGGAGAACGATGAACTCGCATGGGCACAGCGGCATATCCCGGAGGAACCGGTGAGCCTGGACCGGAACGCCCGGCCGCGGCTCGTCCGGCGCAAGACCGAGATGATCGGCTGCGGGGTGCCGGCAGGAAAGAAGAGGACTTCTGCTTTGCGGGAGAAGGCAGGGCACCTGTCCATCGATCTCCCGCCCGAAGTGCTGGAGAACAACGGCGAGATCGTCTTCCTTCTCCTCGACCAGATGCACCGGATCGCTGAGCGGCAGGATAAGAAGATCGACGGCATCAGCCGCCGGCTCTCCGCACTGGAGGAACGGGGTGGGTCCCCATGACCAAGAAAAAGGAGTACGACGGGGAGGTTCCGCTCTTCCTCATTGCAACGGCGATTGCCAGCGGGGTGAAGCAGCGGGGCGGGAAACTGTTCCGGATCTCGGTAGTCCGGACTGCGGCACACCAGTACCTGATCAAGTACAAGTGCCGGGCTAAAGAGGGAGGAATCCCCCGGACTGCCCGGCAATTCCCGGGCTGGATCGAACCGGAGGGAACCAGCCGGGCCAGCGTACTGCAGGAATCCGAAGTTCAGATCGACAGGACCGGTGCGGGAGAACGGGATGTGACTGGGCATGCCTGACCCGGTCACTCCTTTCCACGATATTGTATCGGTGGTCCTGCTGCTGGCAGGCCCGGGGCAGGTGGTGGAGGCAAGGGTGCTGGCCGGAAACGCGGTGCACAGCGGATACTTCACAGACTATGCGGCCCTTGACCGGGCATGCGAAGCGCTCGATTGCGATCCTTCGGTGCACGGCATATACGTTACGCTGAATACGGTGAACCCGTCGCTGTTGTCCCGGCGGGCGAACCGGATCCAGCAGCGGCTCTCGCGGACAGATGCCACCACGTCCGATGGAGATATTATCCGGCGCCGCTGGTTCCCGGTCGATATCGACCCGTTCCGGCCGGGCGGGGTCTCGGCTACGGATGCGGAGCACGCGGCTGCGCTGGCGATGGCAGAGGCGGTTGCAGCCTGGCTCTCGGGGCTCGGCTTTCCGGAACCCGTCCGGGCGGACTCGGGCAATGGTGCCCACCTGCTCTACCGGATCGATCTCCCGAACGATGCGGCATCGCTTGCCCTCGTTAAGCGGGGGCTTGCGGTACTGGACGCGTGCTTCTCTAACGGATCGGCAACCGTGGACGGGGCGAACTCGAATGCCGGCCGGATCTGGAAACTCTATGGTACGGTTGCCCGGAAGGGGGACAACACGCCCGAACGCCCGCACCGCAGGAGCCGTATCCTTTCGGTGCCGGAAACGCTTGAAACGGTGAGTGCGGAGCAGCTGGAAAACCTGTGCATGGCACTGCCCGCAGATGCCGGTTTGCCGACGGGTTCTCCAGTGGAAACAAAGGGGTATAAAAGCGTTTTGAAATTGCCGGATTGGCTGGCTCTGCACAATATTTCCGTAAAATACGAAAAACCGTATCAAAACGGAAGAATATATCTCCTTGAATCGTGCCCCTTTTCTTCCGCTCACACGGACGGGGCATATGCGATCCAGTTCGCCAGCGGAGCAATCCATGCCGGCTGCCATCATGCTTCCTGCGGTGGCGGGAAGCAGCGCTGGCAGGAACTGCGGGAGCAGTATGAGACGAAGGAGGAGATGCAGGAGAGGCGGCTGAACGCGGGGAAGCGGGAGCGGGCCCGGGCAAAGGCTGCAGCGGAGGGGGCCGGTGTATTTCCCGCAGGGTGGGATATGCATCGCGGAGCATCCTTTGCAGATTCTCCGGCCCCTGCCGGGAAGCATGCAGACCCGCCCGGGCAGACTGCAAACCGCAAAGATTCACCCGGAGCCACCCTGACCTGCACCGGAAATCCGGAAGACCCGGCCCGGCAGGACGCCGGCACGGACGCCCCGCCGGAATACGCCCTGACCGATGCCGGGAATGCCGAACGGCTGATCGCTGCGTACGGTGACCGGGCCCGGTACTGTGCGGCCTTCAATGCCTGGTATCTCTGGAACGGCAGGGTCTGGGTGCGGGATGATGCGGGGAGGATGCTGCTCATTGCAACGATTGTTGCCCGTACGATCCACCGGGAAGCGGCCGTTGCCCCTACTGCCGACCGCTCCCGGGCCCTGTCACGCTGGGCAATCCTTTCCGAGAGCCTGCACGCGAGAAAGGCGATGATCGATTCCGCCGTCCCGCATATTCCGGTCCTGCCCGGTGTGTTCGACTCCCGCCCGGCCCTCTTCAACTGCCGGAACGGCACCCTCGAGCTTGCGACTATGACGTTTCGCGAACACCGGAAGGAGGACATGCTCACGAAAATGGCAGCCGTTGATTACGACCCGGAAGCCCAATGCCCGCAGTGGCTCGCCCACCTCGGCCTGATCTTCGGCAGCGATGCCGATTACCTCACGGGCTTCCAGTCCATGTGCGGGTATACGCTGCTCGGCACCAACCCACGGCAGGTGATGTTCATCCTCTATGGAAGGGGACGGAACGGGAAGTCCAAGACCATCGAGGTGCTGGCCCGGATCTTTGCCGACTATGCGGTCAACATCGCCGCCGACTCGCTCATGGCCCGGCGCTTCGAGAACGCCCGTTCGGATCTGGCCCGCCTTGCCGGTGCCCGGATGGCGACTGCGGCCGAGGGTGCGGAGGGGGCACGGATGGACGAGGCGATCATCAAGCAGATCACGGGCGAGTACGTGATTACGGTGCGGAAACTCTATGAAAACGAGTTCGAGTTCACGCCCGTTGCCAAGATCTGGATGACCACGAATCACGAGCCCGTCATCCCCGGCACCGATGACGGCATATGGCGCAGGATCTGGATGGTGCCGTTCTCGGTCCAGATCCCGGAGGAGAAGTGCGATCCGGATATTGCAGCAAAACTGCTGGCGGAATCTTCCGGTATCCTGAACTGGTGCCTTGCCGGGCTGTCCCGGTATTATGCGAACGGGAACCGGCTGGTGCAGCCCCGGAAGGTGTCGCAGGCAACGGCGAACCTGCGGACCGTGAGCGATACGGTGGGGTTGTTTCTGGCGACTGAGTGTGTGGTGGAGCCAAACGTGAAAATTTCCCGGATGGCGTTTAAGGAGATGTTTGAAAAATGGTGTGAAGAAGAAGGTGTGCGACAAAAAATTTCCATGAGGAGAGTTGCCATCACGTTGAAAGAAAGGGGAGTGACCGATGGGGGGAGGACCATGACCGACCGGTTCTGGTCAGGGATCCGGTGGAAGACAGAACCTGAACGTATTGTGGGTGAACAAACAACCCTCGCCCAGGAGATCCTGCCATGATGAACCGGTAAATAATCTATGACACTATGACACATTGTACCTTTTTTCCGGGATCTCTTACGAGAAAATTGTACAGAAAAAAGATTACGGAAATGGCACTCAATGTGTCATATGTGTCATTGCTCCGGAAGCAGGAATCGCCAAAATTACGGGAAAACCCGGTAGATCTCTTCCCGGCTTTTTACCCGGTAAAATGTTATTTCACCGTCAAATGTAATCTTACATCCGATCCGGTACTGGCCCGGTACGGATGCGGTATGAATTCTCATACCCTTTCATCGTATGAATATCAAAATCGTGAAAAATATTTTCAGCTACCGGGATCTGGTCAAAGACAAGCCGTTCAACCCGGGATCGATGGCGTTTGGGTAGTGCTGCGAGATCTTTCAAGAAGATCTTCTTGTATCCGCACACCGGCATTTCAATCCTTTTTTAATGTCTTGTAATGTTTTTTTGCTTCATGTACGGAGAGAGTTTCGTCTTCTTCTGCCTCTTCCATGAATTTTGCTAGCCCGTTGTCTTCGATGATGGATTCCATCCGGTTAAAGGTTTCCAGATCGACAATAACCGCCTGTTTCTGGTTTTTGGCATCCGTGATATATTTCCGGGGTATCGCATTCATGCCGTATCATTCCAGTGTTTATCTGGTGGAGTATAAAGGAGCTTCCCAGCGAACCAGGGGTCTGATACTCATTGAGGGTTCCTCCCCGATGTGCAACCAGAAAACGTGTGAGCCGGTACCCCCCGCTTACAACCGTTTGCTCTTCACTTGCGTTCAATGGCGAACGCCCAGGTCACGCGAGATCCCCATGAACGAGCAGCACCTGCCGTGAGTTGTCCTCCCGGAGGGTAAGGCCCCTGCCATAATATTTTTTCCAGCGTGCGATATCCCCCATATCGCGTGCGGTCTTGATCCGGTTGCAGCGCTGGCACAGGACCTGGAGATTGTCCCGGGCCCACTGGTCCCCTCCCATCGCGATAGGCCGGATATGGTCCATGACGCAGTGATGAGGGGATGGACCGGGATCCTTTTGGGCGCTGCGTTCCGGGATTGCCTTTCCGCAGTGGGCACAGCTCCCTTCCTGCTCCGCAAGGACCTGCTGCTTCATCTCGGCAATGGTGGGCTGCCGGCCCCAGTACGCGGCAGTGCAGGAAGGCCGGCAGCAGACGGCATCCAGGTTCCAGACATTGAAGTCTGCCCGCTCACGGCCGCAGTTGGGGCAGGCTCTCCGGGAGAGGCGTTCCTGCTCTTCGGGCGTGTTGGAGTACCGGCGGGGTTCGCGGTGGATCATTGTTGCATGCGGATATCGGGGTTTTGGCTGTATAATGCCGGGGCTTGGGGAGTGAAAGTGATGAGGGCGAAAACTGCCTTTACAGAATAGAGAATGGTGAAGAAAAATGTGAGAAATGAAAATTAAGATTATCCGCGCTTTCCGCTGCCTTTCTTGGCTCCGGCTGTGGTCTTTGCTGCTACGGGAGCGGTCTTTGAAGCGGGGGCAACTACTTTCTTTGCTTTGTTTGACGTGGTAATCACTTCCTTTTTCAGTGTTTTCTCGTGTATCGTGGTATTTGCCACTAATTCATATTCTTCCGGTGCCGGGATATACGCTTTCTCCCTGTGCAGGAATTTAAACGATTTTTAAGGAATATTTTTGTGGACCGGGAGCGGGGAACGCGCCGGGGGATTTGGGGAGAAGGGGCCGGACAACGAGGGGTGGGGGGTTTTTCCCAGGAAACTCAATCTAACCGTAAACCTGATTATCGTGAACATAGTGCGACTGTTTCGCCATACTGGACCGTATGCTCTTTCAATGCAGTTATCAGTTCATGTTTGTTGGATCCTGCCGGGAGATCCAGCATCGCATCCAGCCCATATACCCTGAACATATACCGTATCATCTCGCCACGCGGAGGGCATGGCCCCGTATAGCCGATGATCCCATAGTCCGTGATGCCCTGCACAGCTGCGATGGGAGAAGTGACCCTGCCTTCGGGTGGGATCCCGGAAGGGATCTGCTGCACCGGGGGGATGTTCCAGATGATCCACGGGGTGAAGGAACAACAGGATTTTTCGAACGGGTTGAAGACCATGACAGCAATGGATGCTGCATTCAACCCTTTAAAGGTAAGGCGGGGAGAGAGATTTCCCCCATCGCAGGTATGGGTGGGAGGGAATTCAAGAAAATCCAGCGAGACAATTAGTTTATCCATGAATTATAAAAACGGATGCGGGATGATAAACCTTCCTTTTCCTGCAAACTTCCCCCCCAACAGGGTATTATTAAAAAAATCGCGTTTTATTTTCTCTCCGATAACTCCTCCGTCAACCGCTCACATCGCCGGCCCGCCACCACGACACCCGGTTGGGGCCGCACGCCGGATAGGAGCGGAATGGGGCGAACGACTGGGCTGGCCGGTAAGGGAGTATCGAATAATTTTTTCGAGCGATTCACTTTCACACCACACACGAGATAATTTGTTAATTATCCAAAGGTCAAGGAGAGATAACAACAATTCTCATAAAAATCGGGAATTATTGTTGGAGAAGAACAATGGCAAAGAACACAGGCAATGATTTTCGACGCGGCGCAGTAGATGATCGAAGTCAGGTTCTCAACCCAAGAACCGATCAGTTTGTGAAACGTGACACGAACACCGGGCAATTCATTGACGTAAAACAAGACGGAAGACCGTTCAAAGGGGTAACAAAAGAAAAATAATCGCTTCTTTTTTAGAACACAAGAATATTCAAAACACGAAAAATGAAGCGATCAACCATCCAAATTCACGAACAGTGTTATTATATCCGGAGGCTAATGAAAAAATATGACGATCCAACTGAGTGATGATACAATTGGGTCGTTGCTCGATGAGCGGAAAGTATTATCGGATGATTTCCTGAACCAGTCGAAGTTAAAATCCAAACATGGACATAAAGAATTCGAACGGGAAATTACCGGGGAGAATGGATCATCCTTCCGTCTTGTATTCCGGCAGAGCGAATCAAACCAGCTGGATTTTTCAATAATTCTCCTATACATTCCCAAAGGATCAAACCAACAGTTCCGGCTCCGCAGGCATAATGGAAAAAGTCATGAACATACGAATCCGTTAGAGAAAAAAACATTTTATGGATTCCATATCCATACCGCAACCGAACGTTACCAGCAGTCAGGGTATCGGGAAGATACCTATGCTGAAGAGACGAACCGGTATGCAGATTATCACGGTGCAATCGAATGTATGTTACGGGACTGTGGGTTCATGGTCTCAACAAAAAACCGCAGTCTGGCTCAATGGGGGATGAACTAAATGTCGGTCAAGACAATCACACAGAATTTCCGGCAGAAAGTGTGCGATCAGGTTCGCGTGGAAGCCGAAGGTGTAGACCGGTACCGGGTCTTTACCCCGTTCCTCTTTGAAGACGGGGATCATCTCGTTGTCGTTCTGAAACATGAGGATGGGCGGTGGATGCTCTCTGATGAGGGACATACCTTTATGCACCTTACGTACGATCTGGAGGATAAGGATCTGCGGAGCGGGGGACGGCAGAAGATCATCTCAAACGCTCTCTCGGCATTCTCTGTCGAGGACCGGAACGGAGAACTGATCCTCTCAATACAGAACGACCAGTATGGCGATGCACTCTACAGTTACGTTCAGGCCCTGCTCAAAATTTCCGATGTCTCCTATCTGTCACGGGAACGTGTCCGTTCAACATTCATGGAAGATGTACACGAATTTGTACAGGGGCACATACCTGAAGGGCACGTCCACTCAGACTGGCATGATCCTACCCATGATCCCGACAGTAAATATACCGCGGATTTCATGATCGAGAGTAATTCCGGGCCGATTCTTGTGTACGCGTTATCAAATGATGACCGGGTGAGCAATGCAACGATCAACCTGCTCATGTTTGAAAAATGGGGCCTGAAATTCCGGTCAATTGGTATCTTTGAAGACCAGGAAGAGATCAACCGGAAGGCGCTTGCGAAGTTCACCGATGTCTGCGAGAAACAGTTCTCCAATCTGCACGGCAACAAGGACCGGTTCTTAAAATATGTGCAGGAGTCTGGCGGAATGGTGACGGGATAGGATTCTCGAAACCTTCGGAAGCATAAAAGCCCACGGAGGAATCAATGGACGTTTTACTGTCAATTAAACCGAAATACGTAAAGTCCATTATTGAGGGGCATAAACGGTACGAGTTCCGGAAAACAATCTTCAAAAACCGCGAGATCAACCGGATCTACATCTATTCTTCTTCGCCCGTGAAAAAAATCGTGGGGACATTTGAGATTGGAGGGATCCTTGAAGATCATCCAAATGAGCTTTGGGATACGGTAAAAGAATTTGCCGGTATTGATACCCGGGATTTCTTTGCATACTTTGACGGGAAGTCCCGGGCATTTGCCATCGAGATCCAAAATTTACAGGAATTTAACGATCCGATCAATCCGTATGAAACGATGCCGGGATTTGTTCCGCCGCAGTCGTATTGTTATATTGATGGGGAAAAATGTTCAGCAGCCCCCCGATGATGCATCAACCGCAACAAAAACAATGCTTCACTATCGGCTACGGGAATTACCCAATCGACCGGTTCATCACTTTTTTACAGAATGTCAGTATCGATGTGATTATCGATGTCCGGAGTTCCCCGTACAGCCGGTTCAATCCGCATTTTAACCGGGAAAATCTTGAAAAATCCTTAAGCCTGAGTGACATCGGTTACCGGGATATGGGCGATAAGATTAGAGGTAGGTATACCGATCCCGGGTTGCTCTTTCCAGACGGGACTGTCAACTACCGGAAAGTTCAGAATACAGAAAAATTTCAGGAAGGCATCAACGAAGTACTATCGATAATATCCAGCGGGAAGAAGATCGCATTAATGTGTGCCGAGAAGGAACCGGAGCGATGCCACCGGTTTGCTTTGATCTCGCCGTTCCTCCAATCAAAGGACATTTCCGTAATTCATATCCGTCCTGATATGAAATTGGAGACAAACGAGGATCTTGAGCGGAAGCTGGTCGATTCTTTTTTCGATACATCGCAGGTTAGCATCACCGGTGAACCGGTGGATTTTGTCGGGTTAATGTACGAGAGGGTGGGGCGGGGGCCTAAGGTGCCATAAGGAATCCGGACAAATGAGACCTGGGCTATTTTATTCCTGGAGAAAAGGACTGCATCAGAATCGGGAGGCGCCCAGCTTACCCCCCTCTCACATCGCCGGCCCGCCGCCATCACGCTCGTAGCCACACGCCGGATAGGGAGCGGAATGAGGCGAACGACCGGGATGCTTGATAAGGGATGGAAGGTGCCTGGATGCACGAAGCGATCATCAGGTAGATCAATTGTGAGAACGCGATTATAGTGCGGAAAGTCCTACGAGAAGATGGTATAGAAAAAAGATTCCAGAATGTCCGGACCTAATGCACGAGTGCCGATGGGGAGGTTAATGGGGTGATGAAGAACAAATATCCAGCCTCTTTGTTTCATGTAAAAAAAATCTGGAAAATTGGATAAGAATTGATGCATCTACCCATTTCCTTATGCCTCATGAAGACAAATTTATTGAGAACATCATAGGAAAGCCTATATAATTCCACGATAGCAATACGTGATTAGAATTATTTCGCAGGTTTATAGTCAATGACCGAATCTATTGAAAAAAATGAATTGAATTTACCTAAACTCAAGCAGGTTCTTCATTATATTATCCACAACTGCGGTTGTGCGCCGAATGTTGGAAAGACCGTCCTTTGGAAAATTCTCTACTTCTCTGATTTCGATTACTACGAGATCTATGAAGAATTTCTGACTGGTGAAACGTATTACAAATTGCCTCACGGGCCGGCACCGGGCGATTTTGATACTGCCATCACTGAACTCACCATAGAGGGAAAAATTGAGGCTGTCGATTCCAAATACGGAAAATACGATCAGAAGCGATTCTTATCCTGCGACAAGCCGGATGTGAGCCTTCTGAGTGCAACGGAACTTCAGCACATTGAGAATACCATCAGCAAATATTCCCACATGAATGCATCGCAGGTCAGCGCAATATCCCATGCGGACCTGCCTTATATTGCAACAACTGATAACTCCCCAATAAAATATGAACTCGTTTTTTACCGTGATCCGCAGATGTCCGTGAGAGAATATCAGGATGACTGAATTTTTCCGGTTACCCGAATTCGATCACGATATGAAAAGATTGTCAAAAGACTTCCGGTCACTGGAAGAGGATCTGAAAACATTCACGGTTGCATTGAGTGCCCGCATTCCTTCAGGATTGCCGGGTATTGTTCAGATAGCAAATCTTGGCATTGATGTTTCGGACCCGGTTTTCAAGGTGCGGAAATTCCGTTGCCAGTCCCTGAAAGGCCGGGGTTCGAACAGCGGTCTGCGGGTGATTTATGCGTTTGATCCGCTTTTTGATTCCATCACATTCATCGAGATTTACTTCAAAGGTAAACAGGAAAACGAAGACCGGGAACGAATACTCCTGTACATGAAATCCCGCACCAGGGAATTGTGAAAAACAAGGAATAGTCATTACTTTGTTGTCAATTCCTCTCTGAATGTATTCCCCCCGCTCGCATCTTCAGCCCGCCGCCACCACGCACGGTACCGACCGCACGCAGGATAGGAGCGGAAGGGGGCGAACGACCGGGGTGCTTGATCGTTCGGTTTATGAAATAATCTTTCCAAAAACGATATAAAAATAATTTACGAACGAATATATTCTCACTCTTGGAAATGTAATTATGGATCCGGGGTCATCAGAAAAAATCAAAGAGATAATCTCAAAAATTCAATTTATCCCAGATTTACCTTTAAAATTTAATGAAGATTTAAAATTCGGTCATACGGAAATTGCCCAAACCCTTAAGGATATTGTACTTAATGCAAACCAATCTATGACGATTGGACTTTTTGGAAGCTGGGGCACAGGTAAAAGTTCAATTGTGCATAGGGTGGAGAATCTTCTCGAAATTGAAGAAAAATCTGTACCCACAATAATTTTTGATGTTTGGAAACACAAGGATGATGCGTTACGCCGCACTTTTTTATTTGAAAGTATTGAACAGCTGAAATGTAAAAAGAAAATTTCCGATGAAAAAAGAATAACAGATTCAGTTAGTAAGATTGTGGAATCTATTGAAGATAAATCAAAATTTGATTATCGCTCATTAACGATACCCTTTGCAATTTTTTGTTTGTTTTCTGCAGTACTGATATTCTATTATCTGATTACAACGATCCCTCCAATCAACTATCCTCAGATTTTCATCAATTCGCTCCTATTTGGATTTATTTTTGCATGGGTGTACTGGTTACCAAATAATCTGAATTTTATTATCACAAAAAATACAACCAGAATTGTTGAAGATAAATTTTCTGATCCGGCTCAGTTTGAGAAGGAATTTGTATCAATAATCGGGTGGTTAACCAAAGATACAAAGAAATTATTGATCGTCTTCGATAATCTTGATCGGGTTACTGAGGGGAAAGCAGTTGAAGTTTTAACCACAATTAAAACATTCTTAGAACCAAAATTAAAGAATTCTGAACCAAATGTGAGCATTATTTTCTTAATTCCTTGTGACAACGAGGCCATCCATAAACATATAAAAAATATGTATTTTTTCAAATCGAATAATCATAATAATTCATTAAACCAAAAGGGACGAGAATCCGAAGAATTTCTTAACAAATTTTTTAATTGTAAAGTTACAATTCCAGAATTCGTACCTTCTGAGTTTGAACAGTTCGCTTTGTTGCAATTAGAGAAAAGTGGCATCCCTCAATTTCAAATAGATACAAAAAATAAAAATGACGTCGCTTGGATCATTGTTCAGGCTTACAGAAATAATCCTCGCAGGATAATACATTTTGTCAATGATTTATCCGGGTTGTATATTCTATTATTACACAGAGTTGAAACCGGTGAATTTGATCTGACCTTTATTGATGAGAATCTTCCTCAAATTGCAAAATATTTGGTAATAGAGAAGAAATTTCCAGAGTGTTTGCAGGTAATGAAAGAGGAAGGGTATGCTAATCCGGAACACTTTGTCGTTAAACCAAACTTTAAAATTGAAATAGGCAGAGAATTCAAACAATTTATTGATGCAACTCGAGATATTGTAATTCAAAACATATTTTTATTCTCTCGCATGCGATTATCAGTAAGTGAGAAAAAATTCCCTGGAATTCAGCACTTGTATTTATTAATGGAAAATTCTGAAAAAGAAGAGTTTTTAAAATATTTGGAACAAATGAACATATCTACCGAATTTGAATCGGATTTTTCAAATGCCCTTAAAGATGAATTGGAGAAGAAAAAAATTCAACAAACAAAAATTCAATTCATCAAATCACTATTCTACATAAAAGAAAAAACTAAAATTAGCTTTTCCCCCGCACTTTATACAACAATATACAATAAAATTGAGGAAGAATACATTACCTTATCAGAAATTCCTCCTTTATTGGTATATGAATCACTTATCGTTCCAAAAACAATCCCTGATAGGGTAAATCGAATTATTGAAAATTGGATTTCATTAATGCCTAATTTTCAGACTGAATATTTGTGTGATTTGTTATCTCTAATTTTTTCAGAAAAAATCAGGATCCCGGATAATATTAATGATAAATATTTCAAAAATTTAAACGCGATTCCCATAGATGATAATATCATATCGATAATATGCAATCTTGATTTCAAAAAGCAAGCATTTTTTTTAGATCCGTTATTCATTAATAAAATTACAAACTCTAAGAGTTTTATATCGATAGATCATGGAATATCAAGGATAAATAAAATATCTCCTACCCTTATCACCGCAAATGAAGTTGCTGTAATTAATTCTGGATTGAAAACATATCTAAATGAAGAATTTTTTAAGACTGATTTAACAATCCAAAAAGAGTTTATTGATAACCTTGCTCAATTTATTCGACTCAACGCGAATGAATATGAAAATTTAATTCAAATCGGTCAAAGGTCATATGATGAATTCTCGGTATTTGCGATTGACTTATCAAGAAAAATCAAATCACCATCTATGAGTCTGTCATATTTAATTGAATTCTCAATAATTTCAAATAAAAAAGGAAATCCAAACATTCACTCCGCAATAATGTCTAGGATCAATGAACTTCTAACAAGTGATCCTAAAATACTCAAAGACATTTTGAATGAAAATCTTGTAGAAAAACTCATCATTACAAATAAAGCCCACCTTGATCAGTTAATTTTACAAAATGTCGAATTCTATGTAATTATTTATTCTGTTCTTCCAAAAGAAAAAAAATCAGAGTTGTTAAATTCAACGTTCCAAACAAATGATCACAATGGAATTCTCATAAGTAGCAGACTTATTCAAGGCGGATTGGACCTGTCGATATCGCATGGAACTTTGGAAAACAGCATTAAGAAAATGATTGTCAATCCTGCAGGATATCCTACGGATCAAAAGCAAAAATTATTAGAGATTTGTAATTATACAAAATGTTTCGAGAATACCACCCTCATTGATTTGTATATTGAATTACTGAAAAAATTGCTTTCAGAACAAGATCAAACTGCTCGGTCAAGTTTTGTTACTATATTTAAGAAAGGGACTTATGTTCCCGAAGATAGGATTCGTGGTTTGAGTAAACATTTACACAATGAATTGGCAAATCGAACACGTCCGGTTCAGACCGATATAATAGATTTACTATTATCCATAAATGTACAGTGGACGACCGAAGAAAGAAATGAATTGATGCAAGTAATATTTGATAAAATTTTACACCCATCAAATATTCAAGAAATTCGAGATTTATTCGAACAACTCAGCCAATTAAAACCTCAATATCTCCAAAGAAAACAAAATTTTGTTGACATTAAACTTAAAATTGAACAGGAGAAAGACGCCAGAGTAAAAACTGAATTGATTCGTGGATTATTATTATTAAGGCCGAGATCCCCTACCTCAAACGATACAATTGAATTTTGGTCGCTTATTGAAAAATATTCAAAAGCGTAATTTTTGTATGAAATACGATTCAGGAAAGATCTATTTATTTATCGGTGCATTCGATCGTTTTAAATTACGGACGAAACCTTTCTAAATCATCCAACAAATTCTTTGAACTATTCAATCCTAGGCTCCTCATCAAAAAATTTTACAATTCTAAAATTTTTTTCACAGTTTCCCAGAAAACGCCTTCCCCAACACCGCCTGCGTCAACCGCTCACATCGCCGGCCCGCCGCAGCAACCTCCTGATCGAAGGCATCCGCACGCTCAAATAGCAAAC
Organism: Methanomicrobiales archaeon; assembly: GCA_025350045.1. GTDB lineage: Archaea > Halobacteriota > Methanomicrobia > Methanomicrobiales > Methanospirillaceae > Methanoregula. Next base: position 125 of record JANXYM010000005.1, on the reverse strand, counting down.
CGACACGCCGGACGATCTCGTGCTGTTCGGCAAGGGGGGGGAGGGGAATTGGCCAATAAAGTAAAGATTCAGATTCCAAACGTTTCGTTCCGTGTGTTGATTCTTTTGTTGCAAATAAGATCCTA
>JANXYM010000110.1 GCA_025350045.1 Methanomicrobiales archaeon | reverse complement strand
CCGGAAAAATGATCTGGGAATATTCGACAAACGGCACTTCTTTCATATCAGTCTCAATTTCCGGTAACGGCGAAATAATTTCCGGCGCCACCGAAGGGAGTGTATTGGTTTTTGATCATAATGGAAAACGTCTCTTGAATTATAACTCAACTACTTCCATAACCCGTTCCGCAGTCTCTCGTAATGGCGAAACAATCATTTCCTCCAGAGATAATGGTCTCAAGACGTTCGATTCGAAAGGAGAGATTCTGGGAAACAAAGTCCAACCGGGGGCGATCTGGGATGTTGCCCTATCCGATGATGGCAGGTATGGTGCAGCAGCTGTCGATCTCGGTTGGCAAACACGTAACGGAAAAATCGTCGTCATTGACCGAAATGGTTCGAGCGTCCTCGACTACCCTACTTTGAGCCAGGGTATCGGGGTTGGTGTTTCCAGCGATGGGAGTTCGATTGTCGGGATCGATGATTACAATCTTTACTCGGTCTTCCGGAATGGAACGCTCCGGTGGAGTTTTTCTAGCAGTCCACCATTCTGGGATGTTGCCATTACACCAGATGGTAGATACGTTGTAACCGGTTCACAGTATTATCTTCGGGTTTTTAACGAGACCGGTTCTCTTCTCTGGCAGAATCAGGAGTCAGGATATGTCTCCAGCGTAGCAGTTTCGGAGAACGGGGATTATATTATTGCAGGTTCTTCCGATCAGGTTCGTTTATTCGATAAATCCGGAAACCTTCTCTGGCACTACAATCAGGGATCATCCAACGTTGTTGCAGCAAAAAATGGGGAATATTTCGCCGTTGGGACGAATAATGAAATTAAGTATTTCAACAAATGGGGAAATGGGACTTTCATCGATGGACAAAATATTCCGGTAAAGAATAGTTATCCAAACAACTCATCGTCTGTTGCAATCCCACTTACGCCAAAACCCACTCCGCTTTCATCCATGATTGTTATCGGTGCATTGTTTTGTATTAGCGTGGTTGCATCAATTTCGAAAAAAAATTTAATCCAATAATTTTCTTACCCAAACATGTCGTGAGCAATTATCACAAGGATTCATTCGTATTCCAGGTGTCTCCTCCAAGGAACAAATCAAGGGTTCCTCACATCCCCATCCCCGTAATCAGCCCCACAATCTGCTGAGCTGTTGCCGGGTCCACGACCCGGGCCAGGACCAGCCCGGCCATCGTGATGAAGAAGGTCCAGAAGACTCTCTTCACCTGCTCATTCTTCCCAAACGCCTCGATCGCTGCATCTGCATCCGCCTTCATTGCCTGGTGCATAATTTTTGGCAGGAACACAAACAGCGGCAGGAACAGGACCGCAGCACAGATGAACGCAAGCGTGATCTCAGCCCGACCCGCTGGACCGGCTCCCATCTTTTTATTCCACTCTAGACAACCATTAATCACTATGATTGATCCCATTTTTACCAAGGTTAAAGGATTCCTCCTGAATCCTGTTGAAACCTTCCAGCAGTCCCACAACGATAAAATGGGAGTTGTCTTCACCTATTTTGCCGCCCTTCTCCTGCTCAATGCAATCCTATCCCTCCTTATCGATGCTGTCGGGTTCGAGAGCATGCAGATGTTTTCCGGTATAATGTGGGGTTTTACAAACCCGGTCAGGGGATTTTTCATATCGCTTGCCAGCGGATATATCCTTACTCTCATCCTTGTCGCATGGATTATTTTCATGACGCTCGCTGTCGGATTTATCTTCACACTCATCGTTGCCGCATGGCTTCATCTGTGGGTGTATCTATTCGGCGGGCGCAAGGGAATCATGCAGACCTTCAAAGCGATTATGTATGGGAATTCACCCCTCCTTCTTCTCGGCTGGATCCCCTTTATCGGAATAATCTTCGCTCTCTGGTCACTGGTCCTAGGTGTACTGGGAATCCGGGAGCTTCAGGAAATCAGTACCGGTAAAGCGATCATTGCTGTTTCCATGGCCATCATCACCCTACTCATCCCCCCCATCCTGATCATAGCTTGGCTTATGACATCGAATATGGTATTTATTCCGATCCCGGTTTCCCCTGCTCAGTCAGGGATATGACGATGGTTTTAAAGCAGGGGTGCGGGAAACATGACGCGGGCCTGCCGGTGCCTGTTTTTTAGGCCGGAAAAATAGTAAAAAGAGAGATTTTTTGTTTTTCCTGTCGCCTGGTTACCTATCAAACAATGTGCAACCAACCCGTTTCCGTGAACATGGTCTGTGACGGGGGCCAGTATCCCGGCGGTGCCTGGGATATGTGCCCACCCTTGGTCTTGTAATTGCCCGTTGTTACGTAGAGCGAGTATCCGGCCTTGACATAATAGACATTATATGCGTTCTTGTAGTCCAACCCGTACACGACATTATTATCTCTGCGCAGTTCCGATCCCACGCTCATGTAGGGCATAGTGAACCATGGATAGGGGAGCCAGACCTGACTGTCCGATTTGAAACTCACCTTTGCCGTGAAGATGTCCTGGTTGATGTATGACTCCGGGTGGACTACGATGCCGATAAGGGCAGCCATTGCCTGCATTCGGTCCGGGGACTTTTGTGCAAATGCTGTATTCTCCATAGTGGCAGTGCCCTTGTGCGGCTGCCTGTAAAGGAAATCCTTTGTTTCCTTTGGCATATCCTCTAATGCTTCCGGAAATACCTTTTCCAGAAATTCCCCTTCCGTGATGTCTTTGCCATCAAGCTCATTGATGATTTTCAGCTGCTTCTCGTTTGCCGTGAACGAATGCCCTTTCCTGATATCGTCCTTTGACAGTTTCCGGACGTCGGTCTTCACGGATGCTGGGATATCCTCATTGTTCTTACCTTTGGAAATACCGGATGTTGCTGTGAAATCAACAGTGTATCCTGCATCGGATATCTTTTCAAGTGTTGCATCGATCTTTTCCACGGATTTCTTAATCGCATCCATGTCCTGCAGATGTACCGCCAGGTTATACTCAACAACCTGTTTGTCCAGAACTGCAGCCAGTTTTTCCTTGACACTATCTCTGCCAGATGTTTGATCATCAGCACTCACCATCGGTACCATCGCCATCCCTGCCAACAGCAATGCCAGCAGGACGACGCCAATTTTTCGTAGGTTCATGTTTTCATTACCTCCTTTCCAAAAGATTACAGAGGCATGAACCAAAATCTTCATTATCTCAGAAGTAAATGGACTCAATGCCTACGGGCAGGCGAGGTTCATCTGACTTACTAGGGAAGGTGAACCCCGTCCTACGGATTTCTGTTATTCTTAAGATCATATATATTGGTAAGATACCGATTGTTCGATAACTGTTCTCGCAAAAAACGCGTCGGTTGAAAATTTTAACGCCATTGTAAAATTATATCAGCATTAAAATTTTCAATACAGTTGTAATAAATTCCTCAAAGATCTCTTAATAATTACAATTTAAAAAATCGTAGGGGTTGATGAATATTCCGACATCATCCTCCCATCCCCGTAATAATCCCCACCACCTGCTGCGCCGTCACCGGGTCCACCACCCGGGCCAGCACCAGCCCGGCCATCGCGATGAACAAGGTCCAGAACACTCTCTTCACCTGCTCATTCTTCCCGAACGCCTCGATCGCTGCGTCCGTGTCTGCCTTCATCGCCTGATGAATCAGCTTCGGCAGGAACACGAACAGCGGCAGGAACAGGACCGCAGCCCCGATGAACGCGAGCGTGATCTCCGCCCGGCCCGCA
>JANXYM010000105.1 GCA_025350045.1 Methanomicrobiales archaeon | reverse complement strand
CTCAAACTCGAACAGCGGGATGCCGGGGGAGTTGCCGGCGTAGTAAAGCAGATGACCCAGCAGTACCCGGATGACCTCGAACCCCTCTATTACGGGATGAAACTCTCGGTAATCACCACACGGGTTGAGACCTATTATCGTTTCCGGAAGCTGGCACTTATCAAGAACATGCCCCAGAATGCCCTCGTGCTTCTCGATTTTGCATTCGGGCTGATGAGCGGCAAACAGTACGAGGCATTGGCCTGTCTTGAAGAGATCAAGGTGAAATTCGGTCCCCAGCATTACTATGTGACCCTGCTCGAGTATGTGGCGCACGATTTCCTCTCTGAAGATGAAAAGAAAGTCAAACAGGCAAAAAAAGCAATGATTGATTCGATCGACCAGTACTGCATGAAACTGCTGAAGATCAGGAATCCATAAAGGGGTGCGATAAATGTGCAATGAATCTGGAATGTATTTTCAAAGAATCGGACAAACCGGTGCAGGAATGTGCATATGACAAAATCTCCCGTGATGATAGTCAGTGATGACCCCGGACTGGTGTCGGATCTTTCAACCCTGCTCAAAAAAAACGGCTACCGGGTTTCTGCCACGGTGTCCAATGGTGAAGATGCGGTGAAGCGTGCGGCTTCGGGGCACCCCGCAGTGGTGATCATTGATCTGTCCATACCCGGCAGGCTGGATGGCATTGCCACGGCAGAACAGATCCGCACGGTAAATAAAAGTCCGGTAATTTTTATCGTAACCTCTGCAGCAGAAGCGGACCATGCAAAGGCAATTCACCCCGGAATGTCCGGGGTTATCTTAAAACCGTTCGATGAACGTGAACTGGTAATCGCACTGGAATATGCACGGTACCGGCAGGACTCGGAGAGCAGGATCCGTGTATCTGAAGACGAACTCAAAAAGCACCGGGCACATCTTGAAGCGGTTATCGCACGACGTACTGCGGAGCTAAAAAAGACCAATGCGCAACTCCAGCGGCTCCTGCACTTTATAGAACTGACCGAGCGCAAACTCGCCACCGATTCTCTGGAGATTGATCTGCATACTGAACATGAAATACCGATGGGTATTGAAGAGGGAGTGATCACCGCTGATCAGGACCTCCGGGTGGTGCTCATCAACGGAGCAGCCACACAGATGCTTGGCTGGACCGAGGAGGATGCAATCGGGATGGGTATTGGCAGGGTTTTTACCAGTACCGAAGCACAAGTAGCAGAACGGCTTGAGGCCTCATTACAATCAATGGCATCTTCCGGAACAGCCGGAGAGTCCCTGGGAAATATCCCGGTACAATCCGGAAACGGCAATGGCCTGGTATTTGTTACCTATGCCGAACCCATCTTTGACAGCGATGGCGGGAGGGTAGGGGTTGTCCTTACCTTCCGTAACGCCGCCGAAAGCCGGAAAAAGGAGTACGAGGCATTGCGCACCCGGAAACTGGAGTCGCTGAACCTCATGGTGCGGGGGGTAGCGCATGATTTTAATAATATTCTCTCTTCAGTGCTCGCAAACATCCAACTGGCAAAGATGGAGTTGCCTGAGTCAGGCAGCGGGTATGGCCGCCTGAACCGGGCCGAAGACAGCCTGCTCCGGGCACGTGAGGTATCTGAGCAGCTCTTATCCTACTCCAGCGGGGCAACCCCTCCGGGAAAAACCACGGATCTGGCGGGTCTGATACGGGACACAGGGGTCTTCTCTGTGCGGGGCACAACGGTGAACTGCGAGTATGCAATCCCGGCAGATCTCTGGAGTGTACCGCTGGATGAGGATCTTGTCCGGATGCTGCTCAACGATCTCTTCCTGTTTCTCGACAGTTCCCTCCCCCCGGGCGGAACGATTCGTGTTTCGGCAGGAAATATCCTTGTTGGCACTGCAAAGGAACGGCTGGCCCGGCCGGGTGATTATGTCAGGATTACCCTGCAGGCGCAAAAACTGGTAATACCCTCGGAAGCCATAGGGGATATCTTCAAACCCGGTTCATCCCTTGCCTTTGCCCTTGATCTTTCTGTTGCCGAATCGATGGTACGGAAGAGCGGGGGGGTGCTGGATGTCAGGTCAGGTACGGAATCCGGCACGGAAATACTGCTGCACCTCCCGGCACACCCCGCTCCTCCGGGGACAAAACCTCTCCGGAAAGCCGCACCCCCGGTAAAAAAGATAAAAACCGGACAGAAGAAGATCCTCCTGATGGATGATGAAGAAGCCATCCTGTCAGCAACCGGCGAGATGCTCAGGTTCCTCGGCTACGAAGTAGAAGTTGCTTCACATGGTGAAGCTGCCATAGCGCTCTTCGAGAAAGCAGCGAAAGCGGGGGTCCCGTTTGACGCAGCAATTCTGGATATCACCGTTCCCGGGGGTATGGGTGCGCAGGACACCATGCCAAAACTTGTTGCCCTCCATCCCCGGGTAAAAGGAATCATCTCGAGCGGATATTCAACCAACCCGATGATTGTTGATTTCCGCTCGTTTGGGTATTCAGCGGTAATTGTCAAACCCTACGGGTTTAAGGAACTCAACGAGGCGCTTGAGGCCGCATTCAGATAATTTTTTATACGTTTTCACAACGAAAAGTGCTGCGGGCAGGCTTTGGTGGTGCCGCACTGGGTTGCGATAATTACGTTCATATCATCGTAGAAAAGTCCGAGCCCCGTACGGGCACTCGCGTTCACCCGCTCGGGAGTGTTGTTGGTCTCGCTTAAGTGTGCGAGGATCACGTGGGGAACATCTTTTCCCAGTGCCTGCAGGCCGGCAGCGGCATCCGGGTTTGACAGGTGCCCCCGTTTTGAGCGTATCCTCCGTTTCAATGATTCGGGATACGGTCCGTTGGCGAGCATCTCCGGGCAGTGATTGCTTTCGAGAACAATGCCGTCACAGCGCCTGAGCCGTTCAATCATGGGGGGTGTCAGTATTCCGGTATCGGTGCAGTACCCGATCCTCGCCCCGTTTTCACGGATGATAAACCCGCAGGGCTCAGCGGCATCGTGGGAAGTGTTAAACGGCTCGATTAAAAAATCCTCTACCCTGAATTCCTCGTCATGCCGGCATACCCGGCAATCGATGGCTTTTGCTGATGTGCGCCGGTGGTTAAGGAAATCATGGATGGTTCCTTCCGTTGCATAGGCCGGAATATTGAGCTTCCGCACGAGCACATCCACTCCACCCAGGTGATCGCCATGCTCGTGCGTGACCAGTACCGCATTGATCCGCCCGGCATCGAGACCAGCAGCAGCAATGCGAACGAGAATTTCTTTGGCGCTCAGTCCTGCATCGACCAGCAGGGCCCCGCTTTCTCCCTCAATAAAAAAGCAATTGCCTTTGCTTCCGCTGGCAAGTGTTGTGCAGCGCATCTCTTAATTATTGGTTATCCTCGTATTAACCAGCTCTGATGAGGTAAAAATGAAAGAAATATATTTTTTTATTTTTTGGTTTTGAGCATTTCATACTCTGCCAGGACCGGAGCGATCGTTTTTGTGGATATTGAACGGCGTACCAGCGTGGTGAGTTTCCGGCAGTAATGGATATGCGCGACCTGGAAACTGACAATGAGCCCGAAACAGAAACAGGTGATGCTGATTAAGGTGTAACTTACAATGTCTACCATCTTTTCCACCCCTTGTTATGTCTCCCTCGCAAGTTCGTCTATCATCGGGATCACGGAATCGGCATCCGAACATTCTGCAGCTATCACCATAAACCGTTTCGTATAGTACATGATCAGTAACTGGTACCCGAGTATCATACCGATGGTAAATGTGATGATCCCGATACCTATGTAAATCAGAATATCCGTGAGCAGGTCAACCATAGCGTATCTCATTGACTGTTACGATGGCAACCAGATAAATTTATTGAATAGATTTACCCGGGATCACCCGGGATCTGCCCGGACAAAAACAGCGGATGCCTTGACACCGGCAATAACTGTCATGCCGGCTGAAAGCCCGAGTTCCCCGCAGGAGCGTGTGGTGATCAGGGCGGTAACCGGTATTCCGCAGTCCACGGTTACCCGGGTAAAGGGCCCGAGTGAGACCAGTTTTGTGATTGTCCCAAGAAGCTGGTTGCGGGCGCTGGTCTTACGGTCCCCGTCAGGAATGGCAATCGTGACTTCCTCGGGACGGATATACAGGACCACTTTTTTTCCCGGCGGGCATGAAGTGACTACTTCGAATCGGGCATTTTCGATTACTACCGTGGCATGTCCCTGCTCATTGGATTGCACAACTCCTTTAAGGATAGTATCTATCCCGACAAATCGTGCAACTTCTTTTCCCTCCGGCTGGTAAAAGATGTCGTGGAGTGTGCCAACCTGTGCCAGGCGCCCGTCCATAATGACGCCAATACGGTGTGCAAGCCGCTGGCCCTGGATCATGTCATGCGTGGAGAAGACGATGGTGGTGTGCATACGGCTGTTAATCCGGATGAGCAACTCCTCGATGATCTCCGTTGAGACCGGGTCAAGGTTTGCGGTGGGTTCATCCAGGAGCAGCACTTCCGGCTCGGTGACCATCGCCCGGGCAATAGCCACGCGCTGCATTTCGCCGCCCGACAGGGTGACTGCCCTGCGCTGTTCAAATCCCACAAGCCCGACCATTTCAAGCGCTGAGGTGACCCGTTGTGGGATCTGTGCCGGGTCGGTGCCACGGAATTTGAGGCCGAATGCCACATTTTCTGCAACCGTGGTATTGAGTACCGCGGATTTCTGGAAGACCATGCCCATGCGCCTCCGGAGAGCAAGGCGCTCCTGCCGGGGAGCATCAGTGTCCTGGCGGTCAAAAAAGATCTTCCCGGAGGTGGGCCGGTCAAGAAGGTCGATGAGCCGGAGCAGCGTTGTTTTGCCACTGCCGGAGGGACCGATAAGCGTAAAGATCTCCCCGCGCCGGATCTCCAGGTTGATATTGTCCAGAATTTTCCGTTTTCCGGCGTTCCGGGAAAGACCGGAGATCCTGATCATGAGCGTGGCCCTCCCAGTACCCGCTGGTGCTCAGGTGCCAGACCGGAAGTAATGAGGTTTAACGCCACGACTACAATAAGGGCAATAACCAGGAGAATAATGCCGAGTGCGATCGAAAGACCAAATTCTCCCATGCCCGTCTGGAGCGCAATTGCCGTAGTCAGCACACGTGTCTGACCTGCAATGTTTCCCCCGATCATCATCGCAACCCCGACTTCCGAGATTGCCCTGCCGAACG
>JANXYM010000093.1 GCA_025350045.1 Methanomicrobiales archaeon | reverse complement strand
TGACTGACTGACTGACTGACTGACTGACTGACTGACTGACTGACTGACTGACTGACTGACTGACTGCGAACAGGAGAGCCCGTTCGTAAAGTTCGCTGCTGCATCATCAGCCCGGGTCAGCGTCATACGATACCGTTTGTGGAGTGTGGAAAAAGAAGTTGTGGTTACAAAAGGAGAGGTAAGAGCAGGGAGAGAATCAAAGAACATCAACAGGATGCACGGGTTTTTTCGTTGTGGATTACCAATCAACTATCGGGATACGACAATCAGGAAGTACTTCATGGCATTTCACTTCGCAGATAGGATCAAACGGGCACCGGCTTCATTTCTCTCCGAACTCTTTGCCGCATCGAACAATCCATCCATCATCTCCTTTGCCGGTGGGCTCCCGTCTTCTGCACTGATAGACACCGAAGGGATTGCACAGGCAACCCGACAAGTGATGGAAGAAGATGCCCATATTGCCCTCCAGTACACGACTACCGACGGATACCTGCCGCTGCGGGAGTACATCGCAGACCGTTATCGCACCCGGCTGGGGCTCCCGGCAACCGCAGCAGAGATCCAGATCGTCAACGGTTCGCAGCAATGCCTTGACCTCTTTGCTAAAATTTTTCTCAATACCGGCGACCATGTTGGCATGGAACGGCCCGGATACCTTGGCGCAATTGAAGCCTTTTCACTCTATGAACCGATCATCGATACCGTTCCGCTGGATGATGATGGCCCGGATCTCGCAGTGTTCGAACGGTTCGTCAAAACGAGGAACGCGAAATTCTTCTACGGTATTCCCAACTCCCAGAACCCGTCCGGCAGGACATACTCACTGGAGAAACGCCGGGCAGTTGCCGATATACTTCGAACGAGTGACACTCTTTTTTATGAAGATGACGCATTCGGGGAACTCTTCTTTGATGCAAAACCCCGGATGCCGGTCACAAAGTACCTGCCTGACCAGAGTGTTATCTCCGGCTCATTCTCCAAGATAATTGCCCCGGGCATGCGGATCGGATGGATATATGCACCAGAGGATATTCTCACCCCGTTCAATGTCGTCAAGCAGGCGGCAGATCTGCACTCCAATTTTTTCTGCCAGAAGATCCTGCACCGGTACCTGACTACCCATGATCTTGACGACCATATCCGGCACATCACCCGGGTGTATGGCAGGAAGTGCCGGCTGATGTGTGATCTGCTCGATGACCAGTTGCCCCAGCTCTCCCACACCACTCCGGAAGGGGGTATGTTCCTGATGGCAATACTCCCTCCCGGCATCTCTTCCCGCAGGGTCTTTGATGAGGGAGTGATGCAAAAAGTCGCCGTGCTTCCGGGTATGCCTTTCTATGTGGACGGGGGTGGAGAGGAGACGATACGACTGAACTTCTCGAATCCGGAGGATGAGATGATAAAAACCGGGATAGAACGGCTTGCCAACGTGATAAAGGGACTTATACGTCAATAATTTCTAAAACCACTCCAGCTTCCTTTTTTTAAAAAAAAAAAGCGTATGGTATAAATAGCGCCTTCTCCTGAAGTTAGAGTACAGGAAGAGATACGGTGAAACGACGATTTTTCATGATACTTATGATCCTGATACTATGTGCAGTCTGTACCATCATAGTATCTGCAGAGAATATTGGCGGGGATATTACCTCCCCGGTAACTGAGGTACCAACTGCGGAACCCACATTCAAACCGGTCACTGAGCCGACTACAATGCCGACATTTGTCACCCGGGAAACTACAGTACCAACTACGGAACCCACGTTCAAACCGGTTACCCAGGCCACAACGGTACCCACACGCATACCCACTACAGAAATAACCATCACTATTGAACCCACACTTGGCGGGGGGAAAGGATGGATTGATACTTATGGTAATGTTAACGGTGCAACGGTCTACTTTGATGGTGTCCCCCAGGGCACTATTTCAGGAGGTATCCTCTCCGTTGCAGTCTCACCAACAGGTACACCGGTAAGGACAGTTTCCGTATCAAAATCCGGCTTTACCCCATGGTCAGGTCCGCTCTCCCACATGCCGGTGAGTGGTGAGCATGTCGCCGTCTATGCCACCATAAACCCAATCTACACACCGACTACCGTACCACCGGTCCAGAACGGAGCGATCTACGCCCAGTCAAGCCCGGCTGGTGCTGCAATCTATATGAACGGGAACTATTACGGGTATTCTCCGATCACGATCCCCAACCTCCCGCCGGGAACCTATTCCATGAAAGCATCCATTTCCGGATATACACCAGATACCCAGCTGATTAACGTGTACTCCGGACAGACTGCCACCTATTACCCGACACTCCAGCCTTCACCCCCGGCACCCCGCAGCACCGGGACAGTATCGGTCAGCTCAAATCCTGACCACGCATCGATCTATGTCGATGGATCGTACCAGGGCACAGCCCCGATGACCGTGACCCTGTACCCGGGCAGCCATGCATTCCGCCTCACCCTTCCCGGCTACAGTGACTACACTACGACCATCTACGTAAACGCCAACACCAACCAGAAACTGAACGCAAACATGGCTACAGCCATATTCGGTACGGTTGCCATCACTTCCCTGCCCGGAGCAAGCGTCTTCATGGACAGCAATGCCCAGGGACAGATCCCCCCATCGGGAACGCTCACCCTCTATAATATCCCCATGGGAAATCATCTCTTCAAACTGACCGCATCCGGTTACAATGAATGGATGAACACCGTGTATATCCAGCCCAATATCGTCAACCCGATCAATGCTCCTCTGACACCTGTCGGGCTCAACCCGACACCGATACCTGCTACCGGGGGGTTCAACATCGTCTCTACTCCAACCGGAGCTGAGGTGTATATCGACAACCTGTTCAAAGGTTACACGCCGGCAACGCTGGATGGGATCTCCCCGGGAAGCCACCAGGTACTGCTCAAATACACAGACTACGTCGATTACTCCACCATAGCATCGGTGACAGCCGGCCAGGTGACCCCTCTTGCGATCAGTATGCAGCCTGCGCCTTCCCCGACCCCGAAATCAGCTCCCTCGTTCCTTATTCCAATTGGAGCCTGTGTCGCGATCCTTGCGATCGGTATCACAACAAGGAGGTTACGTCAATGATCTGCTCATTTGTGCATTCAAAAAAGATCCTCATCTGCTCAATTATCGTCATCCTTATCATCGGATCTTTCACCCTGCTCGCTTATAGTAACCAGAACACTGCTCTGCAGAACACGGTCAAAATGGGCTTGGAATCCACCGCCAGCGTAATGGCAACCCAGATCTCGCCAAAGGAACTGGTCGCGCTCAAACCCGGCGATGAGGGGTCAGAACAGTATATGGCCATAACACAGAAACTGCGCACTATGCGCAGCATGGACGACACTATCCTCAATGCCTATATACTCAAAGTCAACCCTGACCAGACCGTGACATTTCTTGTAGACGATCTCTACCCGGTTGACCCCCAGGGTTCGGCAAAGATTGGTGAAGTGTCGACCTCTCCAAAAATGGACATCCTGCTTGCCTTATCGGGCCCGACCACATCCAAGGAACCCTACACCACCAGGTACGGATCGTTTATGACCGCCTATGCCCCGATCGATGATGCAGTTTACGACTCTACAGGCAACACTTATGCTGTGCTAGCAATCGATGTTCCTGCAAAGGATTACACCGATGCTACCTCTCGCGGGGGTCTCATTCTCCTGACCGGGTTCATCTCGATGATCCTGGCGGTTGGTGCAATATTCTGGTTCGGGCGCAGGGACGAGAAGAACGGCAGGTAAACGCCCTCATAACGCGGGGCTGATGTCCCGCAACTTCTTTTTTCTTATCATTCCAACCATTTACTATGTCATCACCATTGCGCACTGTACTGCTGGTATGCGTACTCGTAGCGGCACTTCTTCTCGCTGCAGGATGTACTCAGCAATCTGCATCACCAGTCAAAACTGAAACTGCTACCGGGACCATCCCTTCAACTCCTGTAATAACAATCGCTGCAACCATCCCCGCCGCACCTGCTGCGGTCTCTGCGGAACCTTGGAAACGGATCCGGCTTTCCACAAACATGGGAGACATCGTCATCGCACTCAATCCTGACATGCCCATCACCTCAGGCAACTTCCAAGCGCTCGTGAACAAAGGGTTTTACAACAACGTGACCTTCCACCGCGTCATTGACGGATTCATGTTGCAGGGTGGCGATCCGACCGGTACCGGCCGTGGTGGCCCGGGTTACACAATTAAGGATGAGTTTGGAGCGAGTAACAGGAACGATCGAGGTACCATCTCGATGGCTAATTCCGGTCCCAATACTGGCGGTTCACAGTTTTTCATTAACCTCGTCAACAATAATTACCTTGACACCAAGCATCCGGTCTTTGGGAAAGTAGTGGAAGGTATGGATGTCGTCGACAAGATCGGCAAGATAAAAACTGGTGCCGGAGATCGCCCGCTCCTGAATGTGACGATCCTCAAAGCGGATATAATCTGATATACTTTTTTTTCAAAAAGAACGTACATTCGCAACACAGAAGAATACAAAAACCCAATACTCTTACAGCATATCATGACAGCACCAGCAGAAAATACCGTGCGGCTCGAGACGAACATGGGTAATATTACCATTGCGCTCGATCCCGCTATGCCCGTTACTGCGGGCAATTTTGAGACGCTTGTGAAAAAAGGATTCTATAACGGTGTGATCTTCCACCGCGTCATCGAAGGGTTCATGCTGCAGGGCGGCTGCCCGAATGGCAACGGCATGGGAGGACCCGGCTACGCGATCAAGGACGAGTTCTGCCCAAACAACCAGAACAATCGTGGTACGATCTCGATGGCGAATTCCGGGCCAAACACCGGAGGATCCCAGTTCTTCATCAATCTTGTCAACAACAACTTCCTTGACGGCAAACACCCCGTCTTCGGGAAAGTTGTGGAAGGCATGGATGTTGTCGATAAGATCGGTAAGACCAAAACCCTTCGAGGTGATCGCCCGGCCAAAGACGTGACGATTATCCGTGCAGTTATGGTCTGAAAAATCTTTTTTTCCTCATGGGATGAGGGTATTTTTACCTCAACTGTGCTCATTGCCGGAGCCTGTCATCTCCAAATTATCAGGGATCCTTTCACCAAGGGGTGCCTTTTTAAAAAATCCCAACAAAACGGAGTATGTGAACCCTGTACCTCCTGAAGAACTCGAAAGCATCGGGTTCCAGTCAATATTAGTCCCAACAATCGCAATTATTGGAGAGATTCTGGTAAATACTTACATTATCTGGTTCCTTCTTATCAGCATCCCTTCCGGTTGTGCACGCCTTGCGGCTGAAAGTTCCGGTAGCCAGACCTGCGGGATTGAAACTGGGGCATACATTATCGCAGGGATAAGCGCGATCCTGATCCTTGTCGGGGTGTTCTATCTTGCAAAATGGAATTTCCCCAAGGAAATGTAAGTTTTTTAACGAACATAGTGGTGAGAACTGTTCCACATGACACGGTGCAGTGTACGGGTGCAGGAAATGCGGATCCATTGAACGATCTGGTGCATCAGATCCACAGACAAAAACGTTCAGCAATCTGCGAAAGGATTGATTTTTCCATTAAGTATGTAAATTTTTTTCCAATCAAAGTATGCCCGGAAAAATACATCAGAGTATGCCCAAAATTTTTCAATCAAAGTCTGATGAAAAATTTTCTGTCAATGTTTGTTCAAAAAATTTCAAACATGATTGATTTTTTTTTGGGCAAGGCCTGCTTCAAAAAAAGCTCATACCTACTGAACAAAGTGTGGTGCAATTGGATAGGGATATGATGCAAAATATAAAAAAAGGAAAAAGTTAATGGTGAATTCGACCGTTCGGACGCGGTACCAGTGTACCGGCAAATTGTAATAGCGCATCCATACACTGCCATTTGTCCTTTGCAGAAACCTTCTGGATGGTGGAAGAACCAAACTGGCCGGTGAACGCCGCCGGGTCTGCCCCTTCACCATCACACTTGTTCAGGAACACAACAAAGGGAACCTTTGCACTCTGCAGGGAACCCGAGAGATGGCAGGTAAACTCATCCGGCGGGCTTGTTACATCCACAAGGAGAATTGCCCCGTCCATGCCTTTTGCTATAATCTCCCGGGCAAACTCAAACCGCTCCTGCCCGGGGGTGCCGTAGACATGGATATGGCACCCGTTATGCAGGATGCGCCCGAAATCCAGCGCAACCGTTGTTGTACCACCGGCACAGTTCGCCTCGATATGTTTTGACTCAGGATCCAGTGTTTTGATCAGGGTGGACTTCCCTGCACCGAATGCACCAAAGACCACAATTTTCAGTTTGCTTTCATCAGCCATTGTCAGATAATTTGGGCGGACGGTATGTTTACCATTTCGGTAGAAAGGGAGGAGGAAATACGTCTAAAAAAGGATAAAAAATGGGGGACTGTGGGTAAAGGGAAAGGATTATGCCGACAGGTAATCTGCCGGGGTTGGCATCTGCTCTTTTAAGCCCTTGCGCTTGCGGATTGCCACTACGACTTCCTTGACCATGTTGTTGGGCACAAGTTCGAATCCTGCAAACTCCGTGTTCCACATGGCACGACCTTCAGTTGCTGAGCGGATATCTCCTGCAAACCCGAAGAGCTCGGCCACCGGTGCCTTACCGATGACGGTGATGGTGTCACCCTCGCTCTGCATATCAAAGACCTGTCCGCGCCGTCCCTGGATCTGGGAGGTTGCAGCCCCCATATGGTCCATCGGGACCGTGATCTGGATCCTCTGGACGGGCTCGAGGAGTGAGTCACCGGCGATAAGCATACCTGCCTTGATCGCACTGCGCACGGCCGGGATAACCTGTGCCGGGCCACGGTGAATCGCATCCTCGTGGAGCTTGACATCAACGAGCGTCATCTTGAGGTTCTGGACCGGCTCATCTGCAAGGGGACCACCGGCAAGTGCCTCGTGGATACCTTCGATGATCAGTTCCATGGTCTCATTGAGATACTGGACACCCTTGGTCCGGTCAATGAGCATGTTGGTGGCCTTGATGTCCTTGATGCTCTTGGCATCATCCTTTTCCATGCCCGCTTTCATGAGGATGTCACGGCGC
>JANXYM010000081.1 GCA_025350045.1 Methanomicrobiales archaeon | reverse complement strand
TCTTTTCCGGGATCTTTTTTCTGTACAATTTTCTCGTAAGACTTTCCGGAAAAAGGGTACAAGTTGCCCGGGTTGCCCGGATTTTTTCATAATTTCCCTGGCTCATAATGCCCCCCGTAGAACATCCTGGAATCCCCCTGCCTTTTCAGCAGCAATCCTTTCATTTTCATTCTTCGGCCTGATGCCGGACCAGAACCGGTCATACCCCACTTTCCCGCCATCGGTAACCCCACGCTCTTTGAGAGCAGTTGCAAATTTGTTGGATGTGACCCGGTTGCGGATTCCTTCTTCAGCGCTCCATTTCTCAAACATCTCTTTGAGTGCCGAACGGGTCATCCGTCCCTGGGAGTCGATCTCACATTCAGTAGCCAGAAACAACCCCACCGTATCGCTCACCGTCCGGAGATTCGCCGTTGCCTGCGAAACCTTCCGGGGCTGCACAAGCCGGTGCCCGTTTTCGTAATACCGCTGCAACCCGGCAAGGCACCAGTTCAGGATTCCCGGAGACTCCGCCAGCAGTTTTGCCGCAATATCGGGGTCACACTTCTCCTCCGGGATCTGGACCGAGAACGGCACCATCCAGAGCCGGCGCCAGATACCGTCATCGGTCCCCGGGATGACCGGCTCGTGATTCGTCGTCATCCAGATCTTGGCTACGGGCGTGAATTCAAACTCGTTTTCATAGAGTTTCCGGACCGTAATCGCGTACTCGCCCGTGATCTGTTTGATGATGGACTCATCCATCCTTGCGCCTTCCGCACCTTCGGCCGCTGTTGCGAACCGTGCCCCCGCGAGCCGGGCCAGGTCCGACCGGGTGGTCTCGAAGCGCTTGGCCATCAGGGAATCGGATGCGATGTTGACCGCGTAGTCAGCGAAGATCCGGGCCATGACCTCGATCGTTTTTGATTTCCCGTTCCGGCCCCGGCCGTACAGGATGAACATGATCTGCTGGGGATTGGTGCCGAGCAGCGTGTACCCGCACATTGACTGGAACCCCGCGAGATAATCCGCATCGCTGCCGAAGATCAGGTCCAGGTGACTGAGCCATCGGGGACACATGGCCTCACAATCGTAATCGACTGCCGCCATCCGCGTGAGCATATCCTCGCGCCGGTGTTCGCGGAAGTTCATGGCCGGGAGTTCCACTGTGCCGTTACGGCAGTTGAAGAATTCGGGCCGGGCATCGAACTCACCCGGCAGGACCGGGCAGAGCGGGGCAGCGGAATCGATCATCGCCTTCCTTGCGTGGAGGCTCTCGGACAGGATCGCCCAACGCGAGAGTGCCCGGGACCGTTCGGCAGTCGGGGCAATGGCAGCCTCCCGGTGGATCGAGCGGGCTACGCCGGTAGCGATGATGAGCATCCTGCCGGCCGCGTCCCGCTGCCAGACGCTGCCGTTCCAGCGGTACCAGCAGTTGAAGGCCGCACAGTACCGGATACAATCCCCGTGCAGTGCGATCAGCCGCTCGGCATTCCCGGCATCGGTCAGGGCATATTCCTGCGGGGCCACCGGTTCTGCATCCTGCCGGGCCGGATCGGTATCGTTTCCGCCCGGAGAAAGGGTGGACCCCGGCTGGCCTGCGGCGTCAGCCCCTTCCGCAGTAGATCCGAAAGTAGATCTACCGAGAGAATCCCGATATTATAATACACATTAAAGACGGTTAGGAGAAAAGTTCAAAATTGGGTGCAAAAGAACAAAATTATCAATAAGAGATATTATCCAATTCAAATTCAAAAATTTATTAAATCACGTGACTCGCAATTCCAAATTTCGAGCACGATTTACAGTGCTTTGTAAGAGTCCGCCATTTAAATTGCTTGGATTTTTTGATTCTGGTTGATCTTTTCTGAAAACACAAGAGGAAATTTCAATTGTCTGATTATGTGTTGTCAAAAACACGAAATATACATGTAAAATTACATCATCTCTAGTGGGTAGATGAAGTCCTGGGTATGTGGGTCTTACACAGGAATCTAATGCATCAAAATTATCAAATTTTAGTGTATACTCCAATTCAATTGTCGTTGTGCTATTGGCCTTAATCTCGGAAGGTAACGCTGCCGGACTAGCATGACCGAGTGTTGATTTTTTCTTAAAAAATGCTTCAATAATCGAAGCATTTGGAAGCAATTCGATTAGGCAGCGACTTTCTAAAATTGATGTGGGTATATCACCGGAATTGTTTACCAAGAACGAGGCGTTAATTTTTAAAAAATTAAATTTTGGAAACTCTTCGTATTGCACCGAATAATTCGAAATGTAAGGTATTATGGCCAATATTGGTTTATCTCGTTGAAATTTTTTATAGCTCAAATATAATGCAATGAGAGAAACGCATAGGGATGCTATTGATATATATAATGCAAAATTATCGGATTGGGTTTGCACGATTGTTTGAGTAGAATTTGGATCCATTTTGACCTATCCTGTTTTGATTTTCT
>JANXYM010000034.1 GCA_025350045.1 Methanomicrobiales archaeon | reverse complement strand
GGGAGGCAGCCCAAGGGGTGAAGCATCCCCTTGACCCCCCCTTTTAAATAGGGTTTCCACAGAACCATAACATAAAACCATTTTCCTGAAGTACCTGGACACCCATACAGTACGATATGGAGAAGAAGATCGTCTTTTTATTCCTGTATATCCTGATATTTCCTGCCATTTTTTTTGTACTTTCCGGCAATCTTCTCTGGCCTGCGGGCTGGATCTTCTGCACCTGGTTTATCCTTCTTTGTTTTTCCACGATCCTGTATCTCTACCGGAAAGACCCGGCACTGCTTGAAGAACGGTTCAGGCAACCGGGTACCGGTGACCAGGAACCCTGGGACCGGTACGTAGTCTACGGACTCCTGATTGGTTTCATTCTCTGGATTGTTGTCATGCCGCTGGATGCACAGCGGTTCGGATGGTCCCCTCCCTTTCCCCTCTGGCTTACCCTTTCCGGCGGTGCCGGGCTGGCGGGATCCTTTTTCCTTTTCTTCCGGTCATACACTGATAATACATTCCTGTCCCCCCTTGTCAGGATCCAGGAAGACCGGAAACAGCGGGTCGTATCAACGGGAGTCTACGGATTTGTCCGGCATCCCATGTACCTGGGAGGAATCCTCATGTTTATCGGGGCACCGCTGCTGCTCGGTTCCCGGTATGGTGTACTCGGGGGGCTTTGCCTGACGGTACTCCTCATGGGGAGGATAACCGGCGAGGAAAAGATACTGGGCAGGGAACTCGAAGGGTACCGGGAGTACACCCATACGGTCCGTTATCGCCTTATTCCGTTTCTCTGGTAAGTATTTTTTTAAAAGAACGCAAAGAACCGCCCCGTGTTCATGTCACGGGGAGGTTTTTGTTTCTGAATCCTGGTACGGCGGGAATTTACCCGCATCCTATGGTACCGCCACGGGCTCGTACCTGAGCAGGACATTTCCCGATCCCAGCGTTGTCGCTTTCAGGAGCCTCAGGTTCAGGGTATGTGTAAATCCTGTGAATAACGGTTTGCCCCTGCCGAGCACAACGGGATTTACGATGAGCAGGTATTCATCGATCAGGCCGGCGTGCGCAAACGTCGAGACAATACTGCCGCTGCCATATATCACGATATCCTTACCGGGCTGCTGTTTCATCTTCACGATCTCTTCCCGGTTTATCGCGCTCACCAGCCGGGTATTGTTCCAGTCCGCTTTTTGTAATGACGATGAAAAAACAATTTTCGGTAATGCATTCATTGCTTTCACAATGACCGGATCATCTTCTTTTGCGGTCGGCCAGTAGCTTGCCATCATTTCATACGTCACGCGACCAAACAGCAGCGTATCGACTCTGCCCAGCGTGCTGATAGACATATCCTTCAGGGTATCATCCCAGACAAACCAGTCAATTTCCCCTTTCGGCCCGGCGAAGAACCCATCAAGGGATACCATCTCCTGCGCAATAATTTTTCTCAACGTAACCACCGTTTACCTGCATTCATCCTGCATCCATCCCGGCAATGATACCTCATTCGCGGCATCCCCCCTGAAGACGGCGGATTCGCAAAACTCAACCGGGCAGATTATCATTTTTTCTCCACAAGCTCAGCCAGCCGGTCCATGACTTCAGGACTCCCCTCCTCCATCCCTGAGATCATCATCCCGTCGCGATCCTCAACAGACTCAAAGACCGATTTTTCTGTCAGCCTCGTCTTGCCATCTAGGTCTTCAAAGGTCACGATTCCCAGCAGCACGTGGCCGGGCATACCCTCGAATTCAAAGGTATAGACCAGCCTTTCGGGTGCCGTGACTTCGTGATATACACCATGGAACCAGTACTCGTTGCCGTCACCATCGCGGTTGAGAATGCGCCACGACCCACCCGGTTTCACATCAAGCGTCTCCACGGTGATGGTCAGCCTCCGGGGAGCCCACCACCGGCTCATGAGCCGGGGATCGGTGAATGCCCGGAACACCTCCTCACGCGGGGCATCGAAGATGCGGATAACAGAGGCTTCCTGTTTTTTCGGTTCTGCAATGACACGGGTTTTAGCCCTGCGGGTTTTCTCCTCCTCAAGGACTTTTGCGAGCTTGTCAAACGACTCATTCCAGCCGTTCTTCGTCGAATTGCTCATCTCGCCCGGGGGATACCTTCATGCCGCAGGGAGAACTTTGTCCTGCCATTTTGTTCTTCGAAGAGTAATGTTACCAGCAACTCCAGAGGCCAGTCACCGGTCATCCCGTAGTGAGAAGCCGGGATTATATTGCCTTTCTCATCAGCAAAACTGTCAGTGGCAACTATTTTCTCTAAGGAAACAATCTCGCGATAGATACCTGCACTCCAGAAGTCCCTGCCTTCCGGGGATCGCATGGCGTACACATACTTCCCGCCCACACGAAAATCGATTTTTGCAACCGGCGCCGTGAAACCTTTCGGCCCCCACCAGCGCATTGCGAGTTCGGGTTCGGTCCATGCTTTCCATACAAGGCTGCGTGGAGCATCAAAGATGCGGGTGATGGTCAATGCAGTTTTGCCTTTTTTCTGAACGGTTTTTGCCATGGGACTCCTCCTTTTTTTCCGTCCTTTGACCGTTTTCAACGGAGAGACCATGGTGGCACTATCCCCGAGACCGGGTATACAGGGCGGGTTTAAACAAAATCTCCTTGCAATTTCGGCTG
>JANXYM010000004.1 GCA_025350045.1 Methanomicrobiales archaeon | reverse complement strand
GCATTCTGCCGGATTCGGGGATATCTCTCAACGGTTAAGAAAAATGACCGGCCGGTTCTCATATCGCTTGTCGGCGCATTTCAGGGAAATCCATTCACACCTACTTGCGCTCACAGGACCGGCTGAATAGTTACAAAAATTCAAGGTAAAGTCTGCCTGAAAAATTTCAATCAGGGTCCGGTTGATCCGGATCAGTTTTTCCATCGCGATCGTGACCGCGATGAGGATTTTGAGATTAAAGTCTGAGGGTAAGATCATAATCAAAGGCTGCTCAAAATTATGTAATCAGGATCCGGTTGAAATTTCCAAATCAGAGTTTGAGGGTAAGATTTTAATCAAGGTCTGCTGAAAAGTTTTCGATCATCATTTACCGAACAAATTTATCAGAGTATATTTTAGTCCGCTCAAGAGTTTCCGTCAGAACAAAATTCGGGAAACCTTTTTTACATCAGGGCCTGGTTAAATAATTACCATCAAGGTCTGCCTGAATATTTTCAATCAAGGTCCGGTTGAAAATTCCAAATCAAGGTCCGGTTGATCCGGATCAGGTTTTCAATCGCGATCATGATCGCGATGAAAATTTTGAAATCGCAATCAAAGTCTGCTCAAAATTTTCCAATCGGGATCCGGAAACCGCATGGCCATGCTTATGCAATCTCGCAAACTTGTTTTTGTGAGATTTATGCGGTGGGGTTTTCGCGGGAGGGGGCGGGCGCTGATAACTGGAGCGAAAAAAAATGTTTTCAATATGCTTATTATGTTCAATGAAAGTTATAGATTAATGAAAAATAAGTTCCCAGAATATTACAGGCCAAATGACAAAGAATTAGAAGATTTATGGGAAAGTTGTATTTTCATTTTTGATACAAGCGTCATATTAAATTTATATCAATATTCTTTTAAATCGCGGGACGAATTTTTATCGATATTAAAAAAAATTTCAGATAGAATTTGGATTCCTAATCAAGTTGGTAAAGAGTATCATTCTCGCCGACCTCATATAATTCGTGAACAGAGAGAAAAATATCTAAGAATTCAAGATAAGATTGACGAAATAAAAAATAAATCCATATTAGAAATCGAAAAAGAAAAAAGTGTAGAATATCACCCATTCATCAACAAAAATGAATTGAAGAAAAAGATTGAAGACGCATTTTCAGATTTAGATTTATATTTAAAAAATTGCGCGAATAAATATCCAGATTTAACGAGAAAAGATATAATCGGCGAAGAAATCGACAAATTATTTGATGGTAAAGTTGGCGATGAATATCATCGCGAGAAATTAAAAGAATTGTATGATATCGGGAAAAAAAGGTATGAACAAAAAATACCTCCAGGATACTCAGATCAGCAGAAAGGTAATGAGAAACAATATGGGGATTTTATTTCATGGGCACAAATATTGGAATTCGCAAAATTAAAGAATAAACCTGTAATCTTTGTAAATGATGATGAAAAAAATGACTGGTGGCTAATTCACGATTATCAAAAACCTACACAAGAAATTATTTTACCGCATCCAGAATTAATCAAGGAGTTTGTTTCTGAGACAAAAAACAGTTTTTTTATGTATAATTCAGAAAATTTCATGAAATCATATCAAAAATTCCTCAAAGAAAAAGTAAGCAATGACGCAATAAAAGAAGTTCGAAATTTGCGAAATCAAAATAGGCAACAAACGATTTTTGGCGCATATATGCCAACGATTGATCAAAAAAATTTAAAAATGTTTAAAGAATTTGAGAATTTACAAAAACAATTCGCTCGTCCAGAGTTTTTAGAGGCATTTAAAGAATATGAGGATTTTCGAAAACAATTCGCTCGTCCAGAGTTTTTTGAGGCATTTAAAAAATATGAGGATTTGCAAAAACATTTTGTTCGTCCAGAATTTTTAGAAGTGAAACGGAAAGAAATTGCCAGCCAAAACGATCAAGTAGAGGCAGATGAAAATATTTGAAAATTAAAAATACTATTTTGGTTTTCAAAAATATTCTTTGAATAAAAAAAGAATCCCTAAATCTTCTCGCTCGATATCCGGGCAAACGTAGCGGTAAAGATCCCCGGCATCCCGCGTATTTCCTCCATCACGCTGTCGGGAACTTCGCTGTCCACGTTCAGCACCATGATGGCCTTGTCGCCGGGATTAATCCGGCCAACCTGCATGCCGGCAATGTTGATGTTGACCTTCCCGAGGATAGTGGATGCACGCCCGATAACGCCCGGCTTGTCCAGGTGGCGTGACACGATCACGTAGCCTTCGGGGATCATGTCCATCGTGTAGCCGCCAACAGCGACAATGCGGCTGCGGCCCTTGAAGAATACCGTGCCGCTAACCGTTTCTTCACCCAGGTCAGTCTTGACCCGGATGGTTATGAGGTTCTTGAACCCGCTGGACTCCTGCGTGACGGTCTCGCTGACCGCAATCCCGCGTTCCTTGGCAATGAAATCCGCGTTCACGATATTGACCGGCGCCTGGAGGACCGGGTCAAGGAGCCCCTTAAGAGCCAGACGAGTGACATACTTCATGCTGCCCGCATAGGCGGAGAGTTCCCCGCCATAGATGAGCTCAACGGAGGAGATCCTGCCGCCCGCGATCTGGGTGACGAACCGTCCCATCTTCTCGGCAAGCTGGGCAAAGGGTGCGAGCACATCGGCGAGTTCGGCGGGAACCATGGGGGCATTGACCACGTACTTCGCAGACCCGCCCTTTAAGACTTCCACGCACTGCTTTGCAACGGATACGGCCACATTGACCTGTGCCTCAACCGTGCTTGCCCCGAGGTGGGGGGTCACGATGATCTGGTCGAGGGTGAGGAGCGGGGATTCCGTCGGGGGCTCGGTCTCGAAGACGTCGAGGGCAGCTCCTGCCACCTTGCCGCTCTTGACCGCATCGTAGAGCGCCTTCTCATCGATGATACCACCACGGGCACAGTTGATGATCCGGACGCCGTCTTTCATTGTAGCGATGCTCTTTTCGTTGATGACGTGCTTCGTCTCGGCAATCAGGGGCGTGTGGACGGTGATCACATCGGCAACCTTGAAGAGGTCGGCCATGGACATCATCTGGACACCGAGCTGGGCTGCCCGCTCCTGGGTGATGAACGGATCGTAGGCAACACATTTCATGTCCATGGCGTTTGCACGCTTGGCCACTTCACGTCCGATACGCCCGAACCCGACGATCCCGAGCGTCTTCTCGTTCAGTTCCACGCCCATGAACTTCGAGCGCTTCCACTCTTTCTTTTTGAGGCTCGCGTTTGCCTGCGGGATGTTGCGGGCAAGGGACTGCATCATGGCCATCGTGTGCTCGGTTGCGGCAAGGGTATTTCCCTCCGGCGCATTGGCAACGATGATACCCTTTCTCGTTGCTGCGTCCATATCGATATTGTCCACACCGACACCGGCACGGCCGATGAACTTCAGTTTCTTGCCGGCCTCAATCACTTTCGCGTTGACATCCGTACTGCTCCGCACGAGCAGGGCATCGTAATCCCCGATAATCTTCAGGAGCTCTTCTTCCTTGAGCTCGGTCCTGACATCCACGTCAACTGCCGCCCGCAGGATAACAAGCCCTTCTTCCGCCAGCGGATCGCTGACGAGCACCTTTGCGTTTGCCATAAAAACCCATAGAATATCGGCGCCATACTTAATCAGGGTTATTCTTTACCCGCAGGCTTTGCGCTCATGCAGAAACATGTGAAAAAGCACCGGTTCTTTGCAGGAGTTGCCGGGGCACATGATGACGGGCGATGATAATTATTATACGGGTGAAGTCGACATCATAAGTGGTGCGAACATGAAAAATGTCCCTAATATTCTCTGGTTAGAAGAGATCAGGAAGGAAGATATCATTTCTGTCGGGGGTAAGGGAGCGTCTCTTGGGGAGATGGCCTCAATCGGCCTCCCCGTACCGAGAGCCTTCGTGGTCACCGCTCAGGCCTTCCGCAGGTTTTTGGTTGAGACTAATCTTGAAGAGAAGATTTTTTCATCGTTCGATAAGCTCGATGTGGAAGACAATGAAGCGCTCGAGAAGGCTGCCGATCATGCAAAAGACCTGGTGATGAAGGCAAAGATGCCGGCGATCATCAGCGATGAGGTCAAAAAAGCATACAAAAAGATGTCAGCCGAGGCACTCATCGTGGCCGTGCGGTCCAGCGCAACTGCAGAAGATCTCCCGGACGCCAGTTTTGCCGGCCAGCAGGAAACCTTCCTCAACATCAAAGGGGAGGTAAACCTCCTTGATTCAATACAGAGATGCTGGGCATCGCTCTACGGTGCACGGGCAATCTACTACCGGGCAAAGCAGGGATTCGATGACCACACGGTCAATATCGCCGTCGTGGTCCAGCAGCTCGTCCATTCCGAAAAGGCAGGCGTCATGTTCACCTC
Organism: Methanomicrobiales archaeon; assembly: GCA_025350045.1. Lineage (GTDB taxonomy): Archaea > Halobacteriota > Methanomicrobia > Methanomicrobiales > Methanospirillaceae > Methanoregula. The sequence continues at coordinate 20,572 of JANXYM010000004.1, read as the reverse complement.
CCACCCCATCACGGGCGAACCCAATACGATCATCGAAGGTTCGTGGGGACTGGGCGAGGCAGTGGTCTCCGGCTCGGTCTCTCCCGACAAATACGTCTTTGACCAGCGGACCGAGAAGGTCATCGACACGTTCATAGCAAACAAGAAGATTGAGATTATTGCCGATGGCGATCACGGAACAAAACTGGTAGATGTTTCACCGGCGCGGCAAGATGTGCAGGTACTATCGGATGCTGAAGTTGCCAAGCTCGGCATGTACGGTAAGATCGCCGAGAACCATTACGGCATTCCGCAGGATGTTGAATGGGGCATTGTCAAGGGAACGATCTATATCCTCCAGTCCCGGCCCATCACCACCATCGGTGCAAAAAAGGAGAACAAGAGTGTGGCCGGACCCAAGTCAGAAGCAAAGATCATCCTGAAAGGCCAGGGTGCAGCACCCGGTATCGCGTCAGGGAAAGTCGTTGTCATCCGGGATGTCAAAGACGTGGGATCGGTGCGTGAAGGCGATATCCTGGTCACGAAGATGACCAACCCCGACATGGTGCCCGCGATGCGCAAGGTGGCGGCGATCATCACTGATGAAGGCGGCATGACCTGCCATGCAGCAATCGTGAGCCGGGAGCTCGGCACACCGGCAATTGTGGGTACGAAGAATGCCACCAATGTGCTCAAAAACGGGCAGCTGATCACTGTTGATGGCGAACTGGGACTTATTTACGAGGGGTTACTCCCGCAGGCAGCGGCACCGGTTCAGGCAGCCGCTCCCCAGCGGATGGTTGCCCAGGCATCCCAGATCATCACCGCAACCAGCGTCAAGGTGAATGTCTCCATCCCCGAAGCAGCCGCACGGGCAGCAGCCACCGGTGCAGATGGAGTCGGGCTCCTCCGGATCGAGCACCTGATCCTAGGTCTGAACAAGACCCCGGGCTGGTTTATTGCCAACAACAAGGAAGAGGAGTTTGTCAAGGAGCTCCATGACGGGATCAAGATCGTTATGGACGCCTTCCCGGGAAAAACCGTCTGGGTGCGGACACTCGACGCTCCCACCGATGAGTTCCGGAATATGCAGGGCGGGGAGAGCGAACCCCACGAGCACAACCCGATGCTCGGATGGAGAGGGATCCGGCGCGACCTCCAGAGCCCGGAGCAGTTCCGGCTCCAGGTCGAGGCCTTCAAGCGCCTCTGGAAAGAGGGATACGAGCACCTCGGCATCATGTTCCCGATGGTCTCGCACCCCAGCCAGTTCATTGCAGCAAAAGAGATGATGCGGTCCTACGGGGTCGATGTTGAGAACATCACGCTCGGTATCATGATCGAGATCCCGTCGAGCGCGATCATGATCGAGGACTTCTGCCGGGCAGGTATCAAATTCGCCTCGTTCGGGACCAATGACCTGGTGCAGTACACGCTCGCCATTGACCGCAACAACGAGAACGTGGCGGACATGTACCAGCCGCAGCACCCGGCCGTCCTCCACCTGATCCACACGGCCATCCAGGTCTGCAGGGCCTACGACATCGAGTGCTCGATCTGCGGCCAGGCCGGTTCCGACCCGAAGATGGCCACCTGGTTAGTCGAGCATGGCATCACGAGCATCTCGGCAAACATCGACGCTGTCGCAAAGATCCGCGAGGCGGTTGCCCGGACCGAGAAGCGCATTATCCTCGAAGCCGCGAGATCAAAAGATGCTGAATAAGGGTTGTCCTGAAGAAGAACTCTTCTCTTTTTTCTCCCAAAAAAAACGGGAAGATCTCGATCATAATTACATCCTGAGCTCCATGTGCACACTCCCTCACCCGGTTGCGGTGCGGGCACACTGCATGTTCATGGAGACCAACCTTGGCGACCCGGGCCTCTTTCCCGGCACGGCATCCTTAGAACAGCTCCTGATCAAGCGGTTCGCTGCGCTCTATCACTGCCCGGATGCCGGCGGCTACGCCACCAGCGGGGGAACCGAATCCAATCTCCAGGCACTCCGGTTGGCAAAGGTGCAGCAGAAAGATATCCCCTACCCGAATGCCGTAGTTCCGGAATCCGCCCACTTCTCGTTCAAGAAGTCCTGCGATATTCTCGGTATCGAGATGCGGGGCGTGCCGCTTGACGACACGCTGCGGATGGATGCCGATGCTGCCGCTGAACAGATCGACAGCAATACGATAGCTCTTGTGGGCATTGCCGGCACCACCGAGTATGGCATGGTAGACCCCATCGCAGCCCTCGCAAAGATCGCAAACCAGCATAATGTCCTCTTCCACGTTGACGCAGCATTCGGCGGCATGGTGATCCCGTTTCTGGACAAGCCTATCCCGTTCGATTTCTCATTACCCGGAGTAACAACGATTGCCGTAGATCCGCACAAGATGGGCATGAGCACAATTCCCGCCGGCTGCCTGCTCACCCGGGAACCGGACCTGCTCCATGCCCTCAATATCGATACCCCGTACCTCACGGTAAAACAGGAGTTCACCCTGGCCGGCACCCGCCCGGGAGCACCGGTTGTCGGGGCGCTTGCGGTTATGGATTATCTCGGGGTTGAGGGTATGCGGGCGATGGTAAAGGGATGCCTGAAGAACACGCGCCGCCTGATCGCCGGCATGGAGACGTTTGGCTTTGAGCGGGCAGCAACACCTGACGTGAACGTAGCGACATTCATCGCAAAGAAAGAAGATATCCCGGCCCCCTGGAAAGTCTCATGGACCCGGCCGGGCCACCTGCGGATCGTCTGCATGCCCCATGTGCATGGCGAACGCATCGAGGCATTTTTGAAAGATATTGGTGAATTACATGCTTGACCGACTGGTAGAATCCTTAGAAACCTGCCCCATGGTGAAACGGGGGGAATACAACTATTTCATCCACCCGATCACTGACGGCGTACCGATCGTTGACCCCGCGCTCCTCCGCGACGTCTGCACCGCGATGATCAAGGTGATGGACTTGAACAACGTAGACAAGATCGTGGTCGTGGAAGCGATGGGTATCCACATCGGTGCAGTTCTCTCCACCATGACCGATATCCCGATGGTCGTGATGCGCAAGCGGGAATACCGGTTACCGCATGAGATTCCGGTTCACCAGACCACCGGCTACTCTAAAGGAGAACTGTATCTCAACGGGGTGTACAAGGGTGACCGTGTCGTGATCATCGATGATGTGGTCAGCACGGGCGGTACTATGAAGGCGCTCTTAAAAGCTCTCGAGATTGCAGGGGCTGAAGTTGTCGATGTCTGTATTGCAATCCAGCGGGGAGATCCGGATATCGGGCGCCCGTACAAGCCACTGGTAAAGATCGAAGTTGACGAAAAGGTGCGCGTGGTTGAACGATATCTCTGATCTGGTCAGTCGGTTGAAGGGGCGGGGGGCACAAAAAGTAGCCCTCCAGTTTCCCGCAGGACTCAAGCGGCGGGCAGCAGAGTATGCCGCCCAGCTCAGGATGGCCGGTTTTGAGATCATTATCAGCGGCGATCCCTGTTATGGTGCCTGTGATCTCGCGCTCGATACCCTTGACTATGCAGATGTGCTTGTGCATATCGGGCACACACCCGTGGATGAACGGGAGAATGTGATCTTCGAGCCCTATCCGGTCGATTTTGATCTCGCCGTACTGGCAAATGCCCTCCCAGTCCTCAAAGAAAAGACCGTGGGACTCGTCACCACCGTGCAGCACATCCACCTCATCCCTGCCATGGAAGTGTTCCTGCAGGAGCAGGGGATCGATGTGCGGGTCGCAGACGGGGGGAAACGGGCGCCGAACCGGGGGCAGGTGCTCGGGTGCAGTTTTGCCGCAGCCCGCTCCACCCACACTCCCGAGATCCTCTTTGTCGGCACCGGCGTCTTCCACCCGATTGGTATTGCCCTTTCCACGGGAGCACGGGTGATCGCACTCGATCCCCTGACCAGCATAGCGCAGGAGGTCAGTGGAGACACACTCCTCCGCAGGCGGTTCGCGGTCATGGAAAAGGCACGGGGTGCAAAAAGCGTCGGCATCATCGTGAGCTCCAAGTGCGGTCAGGGGAGAATGGCACTCGCAGAGCGCTTATCTGCTCTCTCGCCAAAAGCAGTGATCGTTACCATGCGGGAAGTGAACCCCGACGAACTGCTCAATCTCGGGTTTGCCTGCTACGTGAACACAGCCTGCCCCCGGCTCGCCTACGATGACCAGGTACGCTTTCCTGCACCCGTCCTCTCCCCGCAGGAGTTCGAGATCCTTTGCGGAGTGCGGACCTGGGATGACTATGCTATTGACGAGATAGTATGAAATTAAAACAGCTTGAGATGACACTCCAGAAGGCGAAAGGGTACGAGAAGCCCCGGCCTTCGCTCGAACAATACATGACCCCCGCCCCGCTCGCCGCCCGCATGCTCTACCATGCGCTCATGAAAGGCGATATCGAGGGAAAGAACGTCTGCGATCTCGGGAGCGGCACCGGGGTGCTGGCGATTGGGGCTGCCCTTCTCGGCGCTGAGTCGGTAAAAGGCGTGGAGAAAGATGCCAATGCCGTGACCGTGGCACAGCAGAATGCAGCCCTCTTTGGGGCAGAGGTCGAGTTCATCACGGCAGATATTATAGACACAACGCTGCCGGAGAAGATCGGCCCCTGCGATACCATTGTCATGAACCCGCCGTTCGGGGCGCAGAAGGTTCATGCCGATCGCCCGTTCATCGACCTCGCGGTCAGGACCGCACCCATGGTGTACAGCATATTTAATGCAGGTTCCACCCCATTTGTAAAAGCCTTCATCCGTAAACGGGCGGAAGTTGCCGAACAGGTCGGCAGTGCCTTTGCCATCAAACGCACCTTTGCCTTCCACACCCGGGACGTGCTGGAGTTCGAGGTCGAGATCCTACGGCTGGTACGGAAACAATAACCCCGCAAAAAAGTGCAACAAGGACGATCACCGGACTTGCCGCTGCCCATATGGTTACCGACATATACATGCCGGTGCTTCCGGCAATACTGCCCTTGCTGATCCTCAACAACGGGTACTCCTATTTTACTGCGGGCCTCCTGATTACAGCCTACAATGTCACCTCCTCGTTCACCCAGCCGGTGATCGGCTGGCTCTCCGATACCAAAGGCCTGACTATCAATATCAGCATCAGCCTGCTCATCTCAGCGGTATTCGTGGCACTGATGGGTATTGCCCAGAATTATTACATCATCATGCTCTTTGCCGTGCTCGCAGCACTCGGCCATGCCTGTTTCCACCCGGCAGCGCTGAGCATGGTAAGCCGCCTGTGCAGCAGCGAGAACCGGGGCCGGCTTACGTCTTACTTTGTAGTCGGGGGCAATTTCGGGTATGCGATAGGCCCGGTGCTGGCCGGGGGACTTGTCTGGTGGCTGGGACTCCCCGGGCTCCTTCTCCTGATCCTGCCAGCCGTCATCATGACCTTTGCCCTGAAGTATATTCTCCCCGGGGGCATTACCCGGTCATGCTCGCCGGGTGCTGTGCCTGTGCCGATTGATACCCCCCATACGATCACGTCAAAAAAGCCGTTCATCATCCTGATGATCGCCTCCATCCTCCGGGCATGGGCGATCTTTGCCGCCATCACGTTCCTGCCCACGTACCTCGTCACGCAGGGGTATGACCTGGTGACGGCGAGCCTGATCGTCACCCTGATGCTGCTCTGCGGTGTCGCCGGGCAGGTTGCAGGGGGGCATTTCTCGGACAGCTATGGAAGAAAAGAGTTCATGATCTTCGGTCTGGTTCTCTGTATTCCCCCGTTCTGCCTTTTCATGCTGATCGGTGGGATCCTTTCGATCATCGGCCTGCTCCTCTTTGGGTTCTTCCTCTGGTCCACCTTTGCCGTTGCCGTTGCCATGTCCCACGAACTCCTGCCCGGGAACGTGGGGCTCGCCTCGGGCATCATGCTCGGGCTTGCGATCGGCTTTGGGGGTCTCGGGGTTGCCGTCAATGGCATCATCGCTGATCACTACTCGCTGGCAGCAGCGCTCGGCACGATCCCCATTCCCATTGCAGGGGCCATACTCCTGATGTGTGTGCTTCCCTACCCGTGGAAAACGTTCGGGCAGAGTAAAGTTTTCACAGTCCGGGAGTGAATGCCGGTATGCTTATATAATCAGATTCAGAAATGAGATCATTGAGGTTGTAGTATGGATAAGACAGGCATTGTTACGTTACTCATCGGAATTGTACTGTGTGCACTGGGGGGCTATGCAATCTGGGCATTCCTTCCCGAGGTCATCATTGCAGTAAAAGGGCTGAGTGGTATTGCAGTCGTCTGCGTGGGACTCATGATGGTGCTCTTTGGCATCCTGATCGCCCAGGACTGAACAGCACTCACAAAAATAGTACTGTGTACAAAAAAAGAGAACTTTTTTTATTTTTTTAGACTTTTACCACAATACACTGCGAGCCCGCTGTTTCCAGAACGGGTTCCCGTTTCTCTTCAAAAAAGTCATCAAATGCCTTTTTCACACCGGGTGCAGTGACATAGTCGTGGGACAGGATAACGCCTCCCGGGGTCATCCGGGAGTAGAAGAATTCTAAGCACATCTTCGTGCTCTCGTAGGTGTCAACATCGAGATTCACCATCGAGAAGGTCTTGTCTTTTACCGGTTCGGATGTGCCGGGGAAGATTCCTTTGTAGAAGAACACATTGCTGTTGCCTTTGAGGTACTCCTGCACTGACTCGAAGGAGGCAGCAAACTTGCCTTCATAAAACGGCCAGACCATATCGATATCTTCCACTTTTGGCAATCCTTCAAACGTGTCAAAGAGGTGAAGGGATTTTTCACCCTTTGCTGCACAGATGATCTTTGCCGAACCGCCTTTGAACACCCCGACTTCTGCAATATCGCCGGGTACTTTGAGCGTTCTCTTTACGGACATATAGATGTGGAATGCCTCAATGTCCTCGAGCAGAAGTTCGGTTTCAGAACGGATCTTCTTTAAGATCTGGGCAAACTCCTTGCGATCTGAACAGCCGTAATGAGAGAACCGACCCCGGTTTGCGATATCGTTTCCCATGAAGGGTTCAAAAAAAATGAATTTGCGGAATTTATTGAGATGCCTGCTCGGCAGTACGGAATCGATTGCACTGAACAGATTCTTCTTGGGAAGGAGGCTCATGTCTTAATGCATTTGTTTTTCTGAAATTTATAGTGTTTTATGAGGGGAACTATACGGAAAGCCGTAAGAAAATCCCCGGAAAAAATAAAAGGAGTCAAAGCCCGGTGAGCTTTTTTACCAGCCGGCGGTTGGTGGCAAGGTAGCCAGTCACAATGGCGACAAGCAGCAGGAGAAGTGCGGTTGTAACAGAAACAAGAACCGAGAGTCCGGCACCATAGGCAACGATGACTGCAACAAGCCCTGGTATCCTGCCCTTCTGGTAAGCGCTGAAAATTGAGAGGAGGAGGAGCAGGGTAGGCAGGATCAGGAACAGGATGCGGATATCCGGATCCGGGTAAATGGTGTCAACTGCCGTGTTGAGGACATTGAAGATCACCTCTTGCGGATCGATACCTGTGGCAGTCCAGAGCCCGGAGAGAAAACCGAGACCTATGACAAACTGCCAGATATATCTCCTGCTTCGTTTCGCCATGGTGTTTAGTCCCGCGTGCACAAAACCCCGTGGGTATGCGCATGAAGTGGATAAAAATATGGTGAGCGGATAAAAAAGAACATTGTGATTTTCATCCTGCACCCTGCAGGAGGTTTAGCCTATTTTCCCCCAAAGAGACTCCGGAAGAAACTTCCAATCGCTTCGAGAATACCTGGCTGAGGGGATGCACCCGGGGAGGGTGTGCCCGTTGCCGCTCCACTGCAGCCGCAGCTGACCTTCTCCTGGCCGCTGTCATCCCGGGTTGTGATACTGGTACACGGGCCTCCCTGAACGCAGGTTCCCGAGCACCGGTTGTTGGCATCCAGTACGCAGGTCGCCTTGCAGTCGCACGTGGTGCAGATGTCCTTACCCGAATTATCGGTCGCTGCTGCGGTCATGGTGCAGGTCTTGCCTTCACCGCAGGTACCGGTGCAGGCACCCCCGGCCGGGTCACAGGTGCAGGTCTGGGGAACTTCTCCGGCCCCTTTACAGTGGCAGTCGGCATAGGTTACCTTGCCGGATGTCGGGTCGCGGTAGATCGTGTTGAGCTGGCAGTTATCCCCTGTCGCGGTGCAGGTTCCGACACAACTCTCCTTACCATAATCATACACGCAGGCACTGCTCTGCGGGCATCCGCAGACAACGGATGCCTCACCGGTCTTTTCATCGACTTTCTTGCCAACAATGGAGCAGGCGGCACCGGTCTGGCAGGTACCGGTGCACACATTCTTCTGGGCATCGTATGCGCAGGATGTCGTGGGTTGTCCCGTACAGCCGCAGACTGCGTAGGAGATCTTCCCGGATGCATCTTTCTCGGATGCCAAAAGCCCGCAGTTGTATCCCTGCTGGCAGGTGCCGGCACAGACATTCTTCTGGTAATCATAGACACAGGTGGTGGATGGAATCTGCTCAAAGCAGTACTGGGGCTGTTTGTTCTCGTTGTAGCCACAGGAAGTCCGTGTTCCGCGGCAGGGGGTGAGACCTTTTATTTTTGCCACATCGTCTGTGGTGCAGACACATCCCTGGGGGCACACAGATGGTGTCGGGGTTGGCGTGACCGTAGGCTTGAAACAATATCGCGGTATACCGTTTGCGGAAGTTGCAGACGGATCGCTCCCACAGGGTTTCCCGTTGGGGTCGCACCGGGTATAATTTCCGGAGCCGAACTTCGCCTTGGCATCTGCTTCCTGCACGCAATAGCAGCCCTCAGGGCAGACCTGCGGGGTGGGTGTTAGGGTGATGCCGGTCTTGTAACAGTAGAGCGGTATCCGGTCTGCCTGCGTGTTTGCCGTTCCAGCGATGCTCTGGTACCCGCAGGGGTCCCCATTGGGATCGCACCGGGTAGTCAGCCCTTTGAGTTTTGCATCATCTTCGGAAATGCAGGCACACCCGTCGGGACAGACTGGCGCCGGCGTCGTAGTCTCTGGTTTCACGCAATACTTCGGTACCTGGATTACTGCTGCCAGGGTGGAACTCTGCTCGTACCCGCACACATCCGGCCCGCACCGGGTATATGCCCCGTACCTCGCCTTGGCATTGGCATCGCTTAAGCAGCTGCAACCGTCCGGGCAGACGGGTGTAGTACTCTCCTGTTTCATGCAGTACTTCGGCACCTGGATTACTGCTGCCAGGGTGGAACTCTGCTCGTACCCGCAGACGCCCGGCTGGCATCGCGTCCAGCTGCCGCCTTTTGCCTTTGCAGTCGCTTCGCTGATACAGTCACAACCCTGCTGGCAGGTTACCGGATGAGCGGTCGTTGTTGTTCCGGGCCCGAAACAGTAGGCATTTACCTGTGCTGAACCGGTCACGACCGTATAACAGGGCGAGTCCCCGCACTGCTTGTAAACACCCTGGAACTTGTCCTTTGCCGTTGCCTCCATCATGCAGCTGCAGCCGTCTGGACAGATCGCCGGGTACTGGGGCTCTGTTTTCTTCACGCAGTACTGCGGAGTCCGGATCACGGCCGCCAGCGTAGCGGTATTCTGCTTGTACCCGCAGACTGCATCCGAGTGTCTGGCATACGTCCCGAGCAGGGTCGTTGCATCCGCATCGGTAAGGCAGTCATACCCGGTTGGGCAGGGTGCATAAACCGGGACCGTTGTTGTCACTACCTCAAAGGTAGGAGTAACTTTGCTGACCACAAGACTGTTACTCAGTGATGCAGCGCCGGCCGCTGTGACACACAGCGCAAAGAGGATAACTACGGCAATTACGGTCAACTGACAGTATCCACTCATTCTTTTTTCATCCATAAACACACCATTCCCGGGAAGATTCCCGTTACATGCCATTCAGCGACAGCTATAATAAATATATTTGTTTCTTTTAAGGAAAGGCCGGAGAGACCGGCAGGAAGAGAGAACGGAGGATGAAAAGAGGTAGCGGGGAAGCGGCTTATTTCAGCACGTACCCGCAACTCCCGCCGGAACAACTCCCGGTAGTACAGACATGCCCGCAACTCCCGCAGTTGCTGCTGTCAGTGTTCAGGTCAATGCACGCCGTACCACCCTTTGCTGCGGGGCAGGAGGTGAGCCCTTTGGCGCAGGGGGGGCTCGTACTGTCAGGCACACAGGTTGCGCTGCTGCAGTGTTCTCCCGTGGGGCAACTGGTGCCGCAGCCACCGCAATTATTGTTGGTATCAGTGGAGGTACAGGCACCCCCGCAACAGGCAGTCCTTGCGGAGCACCGGTTGTTGCAGGAACCGCAATTGTTGTTGTCCCACAGCAGGACAACACAATCACCATTACAATTGGTCATGGGAGTCGAGTAGAATGGTGTACAGGTCACGGCAGGGGTAAGGGTGACGCAGATCCCGACACTGCATTGCTGCCCGGAAGTACAGGTAGTGCCGCAGCCCCCACAGTTGGCATTGTCACTGGCAAAGTTCACACAACTGCTGCCGCATAAGCTTGTATCGGAACCAGAGATGCAGTTGCAGTGAATGGCAAACAGGTGACCATCAGCTGCAGTCGACCAGAAACACTGCTTTCCGGTACCGCAGGTAGTCCCGCATGCGCCGCAATTATTCTCATCATGCTGGCTGACACAGGTACCACCGCAGTTCATGAACCCGGCACTACAGGACCCGCCAGAGCCCGTCGTTACTATTGGAGAACCGGTCGTTGTAGCGGGGACCGGAAGACTGCCTGTGCATGCCCCGGCATTGCAGGTCTGCCCGGGACCACACACGGTCCCGCACCGCCCGCAGTTGCTTGTATCAACAAGCACATTCCGGCATGCACCAGCACAGGTCATCTGCCCGTCCGCACACCCACCAGCAGCATTCGTGGGGGATGACGAGATGCTGGTTGTCGGGACATTCATGGTACCCGCAGCACATATACCATTGTTGCAATACTGTCCTGAACCACACACATTTGCACAACGCCCGCAGTTGCTGGAATCGACGAGTGTGTTCCGGCATGCACCTGCACAGGTTGTCTGCCCGTCCGCACACGCACCAACAACGACAGCTGCTGTGGGGAGTGGAGATGCTGGGGGTGATGATGCGGCGGAGGAATTGGATTTCGGGGGCTGCAGGAAGGTACATCCGCTGACAAGGATCAGACAAATGACGAGGCAGAGGACTATGCCCAGGGAAGCATGAGGAGAACACTTCATAAAATTAACAGGTGGGGGATTATATTTAATATTGGTTATTCTTCTGCCTCAAGGGAGTTGTGAACTTTTTTGCTCCGGAGAGAGCACCTGCCCTGAAAAAATGTGCAACCTGAATAATGGGAATACAAATGGAGAGGACGGAGGATTTATGCCTCGTAAACACCGGGGTGTATCATTTCGGGGGAGGTGCAGCCACATCCAGTTCATTCAAAAACGGCATCAGCCCGGCAATATAGGGTACGGTTTTTCCATTTTTTAGCCGGGTTTCTCCCACCGTTACGAGTTCGACCAGGAGAGGAAATTCCCGCAGGGTCTGTTCAAACGAGGGATCATTCTCCCGGGTGAACTTCAGAAAACTCCCCACGGCAATATACGGGCGCTCAAATTCCCCCGAATGGGCAAACTCCTGCTGAACCGACTCAAGGGTGCGGGTTCGGGCAAGGTCTTCTTCGAAAAAAAGGATGACGGTGACTCCATAGGTGCGGGCGATCTCGTCGAGAAAACGGACATCAAGCGTCCGTCCTTCAGTCACACCAAGGGAGCCCAGTTTTTCTGCGGGGGTTGCTCCGGGAATGGCAGACCAGGCTTTCATCTTTTCCATAAAAATGGTGGGTGGGCGACAGGTGTAAAGCTATGGATTGGGGCGAAAAAAGGGTTACTCCCTGCCGAACCTGTTGAGCAGAGTGAAGCCGACACCAAAGAACAGGACTGCTACAACCGGCCAGACGGACCACGTGATCCGGTGATTCTGGTAGACGTCAATGCCGACAAAGAAGATACAGATCATGCACATAACGGCTATCTGGTACCACCATTTCTTCGCTCCTCTGGTTTTTGTGAATTCATCTGCCATGATTGATCAGTCCGGATATTGATCCTTTATGATTATACATTCTGCTATAGGAAAAGGCGTGAACCGGGGTATCCCGGTTCAGATGTTGCCCTGCTGTGATCCCTGCTTTGGCAGAAATGCATTCTCAATGAGATCTTTGTTGAAGGATGAGGGGACCGTGCCCGTCCGTGCGTAGGTATAGAGGGCGGTAACAAAGATGCCCTGCATAGCTGACGCGACAATGACAAGAACCGCAACTACGATGATCAGGAGTGCGATGGCGAGCAGGAAACTCTGGCTGATCAAGAAGATGCCAAAGATACCGAGGCAGGCAACAATTCCGATCACCAGGAAGACAAGAAAGATTGATCCGCCGCCAACGATACTCTCGCCCCAGGTCTTTCTGATGAGGGATACCGAGTCCTTCATAGAGTCGACAACCCCTTTGTCTTCAAGGATAAGAATCGGAATGACAAAGAAGGTGACAAGTCCCCATGCACCGCCAATCAGGGTGGCCGCAATCTGGCCGATGAACCCGGCCTTGTCCTCAAGAATCTGGAGGATGAGACCAACGGTGGCAGAGATCAGGGCCCATGCAAGGATCGAACCGAAGTGCCGCACTGCATTCGAGAGCCCGTCGTTGATCGTCGCTTCCTTGCCGTTCAGCCGGGCATTGACACAGGTGATCAATGCCGTGTTGAAGAAGATCACCACAAAGTAGCTGACCACGTAGAAGACAAACAGGAGCCCGTAGAACATAACCGGGCCAAGTCCGCTCCTGCTCATGAAACTGTCGGTAATCAGGAGAGGAAGCGCAAAGGTGAGGAGAACAATGAGCGACACGATACCCGATAAGAGCGGGAACACGAGGAGCTTTTTGTCGTCCATGAGAATGTCCCAGCTCGTCTTTACGAGCGCGAAACTTCTGCCAATACTTTCAAACATAGGATCGAAAGGTGGGATGTTTCATCTGATGAAGGTTTTGAATCTTTAAGAATGGCACAGACCACTATAACGGATGTTTTTTAACAGGATAGCAGTCCCGCTGATGAGAGGATATGCAGGAGTCCTGCTGAGCGTGAGAATGGGGGAGCTTGTTCATGGTACTCAATACATGTTTTTTTATGGGGTACAGATACAGCGGATTTACCTGTGCATCTATACGAACATTTACGGCCTCACTTTACCCATTAATGAACCACATATGCAAAGACGCGGGTATCCCGCGTACGAGGTGCAGTTCTTGTGAATCCATGTGCTCAAAAAACTGAATATTCCGGGGATAATTACAAGTGGACAGCCCTAGCAGTGGCATGCCTCGGAACACTCCTTGGGGTTCTCAACGCCAGTACGCTCATCATCGCGCTTCCAACCATGATGGTCAAACTCAATACCTCGCTCATCGGGGTCATGTGGGTTTTGATCGTGTACATGCTCATCATGACCATCCTCGCACCGGCCTGCGGCCGGCTTGCCGATATGTACGGTCGCAAACAACTCTATGTTCTGGGTATTGTAGTCTTTACCATTGGCTCGCTCCTGTGCGGTCTGGCTGCTGACGTAACGCAGCTGATCGGGTTCCGGGTGATACAGGCAATAGGAGGGGCATTCCTGGTAGCAAACAGCACCATTCTCGTGGCAGACGCCTTTCCGAAATGGGAACTGGGGAAGGCCATGGGAATCCTCTCCATGATCATGGCAGCGGCATTTGTTGTCGGCCCGATTCTCGGGGGGTTTCTCACCATGATTGACTGGCGCCTGAATTTCCTTTTTAATGTCCCCATCGGTATCATCGCAGCCTATGTTGCCCATACCCGGCTCCGCGAGGTGAAGGAATTTTTCGGTACAGAATCATTCGATTATACCGGGATGGTCCTGTTTACCGTGGCATTCGTTGCCCTGGCAGTGTATGGAAGTGCGGGAGTACTCGCAGGGTTCCTGTCTGTACCTATGCTTGCCTTACTCGCCATTGGTATTCTGTCGCTCGCCGGGTTTTTCTCCCACGAACAAAAGGCTCGTCATCCCCTGATCGATCTCTCATTGTTCAGGATACGGATATTCACGTATGGGCAGGTTAGTGCCCTCCTGAATGCTGTTGCACGCGGCGCGGTCATGATGCTGCTCATCCTCTTCTTTCAGGGGCCCAAAGGATATGACCCACTGTGGGCGAGCATTCTCATTTCGCCGCTGGCAATAGGATTGGTCATCTCTGGACCACTCGGGGGATATCTTTCGGACAAATATGGTTCACGTCTGATCAGCACGAGCGGGCTGATTGTTTCGATGGTCGGACTTTTAGGGTTGGGCTTCATGCAGTACGACACCCCGTATGGGGTACTTGCCGCATGGATGTTTGTGAGCGGATTTGGATCCGGGCTTTTCCAGCCACCGAATACGAGTGCAATCATGGCGGCTGTACCGGTAGATCGGCGAGGTTTTGCATCAGCCATGCGGGCTTTTTTTAACAACACCGGTATGGTAATTTCCATGACAATCGCCATGCCCCTGTTGGTCGGCATGATCCCCCTCGACGAGATGATGAATATGTTCGTAGTTGGCGGAGCATCCCTCCCTATTGCAACCCAGATCCAGTTCACGAACGCGATCTGTTTCGTATTTATGATTTCAGCGGTGCTTACCATCCCCGCGATCATTGTTTCGGCAATGCGGGGGAAAGATCTGCTGCATGAAGGAGAGGATGTACCGGGCAAAACCCGGTCAGAAGGATAAGGGGGGGTGATGCCCGTCCGGTTACCCGTCGCCCCGTACCCTGATAAACAATACCAGGCCGAGTGCCAGGATTCCCGCAGCCTGGGTAAATCCCGCTGATTTAGTCGGAGCCGGGGAAATGATAACCGGGGGGGTGAGCGTGGGGAGCACGGTTTGTACTACCGTTACCGGTTGCCCGGCCACCGGCTGGCTGAGCGTGATCACGCTGCCTGGCACTACGCTATTGGAATTATCGATCTCTTCTACCTGCAGCAGCATCACCTGATCGCTCTGCGTCTGCGGGACGACTCCATCAACGGTGACCTGAAGGGAGACATCGTTGTTGTTGGGGTAGGAGAGGATCTCCCCGTTCACAAACGCTGCGGAACCCGACGCACTCTGCTGGGCTGCATTCCGGCCGTTCTGGATGACCTGAATATTCCACCGGGCATTTGCAAGATCGGTCTGCATCTGGAGCTCGTGACCTTTGATAAATGTGGTAGAGCCGGAAGGACCAATGTAGTACGTAGCTACGACCTGCTGCTGCCCGCCGGTCACCATGGGAGGGTTGGGCGTATAGGCGACCGATGAGAGGGTGAAGGTCGCCGCTGCCGGGGTCACCAGAAACAGCAGAACTATGAGAGCATATGAGATTCGGGAGATGCGGCGCAGAATCAGATTCATAAAAAGGGATCTCGCCATAAAAAAAGATAGATGTATCGTTCAGGAAGCGCAGGTTACCGGTTCAGGGCATCCTGCACGAAGGACCCTATGTGCTCGATCGCCCGTCTGGCTTCCGGCACATCGCGGGAAAATACCTGCCAGCAGTGGAACATCCCTTCCCAGAGTTCGAGCTGGACCGGTGATCCTGCCCAGCGCGCTTTCTGGACAAAGGCCGCCACATCCGAGAGTAAGAGCTCGTGCGTCCCGATCTGGATATAGAGCCGGGGGAGCCCGTGCAAACGGGCATGTACCGGGGATGCAAGCGGATCATTCGGATCCTTTCCCGCCAGGTACACGGTGCGGATTGCATGGAACTTGGCCGGAGTGATCCAGTCAAGTCCCGTGTTTCTCTCCACCGATTCTCCGGAAAACTGCATATCGGTTATGGGGGACAGGCAGACCGCGGCAAGGGGGAGGGCGATTTTTGCATCCCGTGCAGAGATCAGGAGATCGAGCACGAGCGTCCCCCCTGCCGAGATGCCGATCGGAATGATGTGGTGTGGAAGGATACCATGAGCGATCAGGTACTGGTAGGCGCAGAGAGCATCCTCGGCTGCTGCGGGAAAGACATGTTCGGGAGCCAGCCGGTAGTCCACCGAGAAGACCTGTGAACGGCAGACACGGGCAAGATTCGTGCAGATGCCGATATGATCCCGGGTTGAGCCTACGGTATATCCCCCCCCATGAAAGAAGAGGACAGTGCGGTCCGGCAGGGACTCGGGGACGGTGATCCAGAACCCGTCCAGCCCGTCACGGATCATCACGCGTTCCAGCTTCGGCTGCTCTATCTCCTGGAACTCCCCATACAAAGCGGTGAAATCCTCCCGGGCCCGGGCTGGCAGCTTATTGGGGTCCGGAATACCCGCCTTGAGCGCAGAGAGGAGATCCCCAATTGGGTCTGTGATCATTATCTCTGGATTTGGCGGCACAGGGAAATAAAGTAAGGGGGTGCTTCCCACATGCTGCCTCCCCTTTGGGGGGGACGGGGGCACAGTCGAAAGCTCCTGCCATGTATGAACGTAAAGTATGATAATAACAGGATTTCGACTGAATAAAAATTTTATTCTACAATCCCGGTATGAAAGTGCAAAAAATTATTTCCGGGTCTTTCCCAACAGCCCAGAGCAGATTCCCCCGATAGCCAGTGCTATCAAAGCGATTACCGGGGGTTGCGGGGACTTTGTGGTAGGAACGGGGGTAGGCACTGCTGTTGCAGGTTCTGCATTCAGGGTAGCATACAGGTCAACAATCTCACCTTTCGCCGGGTAGTGTTCAATTGCACCGGTGAACGGGATATATCCCGATTTATAAACGGTAAAGGCGCGGTAAGGTGTGCCGGTAACATATACCTGGACACTGAGTTCTCCCCTGGCAATCTTTCCCTTGGCATCGTTATCGAACGTAACCGCAGCCCCGTCAACATTGGCATGGACATTGTACCACCCGATATCCCCGCCAATACCTGCCGGGGTTGCTGTGGGTGTGGCAACCGGGTTGAGGGTTGCATAGAGATCAACGCTCTCCCCTTTTGAGGGAAGACGGCTGATAGTTCCCGTATAGGGAGTGTACCCCTCTTTCTTTACGGTAAATGACTTGTACGGGGTGGCTGTTGAATAGACCGGGACATAGACCATGCCCTGTGATATCTCACCCTTATTCGCATCATCGAGCAGTACGGTCGCACCATCGATATTGCAATGAATGATATACCATCCCATATCCCCGCCAATTAGAGCAGGCGTTGTCGGGGGGAGTTCGTTTAAGGTTGCATACAGGTCAACGGTTCCACCCTTGACCGGGACTTTGGTGATGGAGTCGGCAAAGGTTGAGTAACCGTATTTCTGGACACGGAGCATCTTATACGGAGTACCGGTGGTGGGTACCGCAACGGTCAGGGCACCCTGCGGTGCAGTCCCGACAAATTTGTCATCAAGATAGATATTCGCCCCATAGACATTACAGTGGATCACATACCACCCCTGGTCCCCGCCGGTCTCTTCGGCGGAAACGGGAGGGAAGCAGCTGAGCGCTGCAATTCCCAGAAAAACGAGCAGAAGGTACGGGTGCTTCATTAAAATCTTCCTTATGATTACTTCACCTTTGTAAAAATGATGTTAAAAATTCTCTGTAATGGGGGATACCCTGCAGAATGATTATGCATTTTTCACTGCATCACTGTTTTTTTTTGGGATAATAATTCACCCGGTAAAGAATATGGGATCGTCCGAGGGATTCCGGATACTGCGGTTCATCCTGCTTAATCAAAGTGGAGATTACGCGTTCAGGACAAAACGGGATTCGGAACAATGTTATTTCGGAATTTTTTAATAGACCTCCAATAGATAGTAATTCATAACCCGATATCACAAAATCCCTGACGTGAGAGAGTGGTTACAGGGAAATCGGTTCAACTGGGAGGAATGACAATGAAATCTTCACACATCAGTGTAATAGCAATTATCCTTGTGGTGATTGCAGTCTCGATTGCTGGATGTACAAGTTCCAGCCCGGCCACACCAGCAGCACCCGCAGCAGGCGGGGCACCTGCCGGGGGTTCTTCGGCTCCGGCTGGCGGTTCATCCACGGCTCCGGCAGCGGGATCTGACGTCACCGGGGCAAACATCTTCGGCACAGGCGCATCCTATAACTGGATTGAGTACAAGATGGTCACCTCCGGGATGACTGCGTATATGAAATTTGAAAAGTCCGGGAAATGCACCATGCGGATGGAAAGTGCAGATCTCCCCAACGGCGGCATGACGATCGACTGTACATCAAAAGGCCAGAGCAGCTCAACACCCGGCCAAAGTAACCCCGCTGATGTCAAATCCGATGTCAAGTTCACCTTTGTGGGTATCGAACCGGTAACTGTCGGAGCAGGTACCTACCCGACTGCCACCAAATATATGGTCACTACCAATGGAGAGAAGATCTACTACTGGACAGCATCCGGCGTCCCAACCTTTGTCAAGTGGATGTCACCCTCGAAAGATGGCGACGTGGTCATGGAACTCAACGGCTGGGGATAACCCGGTAAAATCCTTTTTTCTTCTGTCACCCGAGTGACTTCCAAGTATCAAGGATATACGGCTCTATGAGCAGTTCTTTTGCTATCCCGCTGTCGAATGCCCGGACAAGGGGAATCTCACTATAACGGTTGAATGCCTCCTCATCGCGCCAGCTCATGTACAGGAAAAAGCGGTTTCGCTGTTCATGAGATTCCAAGAAAATATACGTGACGCAGCCGTCTTCTGCCCGGGATGTGATAGTGAGATCCTGAACGAAGATGTGCATCCTGCTGACCTGCTCGGGCCTGACATTAAATGCCACCGTTACAATAAACGGGGATTTTGGGGATGACACGACTATTCACCCGACCCGTAGTTCACAATCACATACATCCGATCTCGTTCTTATCCATGCGCCCGGAATGTCATGAGTTTGTCCATCACCACATATTGCTCTCCGGAGAAGAGGAGAACTGTCACCACAACGCGATCCGTTCCTTTCGATCCGGGTATGACCACTTCCTGACTACGGAGAGCGGGGTTGATTGTCCCGGTACTTGTCTGACCATCCGAACGATAGACGGTTCCGCTGACTTCCTTGATAACCGACCTGCCGGGTCCGCCCGTGATCTGCACAGAAACTGCACCCGTTATGGTATCCTTATCGGCCGTGATCAGCACATTGGTTGCTTCAGGCATACGCTGGGTGGGTCCGGGAATCAGGGTGTCTGCACCAGTACCAGTAGCTGATGGAACCATTGTCAGGGATGCTACAGGGGAGGTCATGGTCGCGGAAGGAGAGATTACCACGGGCGATGGGATTGGAGCGGGAACGGAAGCAGACAGACCTGGTGTAGCAGGGAAGAGGTTCAATGCAGGAAGCGCTACCAGTGCAATGACGATGAGGAGCACGATACCAGCTACAGCACCAATGATGGACTTCTTCTTTCCCGATACACCCGTGCCCGGGGTAGAAGGTTTTACCGGGGAAATGGGTTTTGGTTCGACAACAGGTGCCGGTTCTGCGGAAACGGAGGAGTCTGACGGTTGTATTAGGAGAGGTACGAGGACCCGGGTTGCTTGTGGGGGCTCTTTCACCTGATTGAACGGGGCGCCGCATTCCTCGCAGAACTTCAATATTGCAGATGCTGCGGGTGCACCACATTTCGGGCAGGCTCGTTGCACAGGCATCGTTGCACCGCACACCTCACAGAATTTATTTCCCTCGGGTACAGGGGCCTTACACAGGGGGCAGGGAATCTTGGGATCATTGGGATTATCGGGCATAGTAATCACCGGACTGTTGTATCCGGAAACCTTTTTTTTATGTCCGGATACCATAGTTGCGTTGTATGAACATACTGTAAGGAGTGATTTAAGAATTGTGTTTAATAACAGGAAATGGATCGGAGGTACGGATTTCATTTCACGCGAAGAAAGAACGATTATGATAACCTCATACCACTTGTCGGCAAATCCCGGTAACCGGCAGAAGGTACGATTCAGCGATTATTCACCGAATCAAAGAACTGAATCAAAAAACCATTTTTCTCTTGTATATGGACTTACAGAAATCAGGTAATTACCTAAATAAAAAAAGGGAGACTATGACGTTAAGTGCCCCCCTTTTTTATGAACAGAGAGTCATACATTGTGCCAATATAATCAATAAAGAGTGTCTGATTCGTAGGGCCAAAAAGAACCAAATCCAAGGAACTCGGCGTCTGTATCGCAACTACAAAAAAACGTCTTGATGGTACCAATGAGGGAAAAAATGCAGGACGCACATGCTTACGCAGTCTCAGCACATAATGTGGGGGAAAAGTACAGGGATCGTTTGCAGCAAAGATGAGCACCTGCATTGACGGTGAAGTTTATAAACAGATTCAGAAAGAAGAAGGAACGAAAATAGTAGGGGTAAAAGAAGTTTAGAAAAATTGAATTAATTCTTTTTTTATTGTTATTGCAGGCCGCAAACCATCCGGTATTCGGTTAAACGATACAATGACGTGAGAAGAGCGTTCGCTCTTTAGTGTAATATTACGAGAATCCCGTGTAAGAAGGGAAAGGAGATAGCAGCTTGGTATAGTTCCCGAGGACTCGCGT
>JANXYM010000088.1 GCA_025350045.1 Methanomicrobiales archaeon | reverse complement strand
ATGGCGGAGCATTTCATCGGCATGGAGCGGCTGCTGGAGATTATCCGGCTGACGAAGTGCGAGACCGAGCCGCTCGATATCATCGGGGAGCTGGAGTGCGAGGATGTGCACCGGGATAACCGGCCGGAGAAGAAGCGGGGGCCGGGCGGTGGCGGGAAGCCCGGGGAGCGGCTGCGGGAACCGGAGAAGCGGGAGCACCCGCAGTCACCGAGGGGAAAGTATCAGTCTCACCAGTCTGCGGAGAAGCCGAAGCATGTGCAGTCGGCGGCGACGAAGATGCATGTGGGGCATGAAGTTTCGGTGAAGAAGCAGAAGGTTAGGAGGAAGAGGTAGGGGATTAAAAACGTTCAATATATGTGACTAAAATTTGTCCCATCTCATTTCTCATAATTAAACAG
Organism: Methanomicrobiales archaeon; assembly: GCA_025350045.1. Lineage (GTDB taxonomy): Archaea > Halobacteriota > Methanomicrobia > Methanomicrobiales > Methanospirillaceae > Methanoregula. The sequence continues at coordinate 34,551 of JANXYM010000088.1, read as the reverse complement.
CACATTTGATCCTTATTACAACTTTTTATAAGTCGGATTATGTCTAAAATTGATTGTGTATCTAAAAATCTATTCGTAACAATTGATATTACGTTGATATCATTATAAGCAGTATTCCAAAATACTTGACGTAATAATGTATCTTTTTCACTTCTTTTCATCTTTCCAGATTTTGCAATGAATGTTACAAATACTTGATTTTCTTTAATCTTTGTAATTGAAAACAAATCAGATACTTCATGTCCGTGATGTGAACCGCAAGTATTTCCGGTAAAAAAACCTAAAACATGTTTAATGCAATATTTCGTATTGTCATTTTTCCTATGCAGGCAATCTAAACATTCTTCATCTGATTGGTCCGCACATTTTTCCTGCATTTTCTCTAAATGATTGATTAATGCCTCATCCCATTTTACATCAGATAATTTACAAACATTTTCGAATATTTGCAATTGATCAAAACTAATTAAATTATCGTGACTTTCTTTTAATAACCTTAAATCCAATCCTCTCTCAATTGAAATTTCCTTTTTTATTTCTCTCTCATTCCAATTAACAGTCCTAAGTTTTTCAAGAAGTGGATTGGCGAATATTGGATCAACCGTTTTCGCAAACCCAAGTAAGCCTAAAATTTTTTCTCTAAAAAATGGGTCATTTGTTCGATTTTCAGCAAGCGGACCATTTTTCACAATATTGTAGACAATAGCACGCAGAAATTTTTTTTTCCTTCGTTCAATACTTACTTTTTCATTTACGACTAATCCAGTTACTCTTTGACTTGATCCTCTATCATGTAACCTTACTTTTTCATAATTTATTTTAAAACCTTCAATTTCGATAATACGGAAAATCAATGTTTTATATTTTGGTAGAATTCGTGGACCAGAAATTGAGATGTCATCGGCATATCTTGAATAGTTTAATCCACGCTTTTCGCAAAATTCTGCCAAATGAACATCCAAATGCCACGCGATCAAATTTGATAGCATCGGGCTTGTAGGTGCACCTTGCGGTAAAGCCCATTCGAATGTGCAAATCTCTGCTAGTAAAACGGCTGTTTTTTTTGTATATCCCATTTTGTTGAATAGGCCCACGATTCGATTTGTTTTGATATTTGGAAAAAAGTCTTTTAGATCAATATTCAAAACTAACTCTTCTCCAACATGGACGGATGCATTTGTAATTATTGAACGATCTGGGATGAACCCGTGCGAATAATCACCAGGATCAAGATTGTATAAAATTTCATCGAGTATCCAGCGTTGAACCCATTTTAATTGAAAACAAGGTGCATGAATTTCTCTTAATGTCCCATTTTTCTTAGGAATTTTAAATGAGGCATATGCTTTTCTTTTATCGGTGACGAAAAGAGATAATTGATCCGCTGAAATGTCGCATAAATTCGCGAGATGGTTTAAATCATAAATATATGGTAATTCATTGCAGCGTAACTTTTTGAAGGAGTTTTTCTCTGTCTCAAATTCTAACTGAGAAATTATTGGTTTGACTGAATTCAGAAATTTTTTAAGTTGTCCTATTTTGAGAAGAGGTTTGTTTTCCATATTTATCCTTCGATTATTAAAAAAAGGATGTCTTTCCTAAAGTCCTCGGGACTTTTCGGTGATGAAGGCCGAAGCTTTCATCAGGACTGCGTATGATCAAGTGCTTGCACTTCGGTAAGTAATCCATTTGCGTGGCGTAACACCACACATCATCTTACGCCTAAGATGAGTTCAAAGCGAAAGACAATCCTTGATTCTTATTTATTTATCTCATATATATCCATTCTGAATTGCTTTTTGTATTTCAGGTCTAACAATCTCTGCTCTCGGTCAACACCCGGGTTTCTGAGGTGACGTGTGGGGGTTGACTTACGGTTTTGGAGTAGCTGAGTCCTTTCCTGTACCCCCACTTTCCCAAAATCTCCCATCCGCGAATTTCTCCGAGCCCCAACTGGCATCAGACAAACTCTTTCGTGTATTATAATGTACCCTTTTTCCGGGATTTCTTACGAGAAAATTATCCCTAAAATATATCCCGGAAATGGCATGGAATGCGATGCAAGTGACGTAAAAAAATTCCATGAACTCGGATTGGAATATAAACCCAGTCATACTTGGGCAATGTGCCGGAAACTGGGGAGCGGTTGTGGGAGATGGAGAAGCCGAAGCACCAGCTATCATCGCGAGGGCGGCTTCAGCCTAACTTGCCTATTGAGAAGGCGCAGCTGCAGAAAAGGAGGGGATAAGGTAGGCCCGGTAATCGTGTTGAACGCCGTAACATTTTACAATCTGGTCAACAAGTTCGTGAACAGCAGTTGCATGGTCACGTTTCAACCAGACTTTGCTGTAAAATTTCAATCAGTACGTACAAAACACATTTTCACACCGCGCGAGTGAATGTTTTATATCTGACCAAAAATTAATTAAAAAACGCTTAATAATAACAACAATAGAAGTAAACACTTATTAGGCACTCAAAAGCGTGAAGAGGTCAATTGTGGAAAATAATACCAATGAAAATCAGAATGGAATCATTCTCAGCAGAATTCTAAAGCATTTGGGATTCGTGGGTGTGTTCATGGATGATTTCGATAATCGTCTAAAATATCAGAAATTAATTTATCTTACCCAGAATCTGGGAGTGGGTCTTGGGTACGGATATAGCTGGTATGTACGCGGACCGTATTCTCCGGCATTGACCCGCACGCTATTCCACATCAAAGATAACCCGGAATTATTCAATCAAGCTGAGACAATCAAACTCGGAAATGAAGAGGCAGTCATAAAGCGATTAGAACATCTAAAGAGTGTTCTGGGGTCTAATTTTGACGATCCGAATTATCTGGAAGTTATTGCATCCCTTCATTATCTCCGTACAACACTTCCTCCTGGTGAAAGTAAATGCCCACAAATAGGGGTTAGACTTCTCACACTTAAACCAGATCTTAAAAATGTCCACAATATCCAGAAAATAATAGATTCCGCATGCAAGGATCTGACCAAATTTAACTGATTTTTTTATGACAAAACCAAAAATTGAAAAACTTGATTTTTCCGAGCAACGGATATTCGATAATATTCACGGTTTTATTCAGTTAACAGATTTCGAATGGCAGCTTGTAGATTCGCCCCTTTTCCAGAGATTACGCAATATTCGCCAGCTGGGACTGCTCGATTATGTTTTTCCCGGTGCATTGCACAACCGGTTTAACCATTCATTAGGAGTTATGCATATTGCAGACAGAATGGTAGTCTCGCTTCAGGAGAAAAATAAATTAAATAGTGACAGAGCCCGTGAAATAGTCCGTATTTCTGCCCTGCTTCATGATATCGGTCATTATCCCTGGTCCCATATTATTGAATCGGCAGTAAAAAAAGACGCGAAAAAAAGAGTACCGAAGGAATCAGGACAAATTACTGTTGAGTTATCCAAATCTAATGATAATGTAGTGCCTTATGCAAATCTCACTTCAAGCAAATCACATAAACTTAATCTTAGTTTGTACACTCAAAGGAACCCCACCTTAGATTTTGCCCACCATGAAAGAATGGCAGGAATTATTCTTTTTAAATCCAGTCTTCATTCTATTCTCAAAACAGAGTTCTCAAAAGATGAAATTACTAAAATTGCACAGATCATTGCTGGAGAATACCCAGGACCGGAAAAAATTATCATCCATTCTGAATTGGATGCTGATCGATTCGATTATTTGTTACGTGATTCAAAGCAGACTGGTGTTCCGTATGGAATTTTTGATTTAGAACAGATAATCAGGAATATCGATCTTTATACTGAAAAACCTCAAAGAGAAGGATCATCTCCTCTTGTGATAAATAAAAAAGGTCAGAAAGCGGTTGAACATTATTTACTATCCAGATATTTCCTGTATAGTACTGTAATTTACCAAAAAACTACTACTGGTTTTCACCGGATGGCCGAACGCATCTATTCGGGTCTCTTGGAAAGAGGGGAAGTTCATTCATATGGCGATTTAGTAGCGATGTTTGACGAAACAAGAGAGAATGATTATCTGAATTATGACGATTCCTATATTTTTGAAAAACTAAAAGCAATCCAAAGCAATCCGAAATCAATTAAGCAAATAAAAAATCCGGCTGTTTCTTCAGCATTTTTAAAAGATCTCGTAAAAAAAGTTCTTTATCGAGACCCATTAAAGCGAGTTTTAGAAGAGCAAATGATATTGCAAGGGATAGAAAAAAGGGATGGTGAAAAACCCCATAAATTAATCAAATATTTCGATCCTGCAGTAATCGATTATATCGTTAAACAAGCTGGAATTCCTAAAGAGTGGTATATCACATCCCGTATTGAAAATCCAATAACAGGTCTTAGCCCCTCAAAATTAACCAAAGATGGGGATTTAGACGATGAATTTGTTGAACATAAGATTAAGATTTTTGACGGAAAAAATGAACCTGTTTCTTTGACGAATGATTCATCTTCATTATTTAAATTTCTCCAAAATACTGAGCTACACATTTACGGAATTTATACTAAAGATGATAATTACAAAAAGAAAATTGAAGCCGCAATGACGGAATATGAGAAGAAACTTGCAACAACAGATCAATAACTCATAATAATTCGTTCGCTCTTTTCGCGAGATTTTTCTGCACTTGCATTCCTCCTACGGATCTTCATTTTGTGGAATAGCCCCACCCTTTCCGGTACCGTTCCCTCTCTCAAAATCTCCGGTACCTGCACGTCCCGGTGCCCGTTCCTGTTCCGGCAATTGTCAAACGGCCTGCGATGACCGGCTCCAGGCTGGGCCGTTACGCGAGAGCCGGCCAGCCCCCGGGTTCCGGAGGGGTGGGGCCCGGGCCTTCGTTCGATAAATCCGGGCAGTTGGACAGAAAGTACCTGTTTTCATGAAACTGCCGAAACATTAGGCTGGCGGGAGCTCGCAAAAAAGATAGCCGGGAGCCGGTCATCGCTAGCCATACATCAGAAGATGGGGAGGACAGAAATCCGGGTCCAGCATAGCTGTTTTATTAATCGCTCGAATGTCGAAAGATAAAAAAGGATTCAATCTTGTATTCCATCTCTACAGAAATCTTCAAAGCTCAACTCTGTGTACTTAACCATCGTTTTTCTTTTAAAAAATTGCAGAAATCGTTTCTTTTTATCTATCTTTTTTGGATTTTTTTTGCCTTTGTGATTATTTATGATAAAAATTTCTAGTGGATTCCTATTCAATAATTCTGCTCGTTTCAAGAGATATTTTATATGTAAATCTGCATCTGGGAGAGAATATCCGCATATGTATATCTTTTTAGAATTCCTAAGAATTTCATCAGTCCTTTGGAATATTTGCTGGAGGTAGACATTTTCCATCTCTTTAAAATATGTCGGAGGAACAATTATTGGTTCCATCGGTGTTCCGCATGCATAGCATTTTTCTGACTGAGTAAATGCTTTAATTGCTCCTTTTATTTTTGGAGTAATTTCGATTTGGTTACAAGTTGGGCAATAAAGCCAATTTAACGAACCATGCAGTTTGAAAAGAAGGATGGATTTTGTTGGATTTGGTCTCCCCCAGGAATTTTCATCCGAATTCGGGTCTCTCTTAAAATTCATGAATTCAATACCATAATCCAAATCAAAGCCATCTGAATTACGAATCCCGGTAAGTGTGTTATCAATGATTATATCATAATTTAAACTTATGAACGCTGTAGATCTGAGAGTACCCTGTTTTACCAACCTATTTATTAACGTCTCATGATTGTGAGATTCAGACGCTGTTAATTTTTCTTCGATGGTTTTAGCGATTAAAAAAATCAAAGAATTTCGAAATTCATTCAACTTCGAACGATATTCTAGCCCAAAGCTTTCATTCCGGTTTTGAGCAATATCTAAAATGCCTAAACAATCTTCAAAAGTTGGATATGAAAATTTCTTATCGAATGAGGATAATAGATCGGCTCCCCAAAACAAATCAAAATATTTTTCTATCTGGCTTAATTGATTTATCTCTATTTCACTCAACTTCTCTATAGGGATTCCCTTACTAGAGAACCCCAGTTTTCTAATAAGGGCAGTTGAGCAAAATTCTTTTATTAAATCATTTTGGAGAGGAGCCCCGTCGGAAAATGAGGCCCCTGCACCTAGAATAATAACTGAATCAACCGAACTCATGTATATGAGAATAAAATTCAATTAGCATCAAATTATCGACATAACTTTTTTCACTGAGCCTTTTTTTATTTTCCCCACTAGCCAGACGCCCCACGCTCACCGGCTCCCGGCTGCAACCTCGCCTCGTAAGAAAAACCGTTTGAACTACTTTAACAAGATACAAAAAAAGATGGGATAGTATGCCAACGATAGAAGCCACAGTCAGTTTTAAGACATACGTTTCCGATAATGAAACAAAGGGATTGGGACCATACAATGCAATCAAATCCCGCATTTCCAATGCGAGACACATACAGGTAATAGATTTTAAAATTCTCGAAGAAAATGACTCTCCAAAAAGCTAAGCAAAACCAAAAGGGATTGTCATTCCACTATCGGCAATAATTAACGGCGACCGCGTAATTGGTCCGGATTTAACTGATGAAGCTTGGGCTGACCTCAAACTTCGACATAAAAAAGGCCTTGATGTCACCATGACCTGTTGTGGAGCCAAAGGTCATCTTCGAATATCACCGAACGGTCTAAAACATTTTTATCACGCTATTAAATCGGCCGAGTGCGGGGGGGTGCCGGAATCCCTGGAGCATATGGAATTAAAAAATTTTATTTACCAAATCTGCAAATCTGAAGGTTGGTGGGTGCAACCGGAATATCAATCGCCATCAGGAGATTGGCGTGCTGATGTTCTTGCAATGAAAGATGGTAGAAAAATTGTATTTGAAGTTCAGTTAAGCATTATTGATTTGGAGGAACTCAAACGAAGAGAAAGTAAATATCGTCGAGATGGAATTGAATCTTATTGGGTACTGAAAAATTTCCTGAAATTTTTTCCCGATGATGATACAACAATAGTCGCAAGCAGTAATTCCTGTATTTTCATTGATACTTACATTAATGAGAGTGAGTTCTCACTTTATCGTGAACAATTATTGTTTGTTGAGCATGGAATCCGATCTATCGGATTACTCCTTCAGGATAATTGTCTTTACACCGCTGAAATCCTCGCTATCGATATTGCAGATTGGGTCAAGTCAACTTTAAGGGGAGAGTATGAAACCGCATTCAGGAATTTTGAGAATAATTATCAGAAAAAACTAAAACTGAGGGATATTGCCAAACCCGAAATGAAGAAACTCTGTAATTTTAGTTCGAGATGTTGTCAATATGAAGATGAAATAAAAAATAGTTATGCCTTTTTTAAAGTCAATGAATGGGAAAATCGTTCAAGTATGCTAAAAGGAATTAGTTATTTATATTCAACTTTTGATTCATTCGAGAATGCCTGGGAAAAAATTGTATCTCCTCAAAATGGTTTTGTATGGGAAGATCCTATGGACCAAGGGCAGGAAGAGCCAATTCTCAATTTATTTTCTGAAACCCAGATAACCTCAATTCACGACCAGATCAACAATTTAGAGACCGAAGAGTCAAATTTTCGATCCGTTTTGAATTATGTAGGGGAACAAGTAGAGAAAAAAAGGGTAGAAAAAAGAGAAAAATTGATTCAGTTGTACAAAGAAATCACGAAGAAAAAAACTTTACCAAAAAATTATAAAATATTGTTTGAATTTTTTTCAGAGTTACCAACGCCAACAGTTGAATCTCAAAGGGGATATAAGTATCAAAATTTTGCCGGACTCACAAGTGAAATACATATAGAGGATGCAGTCGAATTTGAAAAAAAAGGGTATGGTAAAATCGTAAAATAAATAACATTTTTCCTTCGCTTCAATCTCCCCACGACATCTCTGTTACTCGCCCGGTCCGGTGCCCGCTCCTATACCGCTCAATTCCCAAACGGCGTGCGATGACCGGTCCCGGCTGCACCGCCACGAGACCGGGCCAGCCCCCGGTTTCGGCGGGGGTGGGTGGGGGCCGGGCCTTCCGGTACCGGAGTTATCTGGTGGTCACCCGACTAATTGATGTTGAATACTGTTCCATTTTGAGCATGTCCTGAGTACCCTTTATCCCAGTCATAATCAAACATAGACACGAAATATTCTCCGGTTTTTGCGTTTAAGGGTGGAACGAGAATAGAAAATGTATTCGTGCAATTCTCACCACTTTCAATATCCAGATATGTGGAAAAAGCGGAGCCATAATCTTCAACAGACTGTTCACCCAGTAACCGGCGCGGGTCTTGTTTGGTTGGCCAGATTGTGAGTTTCAATTTCATATTTTTGGGACGATTTGTTGGAAGATTTGTTGTGCCATTTATTGTAAATGAGGTTCCCTTTTTGACATCCTTCAATGGATTGATGATGATCCAGGGTTCTTCAACAATGAGTGTCGTATTGTCTGATCGATCATTATTTCCCGGAGTATTGATTGCTTGTTCAAGAATTGTCCGGGCTTCCAGACTTTTCACAAAACCTGTTCGAACTCTCTGAAGATCAAGAATCAGATCCCCTTTTTTGTTTTTGACCTGGTCTGGGTAGTTGGCATTTTTCAAATCGATATCAAAATGACTTCCATTTTCGGAGTATTGGTAGAGAAGATAATATGTACCGCTCTTCAGGTTTGATGTATGCATACTGTCCAGTGAAATAGTATTCAATACGCCGGGTCTGACGGAACTATTGAACCATTGGGCAAAGTTGTCCCCGAAAACCCAGATTCTCACGAGATTCTCTTCGGGACGAATAGCGGTACCAGAGAAAATAAAGGAATTCCCACTCAAGACGGAATTTATTTTTGAATTTTTTCCCGGGCATTCTGATGGAGGAACAGTTATGGTGATCGTTTGAATTGGTATAGTGATCACCGGGATTGTGGTTATAGATGAAGTGGTGTTATTTATTGCAGATTTACCCGGGGTTAAATTACTAGGATTTTCTCCTGAACACCCCGCCGCCAGCAGCACCGCCACCATCACGACCACTAATGCAACCGCAACATGCACTGGTCTCCTCCGGCAATCAGAGACAATCGGGCGTGCGGTCATAGTATAGCAAAAATCTGTGCGGAGCGGTAAATAGGTTGTGAAATATTTTTGCGGGTGAGCCCCCTCCGGTACCGCTCACTTTTCCAAACGCTCCGGTAAATGAAAGTCCCGGTGCCCGTTCCTGTTCCGGACAATCGCCAAACGGCGTGCGATGACCGGCTCATGGCTGGGCCGTTACGCGGAGAGCCGGCCAGCCCCCGGGTTTCGGAGGGGTGGGGCCCGGGCCGGGAAACCGGCCGTACTTTTTCCGGAAAATTTTCAACCGGATTTTCCTGAAAATATTTTACGGATTTTGCCGGGAAAATTTCAAGATGATCCTGAAATAAAAAATTCACACGATCCCTTCAACACGAAATTTCCCCTCGCCCCATCCTGATCCCAACCCCCCAAAACCCCCTTTTCAAAGCACTTTACAACCTCTTCTATCCGGGCATGCATCGGCCTCCGTTCCACCAGAATTTCCAAACAACGCCCAAATTGAGCCCCTTTTGGATGAAGATCACCCCCTGTTTGATCGAAAACTCCTGGAAGAATTGCATGAACAGAGGGTCCGGCATGAATCGTGAAATTTACGTCGGTGTCCGACGAGAGATGGCTTCGTTCCGGGCCTCAAAAAGGGGGTTCTTTTCCTCTTGACCGTGCTACCTATCCAGACCCCTTGAGTTTTGCCTTCCAAAAGCGTACATTAGCGTTTAATTGCTCGAAGCAAAACGCTCCGTTTGGCGTAAATCGTAAGTAAAATTGTTTTCTGGAAAACGTGTGAAAAAGTGTATGGTTTTTTGCACATATTCCGGAAATGAACTCTCCGGAATGGCAAACCGGGGTTTTTGCGAGCCCGGATTGGAAGTGGATTCATGAGGGGTTTGGGAGGGTGTTTCTCCGACGGTAACGACGTGCTACCCTTGTCGGTCTCCTGAGCTGAGCCCTCCGGCACATTGTATCTGTTTTCCGGATCTCTTGCGAGAAAAATATACAGAAAAAAGATCCCTTTTGAATAAAAAGAGAATAAAAATTTAGACCCGGGATTTCTTCTTCCGGTGCTCCATGATCCCGGCAACCACCGTATCGAAATCCTTTTCGAGCCAGGCCTTCCGCTCTTTGGTATAATCCCCGCTTCCATGGGTATAACTCTGAATAAACCGGATCGCATCAGCAGGGCCCAGGTTTTTCACCAGCACATCAAACCCCTGAATCCTGATCTCGTTAAGCGTCTTTGCTTCCATCGGCCGTCACCTCCATGAACCACTGCACGGGATTTTTGGTCTCAACAGTAATCTTATCCGCATGCTTCTTAATAATTTTGATGAGGGTATCATCGGTTGTCAGGAATACCGCCCCGGCACGCTCGGCACTTGCAAGATGCAGGGAATCAAAGGTATCCATTCCGTGTTCGTGAAAAGATCTTGCCCGGGTGAGGAGTGCCTGATCGAGATTCACCTGTTCCCGTGCAAACAGCATGAGACTTGCGACATGTCTGCGCCTCTCCTCATCGGAAATTCCGGCAATTTCAAATTCAATCACTTCGCTCCCGACAAGTGTCCAGTCATCGGAACATCGTTTGAGAATTGCGATCACTGCTTCTGTCTCCATCCTGATCCGGTTTGAGGTCTGGTCATCGAATGGCCTGCAGAGGCAGCAGACATCCAGGTAGATTCGCATCGGGTACTCCAGTTCTCCTATTTTTCCCCGGCATCAATAAATGATTGTATCCGGTTGCGGTTTCACATCTCCCCCACTCAGAGCCTTAGCCCAGCCCTTTCCGGTACCGCTCACTTTTTTAGACGCTCCGGTACCTGCCCGGTCCGGTGCCCGTTTCCTGTACCAGCAATTATCAAACGACATGCGACGACCGGCTCAAGGCTGGGCCGTTATGCGGAGACCGGGCCAGCCCCCGGTTTCGGTGGGGATGGGTGGGGGCCGGGCCGTCCGGTACCGGAGCAGTGTTTGCAGCTGCCTTGAGTGGATACGGATGGTCATCACAACTGCAACAAAAAGTGATTATATCATCAGGTGAATACAACGTACAATCAGGAATTCTTTATGAGTGCTGTTGAACAGTATGTTGTGGATGAGAACGGCAATAAGGTCGCAGTCATCCTCCCGCTCGCCGAATACCAGCACCTCAAGGAAGATCTTCATGATCTTGCCATGGTTGCCGAGCGGCGGGACGAAGGTACGATTAGCCTTGCCGAGCTGAAGAAACGCGTAATGTGAGCAGGGTTCATGGAACCGTATTCACTCTCTTTTAAAAATGGCGTAGAAAAAGATCTCCGGAAAATTCCCAAAGAAATCGTCCTGCACATTTTTGATCATATTGAGAATCTGGTGAACGAACCGGTTCCCCATGATGCCTACAAACTTGCCAGTGCAGAAAATCTTTACCGGATTCGCGTGGGCGATTATCGTGTGATCTATCAGGTACTTCACGCGAATCGCGAAGTAACGGTGAAATATATCCGGCACCGGAGTGTGGCATACCGGGGATTGTAGACCGGCAATATTCTTTCTTCCGCCGTCCCCTCTCTAAAATCTCCGGTACCTGCCCGGTCCGGGCCCGTTCATGTTCCGGGCAATTGTCAAACGGCATGCGATGACCGGTTCAGGGCTGGGCCGTTACGCGAGACCCGGCCAGCCCCCAGGTTTCAGAGGGGTGGGGCCCGGGCCTTCCGGTACCGGAGAGCTGAGCCCTCCGGCACTTCCGGCACATTGTACCTGTTTTTCGGAAACTCTCACGAGAAAAATGTACAGAAAAAAGATCCTGGAAAATGCTGGCAATGTGCCGGAAGTGCCGGGCAAAAAGGCAAAAAATACCTGATTTCCGAAAAGTCTTACGAGAAAATCATACAGAAAAAAGATCCCGCAAATCGCGATAGATCTGTCCAACTGCCCGGAAGAAAAACCGGTTTTGGACAAAGTGGACAAAAGGTACAGTATTTCCGGAATTTCTTACGAGAAAAGTGTACAGAAAAAAGATCCCGGAAATCGTGATAGTTTTGTCCAACTTATCCGAATTTCAAGAATGAACTGAGCCCTTTCCGGTACCCCTCACTTTCCCAAAATCTCCGGTACCTGCCCGGTTTGGTGCCCGTTCCTGTTCCGGGCAATTGTCAAACGGCCTGCGATGACCGGCTAAAGGCTAGGCCATTACGCGAGAGACCGGCTAGCCCCCGGGTTCCGGAGGGGTGGGGCCCGGGCCGGAAAATAATGAAAAGCTCTTTGGTGAAACCTTAAAATAAACGATTGATTAAAAAGTGGTGGAAATGTTCAATCAGCTTGGACTGCGACAAAAGTTGCAGATGAATGGGATTTCGGGACTGGAATCCCGTCTTCGATAAGTCCACGGATATGCATCTCGATCGCTTCATGCATTCGCTCTTCTGTTTCCTCCCGGGTCTTTCCTGTTGCAATGCAACCGGGGAGATCCGGTGAATATGCCGAGTAATTTTTTTCGGCTTTTTCAATGACGATCAAAAACCTGTGCAGGGTCATTTTCCCTTAGACAAACCGGAAAAATTCATCGATATCAACTTTAGCCAGTCTGAGTGCACCCCGGAGTGTTCCCGGTTTTAACTCATCATGGAGAGGAACAACGGTTCCGGTCTTTCCGCTAGAACTCATCTTCGAAAGCCGCACATGACTGCCTGAACGACCGGATGTGGAAAAACCAAATTTATTGCAGAGTATTTTGATTGTATCTTCACCGGAAACCGGCTTATGATGTGGCAACCGATGACACCTCAAAGGTTGTGAGGATTGCCCGCTTCTTTTTCGTCAGGGGAAACTCTTCCAGGTACAGTTCGGTCGCCTCTTTCAGGTTACTGACTGCCTCTTCCACTGTTTTGCCCTGGCTTACTGTACCTACCTCGGGACATTCTGCCACATAGGTGTCATCCTCTTTGTGAAGCACAGCAGTAAATGTTGACATAATATTATCCTGAATCACAATGGGTTGTCTCTTCCTAAAATCTTTGTTGAGGATCTGAATGATTCCAATACCTTCCGGTTCCGGAGACTCTCCGCTCTTTCCGGTACCCCCTCCCAAAATCTCCGATACGTGCCCGGTCCGGTGCCCGTTCCTGTTCCGGGCAATTGTCAAACGGCCTGCGAAGACCGACTCAGGGCTGGATCGTTACAAAGAGACCGGCTAGCCCCCGGGTTCCGGAGGGGACGGGTGGGGGCCGGGCCTTCCGGTTCCGGAGTAGCCCAGCTACACACCGCCAATCTGCCTGATACCTGCATCATCCGTCAGCAGTTTCATCTGATGAATCGCGATACTGTTCAGTTTCACCAGTCGTTCATGCTGGGAAAGGTTCTCGCTGATAAACAGGGCATTGAGGTTTTCCAGGTTGGAGAGACATACGAGCTGCGAGATGTCGGCATAATCCCGGATATTTCCAGTCTTGTCAGCGTTTACCTCACGCCACTCCTTCGCGATGATCCCGAATAGTGCCATGTTGAGTACATCCGCTTCGGATGCGTAAATCGTGGTAATCTGGTGCCGGGTCAGTTCAGCCGGAATCAGGTTCTCTTTTATCGCATCCGCATGGATCCGGTAATTGATCTTTGCCAGATTCCGGCGGATATCCCAGCCAAGCTGTTTACGCTCTTCATCCTTGAGCCGCTGGAATTCCTTGATGAGATAAAGTTTGAATTCGACTGAGATCCAGGACGCGAACTCGTATGCGATATCCTTGTGAGCGTATGTCCCACCATACCTTCCCGGCTTAGAGATGAGGCCGATGGCTGATGTCCGAACAATCCACTGTTTGGGAGTCAGGGTAAAACTATTAAGCCCGGCGAGTTTTCTAAACCCATCGAATTCGATGGGATTAAAATCCGGATTATTAAGACGCTCCCAAATCCCTAAAAATTCTATGGTATTCCTGTTCCGTAACCAGTTCTGAATAATATAATCAGACCTGTCCGGATCTTTGTAACGTGCAATATCGGTAATACTGATATAATCCTCATCATTCAGCGAACAAACGGAAATTTCGTTATCCAGCACACGGATCTTTGTCACTGCCATTCCCCGGTTCAATTACCGGTTATTCAGGAGATAAAGATCCGGGCGCAGAGGGTGAAAGTGAATCAATTCCGTGTCATGTCCTGTGGCGGGCTTAAGATTTTTCGTTACCTTGGCGCCAGGGTTAACCGGCGGTCCCATTCCCGGCCATACACAAGTCCGTTCCGGAATGCCGGCACAAACATCAGCCGGAACAGGATTGGCCCGGCAATCATAGCCCAGAAAATGCTGTTACCAAAATAACTGATGAACTTGCTTTCAAAAGGACGGCCAAAGAAGATCGTCCCGCTTGCTGCGAGAAGGAGCATGCAGAAGAAGGTTGTCACAAGTGTTACTGCCCAGAAACACCCAAGGCAAAAAGGATCCCTCCGGATCTCGTGGTCTTTCATCAACCGGTGCCAGAGCCGGTAAGCGAGGTACGGGTAGAGGAAGTTGATGAGAAAACCAAAGATGCTCATGAGGGACCACGAACCAAAGAGATCACCAGTCACATTGCCAAGTCCAAGACCCCACGCTGCTGCGGGGCCCCAGAGAATCCCGCAGACCACGGGGAGTACCGCTGCCGGGCGCAGAGCAATACCCGCAATCTCCCAGTGGTATTGATTGAATGGGACCAGGACCAGCACATAGAAAAGCGCAGTTACCACGATCCAGGTCAGTCCCTTCCGATCGGTGAGGACCTCTGCCAGTTCATGCATGATATTCTTTTAGTGTTTACTTGTAAAAATACTGGAGCATAGTCGTCTCCCTTTGGCAATCACCAGCGTTAAACACCCTGATGTCCTCTTCCTAAGCCCTATCCACCCCATTGGCCCGGTATGGCGACCCAGATCACCGGCTCCCGGCTGCTCCCGCCAAGTGAGACCCGGCCAGCCCCCGGGTTTCGGGGGGGCGGGTGGGGGCAAAAAAGATTCGAACGCTAATACACTTCTTCGTGCGAACCGATATCGATCAGAACAACTTGTGTCCGGCTTTCATCGATAAAATCGAAAACGAGGCGGTGCTCGTATGTAATCCTGAACGACCAGAGTCCTTTCAGGACCCCGCTTAACGTATGGGTTTTCAAGGAAGGATGAAACGGATCTTCTTCAAACTGAACAATCTTTTTGGCAAATTGTGCCTTCAGCTCCGGGTGCTGGTGCGACCATTTTTTGTAAATTTTCTTGAAGCGTTCGTCCCAGATGAGTTCAACCATTCAGATCCGCCAGAAGATCTTTTGCCGTTCCGCTCCGGCTTTTATTTTTCTGCACGTTTGCTTTCGCCTGCTTTGCCCTGCTGACAACAGCCATGCGTTTTGCGTCGATAAGCCTGCGGTGGATGATCTCCTGGAGATATTGCTGGTCTTCGATATCGAGCTTCTCGACGTATTCAAGAACGGTATTGAGGGATACTGCTTCGGTTCCCATAAAGATGCCTCTGTACCATAATTGTTGTTGCCCTACAAAGGCATTTTGATGGAATGTACGACCGCGTCTTGGCCCATTCCGGTACTGCTCGCTCTCCCAGAATTCCCGGTACGTGCCCGTTCCTGTTCCGCTCAATAGTCAAACGGCATGCGATGACCGGCTCAAGGCTGGACCGTTACGCGGAGACCCGGCCGGCCCCCGGGCCTCAGCGGGGGCGGGTGGGGCCCGGGCTTCCGGTCACGGGACAGCCCCCTTCGATTGGATTCCTTCAACTCTTTTCAATGTTGATTATCTGCACAGGGCAAAGATCCGCAGCATCCTGGGCGCAACCCTCCAGGTCAGGTAGTGGCATGCCCTGCGCGATATCTCCGTTGAGCCGGAATTTTTCAATAACCTGGCTGAATGAATCATCGGGATTCTGTTCGAAAAATCCCGGGCACGCATCCCAGCAGGAGCCGCAGCTGACACAGGTTGAACGGTCGATACTTACTTTCATGTGTATTCGCTTGTTCCTGATAGGGCTTAATGGTGGTCGTACCCGGTTTTTTGCCCCCTGCCATCCATACTTCCGGTTCCGGAGTAACAGAGCCCTATCCGGTACCTTTCCCTCTCCCAAAAACCTCTGTCATGAATTCTCCCGGGCCCCAAAAACGCCGGCAACAGCCAAACCCGGTGCGGCGATCTCACGCGTGCTGGTGTGCCGGCAGATTGTTGCCAGGTGGTCGCTTTCAACCCTCCGGCACTTCCGGCACATTGTACCTGGTTTCCGGGATCTTGTACGAGAAAAATGTACAAAAAAGATCCCGGAAAATGCTGGCAATGTGACGCAAGTGACGCAAAAATCCCATAAACCGGATTGAAATACCCCATCAAAAATGTTTTCCGGATCAACCGGGCCTGCCGGGAAAATCTGCTTCCGGCCTTCTGCCATCCTGTCTTAAAAAAATTTAGGTATCAGTAGCCGCCGCCACCACTGCTGCCTCCATAATCAAAGGTTGGCGTCGGAGTTGGAACCGGAGGTGTAGTCGGTACCGCTGTCGGGGCCAAAGGTACGAACCCGGACATGTTTGCCACGAACCAGACATTGTTCACGCCCTGCCCATTTATGTCTCCGGGTTTAGTGTCCTTGATGAAATAATAGAGCGGCCGGTTCTGGTACAGGGACTGCATGCCGCCATCCGCACGTTTACCCCCGGAAAAATCTGTGTTTTTCAGGGTCGATGGCGCTACAAGCGGGCCGGACGAAAACGGCGGCCAGTTAGCAATGCATGCACCTGTACAGGCTGTTACCCCTGACGTGTCGGATGCAAAGAAATACAGTGTCCTGCCGGATCCATCTGTTAAGAATTCACCTACAGCGGGCTGCTGAAAGAGCATAACAGAGTAGTCGGGTTTTGCAACAAACCAGTTCCCGGTTATACCCTCCCCTTTCATGTCGCCGGCGTTTACATCTCCCTGATAGTAGTAGAGCGGCCAGCCCTTGTAGCTGGTCTGCGGTGTACCATCATCGCGAGTGATCACGGTGAAGTCGGAGGCTGCAAGAGGTGGGGAAACAACGGGGGAATTCGTGTAAAAGACCGGCCAGATCGTGGCGCATTTTCCGGCGCAGGTGCTGTTCCCGCTGCCGGGACGGTCACGTGCAAAGAAATAGAGGGTCATACCCCGTGTATCCGTGAGGACTGTCCCGAGTGAAGTGGTGATGGTTTTAATCGAAGCCGAAGGTAAGGACGGTGTAACCGGTGCTGTTGCAACAGGGTTCGCAGCAGGTGCCGGGGTGTTCTGCGTGCATCCGGCAGCCAGAACAATTGCGCATACTGTAACGCAAAGTACGACATAAGCAGGGTTTTTCATAAGGAATCACAGGTTCCATCTAGACAATATGCGGTGGGGTAAATAATCATTGTGGCAATTTATAACGATAATAATAATGATACGAATAATCCCGGAATTCCGGTGTCAGAATGTGATCCTGCGGCGGAAAGTATGTCGAACGTTTGACCAGGATAATCCACTGGGCAAAATTAACGATGTTAAAGCATCTCCTTCTGCTTCGCCCATCATACCCGGAGATCATGCAATGCTTTTTCGGTAATCCGATCCCCTGATACCCCGGCAGATTTCAGAGTCCTTCCTTCTTGTTCAGGAGTAACTCAACCCTGCCGGTACCGCATTCTCTCCAAAAATCCCCGGTACCTGCACGTTCCGGTGCCCGTCCTGTACCGGCAATTACCCCACGCCCCACGCTCGCCGGCTCCGGTTGCACCGCCACGCTGAGACCCAACCAGCCCCCGTGCCCCAGCGTGGCGGGTGGGATTCCGCCCGGAACTATCCCGGCCGGACCCCGGGCGAAAAATCTTCAACCGTACGATTTTTTTAAAAAAAAGTGATTCTGTTAACCCGTCATCACGGAAGGGGTACTATTGATATCGAGATACTGGCCCTTCTGCCGGGTGTAGTTCGGCCAGGTGACATTCATGCCGCCGTTCGGGTTTCCTGTCTTGGCAAACCGGGTCCAGAGATCCACAACGTTGCCAGTAACCACCGGGTCCGCCGGGACCGGCACCCCGAACAACAGGAGGGTCTCGCTGCCATGGAAGGCTCCGTTGGGCTGTCCGGGCAGGATATAGCTGTACCGGTACACGTACGTGCCCGGGCTGATGTCTCCCATGGAACCCGCTGCAAACTTTACCGAGTCAGAAAAATCGTAGTCGGTCATGAGCTGGGCCAGCCGGAGCTGGACTTCGGCAGTCGAGTTGGCGGGATATTTTGCAAGGACCGCACCGGTATCATTGCCGAACCTGCCCTTAATGAAACTCACGTACTCCGGGACGGTCATGTTGGCGTTAGCAGAGAGCGTGGTCCCGTCATTGGCATTGTTCCCGATCATAAGGGGGACCGGGCTCTCCTTATGGGAAAGGTACAGGTTGTCCATGGAGTCCGGGAGAATCCAACCATCGATCGTTGGCTCGAACTGGACGGTATGGGTTGACCAGAACCCGGGTGCCGGCGATTGCGTTGCATTGATCAGGGCTTCGGGACTTAAATGTCGCATTTCGGCAATCGCATCCGGGCCGGAGTACCCGAGGCCGGCGGCATACTCCATGCCGAGCTGTTCGGCAAAGGCTTTCGGGTGCGTAGCGTTGATCGTTGCCCCGTGCGCCCAGAAAGGACCGCTCTCGGAAATTGCCTGCGAAAAGAGCCCTTTGCTCGTCGGGCTGGCAACATGCACGAGAACACTCTCGGCTCCTGCCGACTGCCCGAATATGGTCACCCGGGCCGGGTCGCCGCCAAACTTGTCAATATTCCGCTGGATCCATTGCAGGGCAGCCTGCTGGTCCATGATCCCGTAATTGCCCGAAGCGTTATGCGGGGATTCATTATCCAGCTGGGGATGGGCAAGGAACCCGAGGGCGCCGAGCCGGTAATTCGGCGTAACGACAATGACTCCTTTCTGTGCAAGGGTCGTCCCGTTATAGAGCGGCATGGAGCCGGCCACATCCATGAATGCCCCGCCATAGAAAAAGACCATGACCGGCAGTTTCTCATCAGCACTTTTTGCCGGGGTCCAGACATTGAGGT
Source organism: Methanomicrobiales archaeon (assembly GCA_025350045.1). Lineage (GTDB taxonomy): Archaea > Halobacteriota > Methanomicrobia > Methanomicrobiales > Methanospirillaceae > Methanoregula. The sequence continues at coordinate 15,434 of JANXYM010000088.1, read as the reverse complement.
ACAGGCAGTCCTCACTCATGTTCAGGGGAGCCGGGGATCCCGGCTGGGGACAGGTTGCTGAGTACTCCTTCGTCTCCTTAACGCCGTCCCAGGGTTTTACCGGCGCGGGTGGTCTCCAGCGCAGGTCCCCGGTCGGGGGAGCCGCGAACGGGATCCCGTGGAAAACCCGGAGCCCGCCCTGCTGTAATCCTGATACCGAGCCTGCGTCTGTCTTCACAACCATGGCGTTGCTTTTCACAACGCCGGCATCCGGTCCTGTCTGGGTACATCCCGCCAGGAAATAACACCCGGTAAGGATTAAGCAGCATACCAGAATACCCGTTGATACTTTACCCGTTTGCATATGATTCAATCCCGTTCCGGCCGGTAAAAGGAGCAAGGTTCCCGCTGGAGGTGAAGTGTCCCAGACCCCCTCCGCAGCTCTGTCATCCCGATGTAAACCGGAGATTTTATTCTGAATATTCTGCTGTAACTGTTTAACTGTATGGCTTACCGGATACCCGCTCTGGTCGCAACCGACTCCGGATCACATTTGCCGGAATCCACGGATGCGTAACATCCCTGGGGGTAACGTGAGATTGTGGTGCGTGTGTCCCCGGTTTATGAGGGGGGTGGAATTGTGCACCCCGTCAGGATATCCCGGCGTTCACCGGGTTTTAATGGTGAACGTATCGCCGGTTTCCCACAAACCGGTCGCGGGGTTCAACTGTTTCTCTACCCCGTCAAACGTCCCGGTAGCTTCGTGGACCGTGATGACAAGGTAGCCGACTCTCTGGTCATCCTTGGCGATTGTTTTTAGTGGGTTTTCCAGGGTAAGAGCAGGATCGATATTCGCAGGATCGAACGCTATCGCGTGTGCCCCGGCGTTCCCGCTGACTATCTGCAGGACCCCTTGTGATTCGCTCCTGACATACAGGTGGGCATGCCCGCAGAAATAGGCAGAGACGTTGTTGTCGGCCAGGCTCTTCCAGAAGATATCACGCTCTGTTCTATGAGTGTCAATGGAGTAATCATTCTCTTTTGTATCGTTCACCACGGCGTATGCGGGAGAATGCCCGAAGACAAACGTGAATGGCCGGGTATCCTGCGTGAGCTGCCCGGTGACCCAGCTCTGGTTCACCGTCTCTTTCTGACCATTGTGTGCAATATAATTGTCGTTCAGGAGGTATTTTGCACCCTTGTGCGTGAACGAATACGTCAGCTTCTCTTCACCGGGCGGGCCGTTTGCCGGCATGCCGGCAGCCGCCGTTGCGAGATAGGCCTCGAGAAGGGGAGCAACGGTCTGGTTCGGACCGTCCTCGTGGTTACCCCGGATTACATACAGCGGGATTCCGGTGCCGTCAGTGTAATTGTGGATAGGAGCAACGTAGTTCATCCAGTTTTCGAACTGACCCGTGTAATTGCCTGCCATCGGGGATGCTTTTGTTAATTCCCACCCGTTGACCAGGTCACCCATGTACAGGGCAAGGTCCGGCTTCTCTTCGGCTATTGCTTTGGCAATCGGGATGAGGGCCGGACTGACCCCGGTTGTCGTGTTCCCCGCCGGGTCGGGGGAATCTGCGAATACGACAAATTTCCAGTCCCCGGACCCGGTGGATGGTGCGGGGACTGCGGTTGCCGGGGTCATAGGGACCGGGGCCGGTGATGAAGTCGTGCACCCGCAGACGCATAGGGCAACTATCAGGATCAGGATGAGAGACAACTGAAGGAATCGCATGAGTGTGTATTCTCATCCGGGTAGTATAAAGACTGTGATAATTCGTATTTTTCTTAACTGCAAAAAAGGAGATCGATTATCCGCTCTTCACGACCGGAACAGCCCCAGTACCGGTAGAAGGGACACCTGTGACTGCAATTCCTCTGACTACCCTTATTGCCGGGGTTATTGGAGTAATTGCCCTCATTGCATGTGCAATTCTTGTGAGGCGCTGGTTGATCCGGAGGCAGAACCCGGCGCTGTTGGGAAAATACGATTAATTTTTTTTAACGTGAGTATTTTCCTGTTATTGTTTAATGGGATGGCTGGCCGGATACGTAGCCCGGGGTACTAAATGGGGTCCGGGTGCTCTTAGTTCCCTCGAAAAAAATGAGAGGAGAACCGGGCCGGAATACGGGAGAAAATACACCCTAAACCCTAAATATGATTCGCTGTCTATCACTGCTCATGGCAAATATTGCTTTCTTCCAGATCCCGGCCGACAACGTCGAGCGCGCAAAGCACTTCTACCACACCCTGCTCGGGTGGAATATCGCACCGACCCGGACCCCGATGGACCCGGCAATGATGGCCTCCGTGCAGTTCCAGGATATCCTCACCGGGAATGCAAAGGAAGGAACCATGAACATGGGCCTGCTGTACAAGCGGCAGCAGACCGAGCCCATCATCAACTTCGTTACTGTTGATGACCTTGACAAGATACTCGCAAAGGTAGAGACGCTGGGCGGCAGGATCATGCGGCCTAAAGAAGAGATAAAAACAGTCGGGCAGGTTGCGATCATCCAGGATTCCGAGGGAAATGCAATCGGCCTCTGGGAGCCGGAACCGCTGTAATACGGCAGGGGATTCAACGGGACCGGGAACCTTCCGTCAGGTCCCGGTGTAGCCCGCGGCCCATGCCGGTACCTCACCCTCCCAAAATCCCCGTTACGTGCAGGTTCCGGTGCCCGTCGTGTACCGGCAATTGCCAAACGGTCTGCCATCACCGGCCCACGGCTGCCCCGCCATCCTCAGGATCGGTTCGCTTGTGGTAACGAAAAGGCCCAAAGAAAAAAATAGGATCTGCCCCAACCGGATTCCTATGGCCATGGACAAAAAGCAATTCACTACGATAGGTGAATACATCGGAACATTTCCTGAAGATGTGCAATGTATTCTGGAAAAAATGAGGCAGACAATACACGATGCCGCCCCGGATGCCGTTGAGGCAATCAGCTACCGGATACCCACGTTCAAACAAAACGGCAATTTAGTGCATTTCGCAGCGTTCAAAAAACATATCGGTTTTTATCCGGCATCTTCGGGAATTGAAGCCTTCAAAGAAGAATTATCGCTTTATCCTGGAGGGAAAGGCTCGGTGCAATTCCCCCTTGACAAGCCGATTCCGTACGAGCTGGTAAAAAAAATTACCTTATTCAGGGTAAAGGAAACCCGGGAGAAAACGAAATAAAAGAACCTGCACGGAGAGAAAGATCAAAAAGCCGTCATTTTTGTACCCTATCGTCCTCCTTCATGGTTCGGGCTGTGCCCGCCCCCGGGTTTCAGCAGGGACGGGCGGGGCCTGCCTTCCGGTTACGGAGTAATCCGGCCATTTCCCGCAACCTGTCGTAATTGAAGAACCCATTTTGCATTCTTCTCCTGCCGTACCTTTTTGTGGGGCAGTTACCCTCGGGAACAAAAAGCCTCTTTTACCAGTTCTTCCTGTTTCGTGGACAATTTTTCCGGGATTTTCACGAGCGTCTTTACCAGCAGATCTCCGCGCTTATCGGAATTCAGGTAAGGCATTCCCTGCTCCCTGAGCCGGAACAGCGTATGGCTCTGGGTGCCGGGGGGGATTTTTATGTGCGCTGTGCCCGTGAGGGTAGGCACAACCTCTTCCCCGCCAAGAAGGGCAGTTTCGAGTCTGATAATGACTGAACTGTAGAGATCCGCACCTTTGCGCTCGAAGGTGCGGTCCGGACGGATATGGATCACGGCATACAGGTCGCCGGGAGGTCCGTTGTTCTCACCGGGTTCCCCTTCACCGGGGATCCGCAGGAACTGGCCATCTTCCACGCCACGGGGGACTGATACTTCAATCCTCCGCACCTTCTGCATTGTCCCTTTCCCTTTGCAGGCCTGGCAGGGTTTGTCGATGATCTTACCCTGTCCCCGGCAGGTCGGGCAGACCGCGATATTCACCATCTGGCGGTTGCCGGCCCTCTGCACGTTGCGGACCTCACCGGTACCGTTGCAGGTAGGACATTCCCGCACAGAACCCGGTTCTGCTCCCGCACCATGGCAGGTCCCGCAGGCGAAATGATGGGGCACCCCGACCGTGTTTTTCGTACCGTAAAAAGCATCGGCTAAGGAGATCTCGATCTCGTACCGGAGATCCGCACCGCTGCGCTGCCGGGCAGCCCGGGGAGAAGTGCCGGAAAAGGCATCGAAAATATCCCCAAGGCCAAAATCCCTGAACAGGTCATCATAACTGGGCGGTTTATACCCGGCAGCGTCACCGGGCCGGAATTCCGCGTGGCCGACCTGATCATACTGGGCTTTTTTCTGGGGATCACCCAAGATCTGGTAGGCCTCGTTGATCTCCTTGAATTTCTCCTCGGCCTCCTTGCTCCCCTTGTTGAGATCCGGGTGAAACTTTCGTGCAAGCTGCCGGAATGACTTTTTTATATCATCCTGCGATGCCTCTTTTTTCACGCCGAGGATCTCGTAATAATCTTTCTCTGCCATGGTTTTTTAAGGACTATTCCTCATCCTTTACCTTGAAATCGGCATCAACGACCTTTTCCCCGCCCGGGCCGGTCGTCTCCTGCCGGGAACGTTCATTTCCTGCAGGACCTGCCTGTTGCTGTTGTGCCTGTTGTGTCTGTTGCTGCCGGGCAGCTTGCTCGTATACCGCAGACCCGGCCTCTCCGAGCACTTTCTGGAGTTTTTCCATCTCTGCCTTGATCTTTGCAGTATCTTTTCCTTCCAGTGCTGCCTTTACCCCGACTATTGCAGCATTCACTTTGTCAATGAGATCGGCACTTATTTTTCCGGCAAGATCGGATTTTGTTTTTTCAGCCGTATAGATGAGGGAATCTGCAGTATTGCGGACCTCGACTTCCTCTTTTCTTTGTTTGTCCTGCTCTTCGAATTCTTTTGCCTCATTCACCATCTTTTTGACATCGGATTCTCCGAGTTTGGTCGAGGCCGTGATCGTCATCTTCTGCTCTTTACCGGTACCGAGATCCTTTGCAGATACATTCAGAATGCCCGATGCATCGATGTCGAATGAGACTTCTATCTGGGGAATGCCCCGGGGTACCGGGGGAATGCCGACAAGATTGAACTGCCCGAGACTCACGTTGTCTGCCGCCATGGGGCGTTCACCCTGAAGCACGTGGACGGTAACAGCGGTCTGGAAATCCGCTGCGGTAGAAAAGATCTGGCTCTTTTTTGTGGGGATCGTAGTGTTCCGCTCGATCAATGGTGTCCTCACGGCCCCGAGGGTCTCGATACCCAGCGTCAGGGGCGTCACGTCCAAAAGCACCATGTCCGTGATCTCGCCGCCAAGGATGCCCCCCTGGATGGATGCACCGATTGCCACGCATTCCATCGGGTCGATCCCCCGCTCCACCTTCCTGCCCACATGGTCCTCGATGAACTTCTGGACTACCGGCATCCGGGTTGGCCCTCCGACAAGGATCACTTTCTGGATATCATTTTTGGTAAGTTTTGCATCTTTTAATGCCTGTTCGAACGGGTGGATGCAGCGCTTTATGATAGGTTCAATCAGCTGTTCGAGTTTCGAGCGGCTCAGCTTCATCGAGAGATGTTTGGGACCGGCCTGGTTGGCGGTGACATAGGGGAGGTTGATCTCGGTTTCAAGCACGGTGGAAAGTTCGATCTTTGCCTTTTCAGCAGCTTCTTTTAACCGGGTGATCACCATCTTGTCGTTTCTGAGATCGATACCTTCGTATTTTTTGAATTCATCCGCAATCCACTCGTAAATTGTGTTATCCATGTCGGTACCGCCCAGCTGGGTATCGCCGGAGGTGGCAAGGACCGTAAATGTCCCGCCGCCGAATTCCATGATGGTCACATCGAGCGTGCCCCCGCCAAGGTCAAAGACAAGAATCTTGTATTCCCCGGCGCGGTCGAGACCGTATGCCATCGATGCAGCAGTGGGCTCATTGACCAGCCTGACAACATCGAGTCCGGCAATTTTGCCTGCATCCTTTGTTGCCGTCCTCTGGTTGTCGTTGAAATAGGCAGGGACGGTGATTACGGCCTTTGTCACCGTTTCTCCGAGAAATGCTTCTGCATCCCGCTTTATCTTCTGGAGGAGGAATGCCGAGATCTGCTGGGGCGTGTATTCCTTGCCATAAATTTTGTAAATGTGATCGGTTCCTATCTTTCGTTTTGCTGCAGTAACCGTACCTTCGGGATTGCTCACGGCCTGCCGCCGCGCCGGTTCACCGACGAGCAGCTGGCCATCCGGGGTGAATGCTACATACGAGGGAAACATCTTTCCGGCAACCGTTGCACCTTCTGCCGAGGGGATAATAGTCGGTTTGCCGCCAAGCATCACTGCACCTTCACTGTTGGAAGTCCCAAGATCAATTCCGATAATCTTCTCTTTACCCATTGTTCTCACCTTCATTGTTTCTCATGTTTTCTGCAATCAGTACTTTTGAGGGTCTGATGACTTTCGATTTCAGCTGGTAGCCTGTTTCGATCTCGCTCATAACCGTGTCAGGCTCCTTATCGCATTGCTCCTTGCAGAGTACCTCGTGAAAATGCGGATCGAATTTTTTCCCCAGGCACTCAATGGGTTGCAGCCCATATGAGGCCAGGATTTTTAAGAACTTTTTCTGGACCATCCCGACCCCTGCCCTGTTTTGTTCCTGTTCAAGAGCAGGCAGCGCCCGTTCGAAATCATCGAGTATAACTAAGAGGTCTTTGATCAGGTTCTCGTTTGCGAGTGCAATAATCGCTCCTTTCTCCTTTTCAGACCATTTACGGTAATTATCAAAATCTGACTGGAGGTATTTCAACCGGTTGAGCCGCTCCTCTGCGACAAGGGTTTTTTCATCAAGTTCCGATTTCAGCCGTTCAATCTCTTCCGTCAGCTGTTGCTTTTTCAGCCGGACATCATCAGTATCCATTGAAAAGTGCATTCAACTGTTTCACCACATAATACTTTCCCTCATACCCTCGTACAACATTTCGGAAAATTAACCGGGTGTTTTTACTTTAAATCTCTGCCATTTCTCTTGATCTTCTCAATCCTGCCTTTCCTTCCTCCCTCTCTGGTCTGCCCCACCCTGCGCAAGGGGCCTCCTCCGGTTCTCAGACACAATCGGGATGCCTTTGGGGGAAAGAAAAACCTGTGTTAAGCGGCAAACTGGTTGGGAACGCATACTCCCGGATCCATCCTTCACAAAATCCTTTATCCTTTCACACGGATCAGTATGTACCATGGAACAGGAAGAGCAGGAACGCCGGGTCAAAAAAGATCTGCAGGCCCTGACCCAGACCCTTACCGGGGACAATCTCGACACCGAAGAGATGTTCTCCCACAAACGGGGGATACGGGCATGCACCCCCCCCTTCAAGAGTGCACACGAGCCGGGTCATTCCGTCAGCGAACGGCTAAAGCGCGCCCAGGCCCCGGAATAATTTTCTCTCAATAAAAAAAGTGTTTACGCAATGTGCGCTTCGCACACCCAGAGATCGTAGATGGGATCCTTGGGATTTTCCTTTACCTCAACCGTGCGCCCCATCTCTTCGCCCCATGCGGCCACGAGACGGGCCTCGGGCTCCCTTCCCACTGTGATCAGCGTCTCTCTGGTGGCGGCGAAGAGCTCCTTTGCGATCGCTTCCCACATATCCTGGGTAAACGTGTTGATATCGCCCATCATGATCCCGATACCCTTGGGGGATGGTTCCCCATACTGCGAAGCTACCATCGCATTGATGCACATCGTTTCTGCGGGGAGCAGCCGGCCGGTTAAAAGTCCCCGCGACAGGAGCGCTGCATCGTTGTCATAGGAGAGCGGGGAGTATCCGAGATCCCGGAGCACCAGCGAGCCGACACCCGACCCGCAGCAACAGTCCACGCAGGTCTCCTCCCCGAGGCAGCTTCCCCAGGTATTCTCAATCAGGGCCCCGAGAATTCCGCGCCGGGCGGGATTAAGGTCCTCGATTGCCGGGGGGACTTCAGCCGTCAGGACATTGCTGAAATATTCCCGCACCGCAGCAGCAAAGACCGCCCGGTTTTCCTGGAAGATCTCGCCATTCACGCTCTCGAACAGGTCGATGAGGGGAACCGAAGGGTGCCGGCACAGGAAGGATCCGGCAATCCAGCCATCCGCACCCTGGAACGCGAGGGCGAGCGGTTCTTCCGCCTCATCCAAAAGGAGGCGTCCTTCACGGGCATCCTGTTGTGCCAGCAGGGCATTGAACCTGCTGTCCGTGAGGTCAGCAAACGATGGCTCTACGAACCGGAGGTCTTCGAGTTCAAATATTTCTGCTATGGTCATGGTCCTCTCTCGATCCGCATCCCGTGCGGCGCCTGGATCGTGCCGTCGATCTTTGCATCCTCGTGGAGCACGATCGATCGTGCAATCACGTTCCCGAGGATGTGAGCCCCCTTCTTCACATAGACCGTACTGCCGCTCTCCACGTTGCCATGGATACTTACCCCTTCCACCACGCTGATCTGGTTCTTTGCCCGCAGGCTTCCGAAGATCACCGTGTTCTGCTGGACCTCGATAGAACCCGCCCGGATATTCCCGTGGAGCCGGCAGTTCTTCCCGATCTTCATCGTGGAGGGTACGGAGAAGAGCTTCATGTTGAGCTTCGAGTGGGCAGGGATCATGAGCGGGATCTGCCGCTTCCCCTCATCTTCCGAGAAGAGGTTGTCGATGATCCGGTCGAGTTCTTTCTCGTTCTGGATCTTTAACATCGTCATGAAGTAGATGAGGATGAACATGAAGACCGGCATCGGGTTTCTCACCTCGATAGCACCTTTTGCCTCAAAGCCGTCCCGGATCTCAACCTTCTCGCCGATATCCAGGGCACCGGAAACGACCAGCTTCCCGTTGATCTTCACGCCTTCCCCGATGTAGGCATCCTGCTTTGCTATGACATCGCTGCCGATCTCGCAGAGATTGCCGATCCGTGCATCCCCGTTTGCCCAGACATACTCGCGGATCTTTGAGGATTCGCCCACGTAGACATCGGCACCCCTCAGGCCGTAATCGATCTGGCAGAACTCCCCAATCACGATATCCCGGTCGGTCTTGATGCTGTGCTCCTGCAGCTCGGTGCCGTCAGGAAGCAGGCAGTGCTTATGCCAGTTTTTTACTGCTCTCTCGCTCATCCTCTTCTCCGCTACCACGCCATCAGGCCCCGAATTTGTGTGACTTGTTGATCAGGTCGAGTGCTATGGGTAAAAGGTCGGTCCCCCGGATCCGGTTGAGGCCGCCGTTCGCACAATGGTATTCATCGTAATGGAAGACATCGTCCATCCTGACACCGTCTCCCCGGATCAGGACCGGCACCGGGTCGGCGCTGTGGTCCTTGATGGTGCAGGGCGTCGAGTGGTCCCCGCAGATGATGACGATGGTATCTTTGAGTGCCAGCAGGGGTTCGAGAAGCGGGTCGATCTTCTCGATGAAATCCCTCTTCTGTTCGGCAAGCCCGTCATGGCCGGACTCATCGGCACCCTTGATGTTGAGGAGCACGAACTCTTTGGTCTTCAACTCCCCAAGTGCTGCCGCAATCTTGCCGGCCACGTTGCTGTTCTGCGAGCCGGTGGCGCCTGCTACCTCGATATGCGGGAGGCCTACCGCCCGTCCGATACCCGTGATGAGGCTTGCTGCGGAGATGACCGATCCCGTGAGGCCGTATTTTTCCGCGAAGGGTTCATACTTCCCCATCTCGCCGGCGCCCCGCATCAGCACCATGTTTGCCGGGCTGAGGTTCTGTGCCAGCCGGTCCCGGTTCATGGCATGCTCAAAGAGAATCTTTGTGGACTGCCGGACAAACTCGTTGCAGACTGCGGCGGTCTTCTCATGGGCCGGGGTCTTTTTTATCGCGGCAACGGTGAGCGGTTTGACTCCCTCTTTCTTGGGATCATTGGAAGTGACGCAGTGGCCGATTCCCTCTCCTCTGAGAGCAAGTGCGGCCCGGTGGCCGGCGCCGGAGCGGAACGTGAACTCCACGCTGAACTTCGAGAGATCGACCCCGTCCTGTATTGCCTTGCTCAGGGAGGCAGTATCATGGATACGTCCTGCACGGCGATCCGTGACTAACCCATCTTTTGATATCGTGGCGTAGTTGCACCGGAACCCTATCATGCCCGGCTCCATGTGGATGCCGGACCCCTCGCATTCGAGCGGTCCCCGGCCGGTATAGTACTTGTAGGGATCATACCCGAGGAGAGCAAGGTGTGCGGTATCGGAGCCCGGGCGGATGCCCGGCGCAATGGTATCCATGATGCCGCAGCAGCCTTCCTGCGCAAGTTTGTCAAGTACAGGTTTTTTCGCTGCTGCAAGCGGGGTGGTACCCCCGAGCGCGGGACAGGGGCGATCGGAGATTCCATCGAGAACGATAAGAAGAATCCTGCTCGCAGTCATTGGTATGGAATGGTTGGACGGGCCGAGTAATTAGATTTCGTGGTGGTGGGGGCACATCATCGCCTTTGAGCAGCGCTCACATGAGAAATGAGATTGGTATCTTATTTCAATTGCTCAAGGAACTGGACGGGGGTCATGATGATCGCGCCCGATCCACTGAAATGACGTAGGTTCCCGGTTACCACCGGCACGTGTGCGTGCAGTGACACTTCAATGAACGGGAGATCGCCCGGATCGGGAATGGTGCAGGCAACGGGAACCGGCGAGACAAACATGCCTTCCCTGCGGATGAAGGCGATGATTTCGTTTACCGTATCTCTAGGGAACGAGAATTTTTTTCTGTGAAGCACATCCGCATATTCATCGAATATCCGTGCATCGAGTACCAGACCAACATTACCATTGATCACAAGGTTGAGAATTCCGGCAGGGGCTCCATGGGGCGAGAGCAACCCTGATACCAGCACATTGGTATCAAGCACGATCTGCAATGCTTCCGTTTCTATCGCCTCTTCCGCGAAAGGCTGATCTCGGTTTCGATCTCCTGTTCTGACAGGTTCTCAAGCCCTTTTTCACGGGAGAATATCCTGATCTTTTCAAGCGCTGATGAGGCGCGTGCCCTCCGCATGGTTGCCAGTGTCTCTTCGAGGTCTTCACCAACAGCAAGGACAATCGCCCGGGGTTTTCCGTTTACGGTGATAACGGTTTCATCTGTCCCGGTTACTTCCCAGAGGCGGGCCGGATTCGATCGGATTTCGCGACTTGAAATAAAATTCATGATATGGCTCCTTAAATGTCCTACATTATATCATGCACTTTGTGAGCATAATGATTGCGATTGCGGATGCTAACTGGGCCTCCCCCAGCCGCTGTGGTGGCCACGAGGATCACACATCTCTCTTCTCATCCGGCACAACGGCCGAGAGCACCAGTGGGAGTGCCGAGAGCACGAGACCGGCAGCCATCGTGATGTGGAACCCGGACAGGAATGTTGCGGAATCGAGATCAGTAAAGGCAACAATCCCTCCGGCACTCGCGGTGGTAAACGTGAAGAGCATCGCATAGATCGCCGTCCCCAGCACGCCGCCGAAATAGATAGTGGTCACCATAAGCGAGGATCCGCTCCCCTCCTCACCTTTGGGAGCGCTCTCGATGATCCTGCTTGAGGCCGGTCCGGCTGCGATCCCGAACGCCACCCCCATCAGGATGAGGCCGGCAAGCAGGGGGATACTGCCGGAATCGGGGGAGATGACTGCAAAGATGGCGCTGAAGAGGACGAACAGTCCGCAGGCTGCGACCGCAAATACCCGGCGGCCGTGCTTGTCCGACCACTGCCCGAACGGGATGCTGAGACAGGCGATCACCGCCGGGGGAATCAGGAGGTACAGGCCGCTGGTTGCCAGATCGAAGTGCATCTCCATCGTCAGGTAGAACGGGAGCAGGTAGATGATGCCCATGAAGATGATATTGACCAGCAGGTATGCGACGAGGACCGCGGTAAACTGCCACTTTGCGAAGATCCGGATGTTAAGAAACGGCTCTTTTGCTGTAAGCTCCCGGACGACAAACAGCCCCGAGCAGAGCAGGCACAGTGCTCCACAGGTGAGGATCAGCGGGTCTGTTACGCCACGGGCGGCAATCTCTTCTAACACAAAGGTACAGAAGACCATGGCGCCAAAGAGGGTGACCGCGCCCGGGTAATCGAAGGACTCCGGGTGGTCCTCCGGTGCATCGGCCGGGATCACCCGGGCCGCAAAGAGGATCCCGATGATACCGATCGGGATGTTGACTAAGAAGATCCAGTGCCACGACAGGTACTGGGTGAGGATGCCGCCAATGGCCGGCCCGGCGGCAAACCCGATGGAAGCGGTTGCGGCGATAACGCCGAGGGCGGTACCGAGCATCTCTTTGGGGAGGTAGCGGATGCAGAGCAGCGGGGCAACGGCAGCGATCATCGCAGCCCCGAGTCCCTGCACGAGCCGGGCAGCGAGCAGGATGTCAAGCGAAGGAGCGATCCCGCAGGCAGCAGAACCAAAGGTGAAGATAACAAACCCCAGCAGGAACAGTTTTTTTGCAAGGCCCCGGTCTGCGAGTTTCCCGAAGACGAGAAGGAGCCCTGCCATCATGAGCAGGTAGGTGATGATGACCCACGCGATCGTTCCCGTGTCCGTGTCGAAGTACGCAGCCATGGTCGGGAGCGCCACGTTCACAATCGATCCGTCTATCCCGTCCATTACCACGCCGAGAGCTATAGCGGCAAGCAGGAGTTTCTGGCGGAGGGGATCGGTGATGATGGAGGTCACAGGGATACAAGTATGGGCGGGGAATTTTATTAACGTTCGGACTATGGGGGCCGTGCCGTGACTCTCACAAATCCTCCGGTCATTCCTCACCGGACCCTGCTGTGAAAAACCTGTACGGTCTGGGTAAAAACCCTTACAAAAAAACAAAAAAAAAAATTAAGCTGTCGAGATCCGTGCCGCAATGGGCTGGACTTTCGACTTGACGATCTCGACCCTGCGGGTGGGGTAGATGATCTTGACTGCCTTGAAGAGATCCCGGGAGATCTCTCCGGAGACGATCACGTTCACGAGGGTGGTTAAGTCCCATGCGGATGCCTGAGCCTTGACTGCTTCGGTAATGATCTTGCGGATTGCGTGCTCCTGTGAGATGTTGGCACGGGCAAACGTGTAGCAGCTGATGGTCAGCTGGACTTTCTTGCCGTCCTTAGTGACCAGCGGGACATGGCAGTCAATGCGGGAGCTGCGGCGCTTGACGAGCGAGCGGAGGTAGTCCCTTGTCACATCGTGGCCAACGAACTCGGTGTATGCCGAGTCGCCTGCTACGGAGTTGATCTTAAAGCTCATCTTCATGTGCTGCTTGGCGTAATCATTGGTGATCTCACCGAGCGTTGACGTCATGATCCTGCCGATAACGTTATCAGCATCGTTTGCAATGGTATCGCCGATGAACACTTTCCCGAGGTTGTCGGGGGTGTGCACCCTGTACCAGCTCTTGGCCTTCCAGCCTTCTACTCTTCTTCCAACCTGTTTCTTCTTTGCCATACTTACATCACCTGGTGATTGTTGTTAGAGTGCGGAAACGTTCGTTGCGTCTTCCGCTATTGCCAGATTCATCAGATAATCATCCACCGATGCAATGACCGACCGGCACTGTGTACCGGTGATCACTGTCGTTACCCTGTCGCCCTCTGCAGTGGTGCTCATGCTGCGCATGTTGTCCGGTGTTAATGCCGAGGCAACTGCGCCTGCATTCCCGTGCAGGGTTGTTATCCTGCCTTCGATCTGCATCATGATGCCACCGCTTCCTGCCATGCTTTCGTGAACGCACCGATCTGGTCGCAGGGGATGGTCGCCCCTGCCCGCCGGTTGTGTCCTCCGCCATGCCCGTTGTTCGCTGCGGCGAGCGCCTTGAGCAGGGGGCCGAGTTCATGCTCAACTCCCGCGGGACAGCGGGCCGAGATCTTGCAGGACTTTCCATCCCGTGCATAGACCAGTACGGGCTGTGCGTTCACACGGTCGCGGGCAAACACATCGGCCACATCGCTGGCGAGCGTGACATCTTTGACTTCAAAGACGCCCGGTGCTCCCTCTGCAGGGTGGGCAGTCCGGATCGCATCGATCACGCCGACGCGGTGCTTTCGTGCAATCTCCCATGCCCGGTCAATGTCGTGAGACGACCGGAGGCAGAGGGATGCAGCGAGATCGCCGCGCCCGGCTTTGCCGCAGGCGTCGATGACTGCGGTGAGTGCGTGGGCATCTTCTATCACTTCACGCTGGAGGTGGTAGGTATCGCCGTACATCGCCTGCAGGCCGGTAAGCGTGGTGTCCGTTGCTGCCGTGATGACGACCTGCGAGAGCAGGCTCTCGAGCTTAACCCCGTCAGCACCTGCGGACTGGCTGATGAGCGTTGAGACGAGTTCTTCTTCGCCACTCACACCTTCGAGATAGGGGCTGATCGCGGTGTAGAACCGTTCGGTCATGTCCCTGCCCGGCAGGGTGAGTCCCCGGTCCGGTACAATGACCCCGTTGGTGATCGCTTCGTTGAAGATCTCGAGGTTCTTGCCGGTCATCTCCTGTCCGTCACCGAGAATGCCGGGAATCACTAATCCGGCGAGGTCGCGGTTGTCTCCCATCTTCTGGGCGACAATGTATGCGGTGCCTGCAGCCGAGAGTTCGCGATCGCCGTCAATGCTGGCAAGCCGCGGGTTTGCATGGAACTCGCCGTCGAATACCGGGAGGTGGTGATCCACCACCATGGCATCCTGCGGGAGATCCTTGATGCCCGCACCGAGATCGCAGAGCAGGTAGGCATCGTCACCGGTTACGTCCTTTGCAGTAATCTCCTGCCGGACGCGGAGCCGGAAGCGGATACCTGAGCGCAGCATCGCATGGCAGAGGATCGAGGCGGCGGCTATGCCGTCTGCATCGTGGTGAGTGAACACCTCGATGAACTCCTGCCGCCGAATCTGTTCGGCCACGGTTTCTGCTGCGGTATCGAGCGACATAGTGTGTGGATAATTATTCTTAATGGATTATCTGGACAGCAGAATCTCTGCAGTCTCCGGCTTGTACACAAACTCTTTGGGCAGTTTTTTGCTTCCCGTGTAGTACTTCACGAGACGGCGGACCTTGGATTCGGTCAACTGGAGCTGCCGCTTGTTGTGCAGATCTTTCTTGTTCTCACTCAGGTGCTTGCGCAGGCCGAGTGCCTTGATCATGAGGTCACGGAGATCTTCGGGGATCTCGGTCGCGACATTGTTCTCCTTTAAGATATCCCCGAGACGCTTGCCGGTGGCAAGTTTAATATCGGGAACTCCGTAGCTGTCCCTGAGGACCAGTCCAATCTTGCTGCTCGACGCGCCTTCCTTCCGGAGTTCAAGGATAACTTTTGTGATTCCTGCAACGTCCTTGTTGGACCATGCGGGAGCTTCCTTGCGGTAGGGGCGGACTGAGCATGACTTGCCTCTTCTTCGAGCATGCATTCGTGCCATAGTGTAGCCTCCATATAGACTAAACGTAAGTCCAGAAAAGTACAGTATATTTACTGACTCTCTGTAATCCCAAAGCCAT
>JANXYM010000084.1 GCA_025350045.1 Methanomicrobiales archaeon | reverse complement strand
GACTGGAAATATCACGAATCATGATCAATTTCCCGCTCAATTCTTTTTCATGGGAAAAAAGCGGGATAAAACGGATCTCGGAATACTGTGTTTTTCCTTTAAAAATGCGTTCCATCTCAAACTGTTGCTCATGTAAGGACTGCACGGGAGATTCCTGATACCGGTGATGCACTGCGAATGGAATAAGTGCGGACACTGATTTTCCCACCGCGTTTTTTTGGGGCATACCTGTGAACATTTCTGCAGACTTATTGAGGCTGATAATCCTGTCATGGGTATCCACAACTACAATCCCGTCTACGATCTTCTCAACAATCTGCGTGGTTGAAAGAGGGGTAATATCGAGAAGCTGGTAGCGTATCATACCAAAGAGGACCGCAAAACCGGAGATGATGAAGGCAAACGGTGTTGGATCTATAAGACTAAATGTTCCCAGTCGCAGCACATACGCAAGATTCACAAAAAAAGGAGTAAGGGCAGCCACAAGAATGGCCACCAGCTGGCCGCGGTACAGAGAAGATGTGAATACAAAACTCTGGACCATCAGCATTACCGACACATACACGATCAGGTACGAAAAGACCACGAACAGCCAGAAGAACGGGCCATAGGACAAGGTATGATACGTAAGACCACTGATAATGACCGGCGAAACCGCCGTATAATACAGGTGATGAAGATCATTGGTAGAGACCATGAATACCGTGATTGCAGGGATAAAGAAGGACAGAGCAAGATTGCGGGGTGTGAGCCAGTTCCTGCGCCCGGTATACTCAAGGGCAAACATCAGCCATGCAACCGGAACGATGACAATTCCCACATACTCAAAGGACAAGGCCAGCATCTGGGAAGAAAGCTCTGCACTTGCAACCTCAAATGCAGTGCCGAATGCCCAGACACAAACCGCCCCCATGAGGAGTGCAAACGGTTGTGCAGAAGCATACGAGCGGTTCTTCCAGCCGGTCAGGGCAAGGATTGCAAATATACAGCCGCAGGCAATAAACGGTATAAAAAAAGGTGAGTACTGCCAGATCATCACTCAATGCACCCTCTAACCTGCTTCTCCGTCCTGCATTATGAATGGGAATTCTGCCAGCGGGAGTTCACCCATCCTTTAAAAAACTGAAAAGGCAACATTATCTTCCACTCTACTGTATTTGATGCAAATAAATTCCTGTGTAGATAATAGATTGGATTTGTGAAAAATACTCCGCCAGGGAAAAAATTTACCTTTCAATAAGCTGTATATGCTCATCGGTTTTTTTCGCCAGATCCGCTTGTCCCTGTAATCGTGCAACATCTGACATCGCTTCAAGGACGTGGACAGATTCTTCCAAAAAAGAGAGAATATCTGCAGGAAACAGTTCTATCCCGTACTCGTCCTGAAGCAAAACGGCGATCTGCCGGTGGTCGAGGCCATTCTCCCGCAGTTCAATAACCCGTTTTGAAAACTTTTTTTCCGGGCACCCGCAGAGGGGTGAATCCTTGCAGGTACAGCGAAGGAAATCGTTAAAAAAAGACAGGATCTGATCTCTTACGCCAAAATCCAGTGAATCGTAATCAAGGCGCGAACAGAGTGCTTCGAGCATGGTGCCGGAAAAAGCAAGCTCGGGAAGGCGATAGCCGGTAAGCCGCTCTATTTTTTTTGCATTCCGGAACCGTGCCCGGTCAGCGATCAATCCTCGTCTCCGGTGGTTTCATCGAAGTTCTTTAACGAGGTCATCGCCTCGCCCATCCGCTCGCACTCGATTAACCATTCATCAAAGAGTGAGGTCTGTTCGACATCGTCTTTCACATATTTGCTGCAGCAGGTTGCCCCGTCAATGACTGCGGCACCGATATTTGATACCGTCTCGAGGGCCTTTTCCATGTCCTTTTCTCCCTCTGCTTTTCCTTTTTTGACGAGCGTCTTGATGTCCTTGTCAAAACCCCCGGCAAGGTAGAGCCGGCAGGATGCAAAGAGGGCCAGTTTGGGAAGCTGGAGGAGCTCAACGAGTTCCCCAAGATCACCTTCGGGAGCCGGTGACATCACAATTGCCTCGACCTGCGAGAGCTTGTCAACCGCCTCTTCAAAGGTGTATCGCTTGTTCTGGTAGAGCTTGATGATCTTTAAGGCCGATACCGTGATGTCGACAGAGAATCCGTCGAGTATCCGGAACCCTTCGGGAAGCTCCTCGCTCTTGGGGTCCGCTTCAAAACTCGCTTCCTTGAGAGACAGTAACCAGTTGTCCCAGCGTTCCTGGTTGTAAAAAATATAAAACAACTTCATCGGTTCTGGTTCGGTTTTCTTGCTCGCCTTTTTCGCCATTTCAGTACACTATTCATTCTCCCGATTAAAGGATTTCGTTGTCGGCACTTTTTTCCCGTCCAAAAGGTATAAAAATCCCAACTAAGGAAGGTGAGAAAATCGTATACACACCGGGTCATGACCGCCAATGGTTATCTCCCTTGAATATCAATAGATCATAAGAATATGCAAACCGGCGAAGAAAACAGCAATTCAGAACGGCTGGTGATGGTACGATACGGCGAGCTGTTTTTGAAAAGCGAGCCGGTGAAACACCATTTTATCGGACTGCTCTTACGAAATATTGGAAAAGCACTCACTGCTGCCGGCTTAAACGGTCATTATGAGACACCCCGGGGGCGCATCCTTATCTTTGGTGATGAGCCCGAAAAGATCGCCGATATCGTGTCCCGGATTTTTGGCCTTGTTGATGTAAGTATCTGCATCAGGACCAGGGGCGGCATCGGGGATCTCTGTTCAGGCGCAGTAGCGCTTGCATCTGCGCACCTGTCAGCAGGTATGAGTTTTGCCGTCCGGGCAAAACGCCAGCAGAAGACCGGCCTCGACAGCCAGGAGCTGGGTGCGCAGATCGGTTCGGCCATCTATGAACATATTCCCGGGCTTTCGGTAAATCTCGATCACCCGGATTACGAGGTCTTTGTAGAAGTGAGGGATTTTGGCGGGCTGGTCTATGATTCCCGTATCACGGCACCCGGGGGACTACCCCTGGGAACGCAGGGGCGGGCACTGGTCCTCCTCTCATCAGGAATTGACTCTCCCGTTGCATCATGGCTGGCAATGAAACGCGGGTGTGAGATCACCCACCTGCACCTGGATGGCGGGCGCTGGGCCGGGTGCGATGTGAAGTCTGCGGCAATAGAAAACCACCGGAGGCTCTCGCGCTGGTGTGCCGGTTACCCGCTCATGATGGTGATCGCAAACAGTGAACCCCTGTATGACCGGATGCAGGAACTCCGCATCCCCCCCCGGTACCGGTGCGTAATCTGCAAACGGTTCATGCACCAGGTGGCCTCCCGGCTTATGGCCCACGAAGGGGCTCTGGCAATGGTGACGGGTGAAAATCTCGGGCAGGTTGCATCCCAGACACTGGCCAACCTTTCGGTTATTTCTGAAGGGCTGACAGTCCCGGTCCTGCGCCCCCTCATAACGTACGACAAAGAAGAGATCATCACCCTTGCCCGACGCATAGGTACGTTTGATACACACCCGGGAGATCTTGCCTGCCGGGCGGTACCGAAGATGCCCGCAACCGCTGCGGTCCTGGAAGCCATACTTGCATGCGAGCAGAAGATGGATATCGATAGTATCGTTACACGGGCATGCACGGAATTGCAGTATGTGACAGCCCTGAACTGCGAGATTGTTTCGGATACCTCAACACCCCTGCCGGGTAGAACCAACGATTAAAGAACTCTATCATCATCTTTCCACTTCTGATGACACTACGGCGGAGTGATCGTCCTGGGTACATCGCCCTCCATGAATCCGGAGAGATGTCTGAACGCAATAGCCGGTGCCAATGGCCTGCTGCTATCCTGTACGGTCTACCCGCGCCAGTGCCGGGTTAACCGGACGCGCGACGAGAAAGGATGCTGCAAGACCGGGATGCTTCCGGTTATTGCAAGGTACGGCCCCCATTTTGGGGAAGAGCCACCCCTTGTCGAGAGTAAGGGGTCGGGAACCCTCGTTGTCACCCACGGCGATCTTGCATGCTGCTTTCTGCCTGAACTCAGATATCAATCAACGTGACCGGGGAAACGAGGTTTCTGCTGAGAAACGTGCGGGAATGATGTGCCGGCTTCAGTCACAGGGTTGCCACAACATCAACATTGTCACACCCCCACCTGTCGTCCCGCAGCTGCTCGGCGCTGTCGTGCAGCAGAACGTGGATTGGCCATTTCAGCAGGTGTATTACAGCGGGGGATGTGATTCAGCAGAAACACTCCGGCTCCCTGACATGATTGTGGATATCAGCATGACAGATGCAAAAGTACGGGAGAAATGATATGGCACTCCCCCTTTCGGATGCTCCCCACAACGCAGAGGTTATGCACGCTGCAATTTCGGAAATACACCGGCAGGCGGGTGATCTCGTGATTGAAAAGGGAATTGCCACAGGAGGCCTGATCATCCGGCACCTGGTGCTGCCGGAGAATCTGGCAGGCAGTGACGGGAACCTGCCATGGATTGCAGAAGAGATCTTGCATGATTCGTAGGCAAATGTCATGGACCAGTACCGTTGGCCAATGTCAGTATTGCAACATCCCCTTGTTAAAAAAAAGGCGGAATATGGGGCACTTCTCAGGCCATAACTGGAAAGGAATATGCAGACGCGATCAGGTGGGCAAATGGTGCCGGGCTTCACCGGGGATTTTGATCCTATCCGGATCTACGCGTCCATCCCTGTCGTATCCGGTAGGATTTACGCGACGGGAAACGATTGCCCCGGAGACTGTTCGACACAGGGCACAGAGAAGTGGACCTGCTCAATTACCCACCGGCTCCCGGTGTTCCGCAACACCATCGTCGTCCTGCCGTTCATGGTCTGCTTCTTTGTACCGTCAATCGTAAAGGTAATAGAGCTCCTCGAAGTTACCCACGCGATCCTGCCCTCACCAAAAATTTTCATGCCAGAAAATTCGACCGAAAGGATCGTCGCCTGGCTCAAATCACGCTTGATTTGACGGGTAAAGTCTGTACGATCCAGGATAACTTCATCCGGTCCGCTGCCAAACCCGCTGATACCGGGAGAGAATAGAGCCAATAACGCTTTTATGTCCTTCTTCCGGTACGCCGTGCCATAATTCTGCACGGTTCCGGTAACTTCTTCCTTCTGAGCTTCAGTGAGCTTCATAGCTATTGGTTATGGATGAAGTCCTATTATCTTTTTTGATACTTATTGTTGGAAAAATACATTATATCAGCAGGAGGAGGAAAGTCTGGCTAATACCTATGGACTTCACGATCCATTCCTGTCGGGATTCATGGGCCCGAATCGCGTCCACAGCAGGGTTTAAAAATTTAGCTCCGTAGAAATCCTTTTCTTCCTACAATTCGGTTATACTCTTTTAGTAATTATGAGTGTGACCCCCTCTCTCCCCCAGAGGGGGAGGCAGCCCAAGGGGAGCGTCCCCTTGACCTCCCTCTTTTTTGAGGCTTTCAACAGAGCCAAAAATTTCAAAATAAAAAGATTCATAGAAGTTTTTCGATATTTTTGATAACGGTTTTTAATGCTTTGACCCGGGCATACCATTTGTCATCGGATTCTATCACAACCCATGGGGCATACGGGGTATTGGTTCTTGCCAGCATCTCATCAACCGCCTCATTATACGGGTCCCATTTCTCCCGGTTCCGCCAGTCCTCTTCGGTGATCTTGTATTGCTTGAGAGGATCTTCTTCCCGCTGTTTGAACCGTTTGAGCTGCTCATCCTTGTCTATCTCAAGCCAGAACTTGAGCATCCCCCCGCCACTGCTCTCCACATAATCCAGCTCCATCTCATTGATCTCCTGGTACGCCCGCTGCCATTCGTTCTCGGAACAGAACCCTTCCACGCGTTCGACAAGCACCCTGCCATACCAGCTGCGATCGTAGATGGCTATGTGACCTGCACGGGGAAAATGCTTGATGAACCTCCTGAGATAATGGTATTGTTTTTCATTCGGTGTGGGGGCAGCAACAGGAATCACGTCATATCCTAAAGGATTCATGTACCGGGCAATTCTCATGATATTTCCCCCTTTTCCCGCTGCATCCCAGCCCTCATAGGCAATGATGAACGGGATCTTCCGCTTGAAAAGAAGGTAATGGAGTTCCAGCATCTCGATCTGGAGATTGTTGAGCAGATCCTGGCATTCTTCCTTGGAGTGAGGCGAATCCGGGGATGATCTTCGCTGTATGGAGATTCTGGGAGGTTTGACTATGTTTCTGGTTTTACTTTTCCGTAATTGCGTGACCTGTGTTTCAGCAACTTTCTTTTCAAGGGTTTTTACCAGAGTGGTGTATATCTTTAAGATAGCATACTTACGGTCAGTTGCTTCGATCACATGCCAGGGGGCAGAAGTTGTATCCGTATTTTCTATGAACTCTTCGATGATGGGAAGATAGGTATCATAATGGCGATGGAAATTCCAGATCTTTGGCGTCACGAGCCAGGCCGTCAGCGGGTTTCGTTCGCGCACAAGCAGACGCATCTTCTGGTCTTCTTTACTGATATGTAAAAAAAATTTGAAGATAACGGTGCCATTATCTGCCAGCTGCCGTTCAAAATTGTTGATCGAATAGATCTTATCTTTCATGGATTTTTTCCAGCCAATACTGGATAATTTTTCTGCCAGTGCCCTGCTGTACCAGCTGCGGGCAAAAATGGCGATTCTTCCGTTTGAAGGAGTACGCAGCCAGAATCTCCACAGGAATGACCGGGCTTTCTCTTCATCACTGGGATTGTCGATTGCATGCAGGTTGAAACCACGGGGATCGAGCGACTGGATGATCTCGTGGATGGACATGGTGATGCCGGCAGCATTCCACCCTTCAAGAACAATGATAACAGGAATATTGAGATCGCGAAGTGTCCGCTGGAGAATACTCAGGCGCTCTTTTAAGTCACCTATGGGTTTTTCATAGGTTTCATTATCGACAGTCTTGGTAAGATCCAGCTTTTCAAACATTCATCCATCCTCCTGCAGTTGTACTCACGGATGTATAGCAATAACAATCCCATCGTAGGGTATCACGGTTAATAAAACTACCAGTAAACGGGAGATATTTTCGTAAAAAAAAAATTCCCGGAAAAACGGGAGTAAAAACCGGTAAAAGGATATCGTTTGAATTAATTACACAATATTTAAATATAGTGGAATGCACCTTCCTTCCATTTTATGTAGTACCACGTTGAACTGATCTCCGGATTTGGTACATAATTCCGCCCTCTGCGTGTGGTGACATTGCTCTGGTGCGGGAAACAAATCATTCACATCAAGATGGAAGGGATTGAATGGTCGCAGACAGTGGATCCACTATTGCCTGGCTTATTACAGCTTCAGCGCTAGTGATGCTCATGACACCCGGCGTAGGATTTTTCTACGGCGGACTTGTACGGAAGAAGAATTTTATCTCGATGATCTCGCTCTCCTTTGTGGCATTTGCCCTGGTGAGCATCCAGTGGATTTTTATCGGGTACACCCTGGCCTTTGGCCAGGATGTTGCCGGTATTTCCGGCAATCTGGGAATGCTGGGATTGAATGGGGTAAGTATGAATACGGGAGACGCCGGGTATCCTCCGCTGCTCTTCATGCTCTTCCAGATGACTTTTGCGGCAGTCACCGTTGCAATTGTTACATCCGGTCTTGCTGAGCGGGTGAAACTGAGCTCTTTTATCATCTTTTCCTTACTTTGGACAACGCTGGTGTATGACCCCATCGCTCACTGGGTCTGGGGAGGCGGGTGGCTTGCATCGATCGGTTGCATTGATTATGCCGGGGGAATTGTTGTTCACATCAGTGCCGGGTTTGCCGCACTCGCCCTTGCCATTGTCATCGGCAGGCGTGCCGGTTATGGACAGTACTCGATGGAGCCGCACAATATCCCCATGACCCTGCTTGGGGCGGCCCTCCTCTGGTTCGGCTGGTTCGGTTTCAATGGAGGTAGTGCGCTTGCTGCAAACGGTATGGCGGTGAATGCAATTGTCGTGACCAATACTGCTGCTGCTGCGGGCGCACTCTCATGGATGGCGATCAGCTGGTACTATGGCAAGCCGAGCTCCCTGGGCATGGTCACCGGAGCAGTGGCCGGCCTGGGAACCATTACACCTGCTGCCGGGTACGTCACTCCCTTCGTTGCGGTCTTAATCGGGGCTATTGCCGGGATCGTCTGTTACAAAGCAATGCTCTGGAGGATCAAAAGCGGGATGGATGAAAGCCTCGATGCCTGGGCAGTGCACGGGGTCGGAGGGTTTATGGGCACCATCTTTGCCGGAGTCTTTGCAACAACTGCCGTCTGCAGCTATTCCGGGCTGCTCGAAGGAAATGTCCATCAGTTCACGGCTAATATCATTGGGGCAGTGGTTGTGACCATATACGCATTTGTTGTTACCTGCATAATCGCATTGGCCGTTGACAAGACAATGGGGCTCAGAGTGAGCGAGGAGGAAGAGTATGTCGGACTCGACCTCTCCCAGCATGGGGAATGTTACCGGTGAAAATCACATTTTTTTAAGACCCAAATTCAGACAAAAAAATAGTACGGTCCTTTGCTCTGGAGAGAACATCCGTTTTTCCTGACGCTCTTTCAGGTCATGCTGGCACGCCCCCGCCGCTATGGCATCCCCACATTGCGATAGTGATGCCCGGGGGTTAGAAAAAAATAAAAAAATTACAGCAAAATACGAAAGGTCGCACTACCCGGCGGCAATCGGGTATAATTCCCTTGGCAAAAAAAGAAAAATGATCTTTACCGATAGGATTATTTGTTGACCTCAAAGCCCGTTCTCTTCTGCAATCCCGACAAATACTTCCGCAAGGTACACTGCCTGCTTCTTTGTCATGCCATAGGTGTTGAACTTCCAGACTTTCGTTGCGCCGGGAATGACTCCGGTCACCCCCTTCTCCTCGAGTGCACTCGAGAAGTAGAAGCCCCGTTTCTTGTGCGTTTCTGCCACTTTGTCAAAGGAACCGATCGTATCTGCCCGGGTCAGGGTGTGCTTTCGTGGCATCTCCGAGAGGATCTTTGTCCCCACAACCGAGAGAAGACCATCTACAACGATCCGGTTGTTCTCCAGTTCCCGGTCAAAATGTTTTACCCGTTCCTTTACATGAGGAAAGGATGCCATCATACCGATGAGCGTGACACCCATCAATGTGCAGCCCATCATCTCCGGCTCCTTGATCCCAAATTTCCGCTGGGTCACATCACCGACAATCTCCGTTGTGCGGAAGACTTCTTCTGCCCGTTCAGTGGTTGCCGCAAGAATACCGGACGGTGCAGGGGCGGCCATGCTCTTGTGCCCGGAACCCACCACAAAATCCACGCCTAGCTCCTTGCCGTCCACCGGCAGGATACCAACCGTGTAGGCACCATTGTAGAGCACCGGGACATCGTACTGGTGACAGACTTTCGCGATCGCTTTCACGTCATGCATATTGCCAAACTGGTAGTCGACATGATCGATGAAAGCAAGAGCGGGCGCCCTGCCAAATTGTCGTTTCACATCTTCGATCTTTGCAGCGGCGGCATCAGGAGTTACCATGCGATTGTTATTCGTGGGAATCTCGCAGGCAATGCCTCCTGCCCCTTCCACTGCAAGGAACTCAGTATAATGGGAGAGCGAAGTGAGGAGAACAGGATCTCCTTTCTGGACACAGGTATGGGCAACTGCCTGGAATCCCCGTCGTGCACCGGGCACCGTGCGGACGGCATCCATGTTCAGCCATGCGGCAACATCCTTATGAAAGTCTGCGATAGGAGGCTTGCTGATATAGTCGAGCCGGTTGGGCTTGCGGCAGTTATCACAGACCGAGTAACCGTCACCATAGGCAATCACGGCTTTCATGGCATCGCCCGTGAGCCTGCCCCCCACCTGGATGGGATCGATATTGATCGCAAGCTCATCCACCTGCCGCGCCTCAATACCGCTTGCGCATCTCATTTCAGCATCTCCTGTTTCAATGAAGAGACCTGCCGTTCGAGATTCTCCAAAAGCCGATTCGCCTGCTCCCGCTGTTTGTCATCCAGCTCGTGCTGCGGTGCGGTCTCTCGAAGAATTACCCGGAGATCAGTAAGCGTATAGAGAGCCTGGAACGTCATGTCAACTGCCCGTTTTGACAATAGGAATCACCTTACTAGTACTTGGACTACCATGAAATAAGTAACCGCTTTTTTTTTTAATGCCGGAACGCTGGATATATCGTATCCCGCACAAGAAGAAGAGTAACAAGGCGTAACTGTTGGTGTTTACCTGTCAGCAATGCGGGGAGTGCTGCAGCTCCATGGGTGAGATCATCGAAATACAGGATGTGCTTGACCCGGTCACCTTCAGGATTGGATTCTCCGTCACCGGAGAAGAGCGTATTGTATCATTAGACTTCGAAAAACGGGAATTGTTCCGGATGCACGATATCAGATCATCCCGTCCGATGGCATGCCCGTTCCTGCGGGAAAACAGCAATAAAAAATTCGTCTGCTCTGTCCACGCGTCCCGGCCCGGACTCTGCCGCCAGTATTCCTGTTACCGGATTCTTGTATTGGACTCAGCAGGTAACCGGATTGGCAGAGTAACCGACGCTACCCGGTATTTCACCACCACCAATGACGGTCTCCGCAGGCTCTGGAACCAGAAGATTGCCGGGGTTGTGATCCCGGACGAAGCATACTGGGAAGAGTACGTGGAGCAGGTTCTCTCCTGTGCGGGATACCGGATAATACGGTAAGGTGAGACAAGATTTTAATAAACGGGGAGCCATAAGGGGAAAAACAATAATTCGATAATCCTAAAAAAAAATCAGCCATTCAACCGGCACATTTCTTTATGGTCTTGCACAGGTAATGCCGGACATAAGCGTGTAGATGAGTTTTTCTTATCCCTGCAAACATCTTGCGGGCACACAACCTACGAGGAAACGAAACGGGAAATCCCAGCTGCTTTAAAAAAACATAATACCGGTGTTTTCTGCACACCGGATTGCAAAGAAAATGCCACACCGGCTAAGATAAAATGCCGGGATGCAGATTTTATAAAAATTACGGGGATGATGATGATATCGTAATTTTTTTTTACAATTTTCATTTCACGGTTACTTTGACAATACTCCGGTAGAACAACTCCCGTTTTTATCAACAGTTTATCATGTATTATGACTAATTCCTACGAAAAGATCCGGTTGCTGGATTGGTGAACCGGGGGGTCGGATTGGAGTTTAAAAATAAGGTCTTGATTATCGGATATGGTGCCGTGTCCAAGTGTACACTGCCCATCTTACTCCGGCATGTAACTATACCGCTTGAAAATATTACCATCATCGATTTTAAAAACAAGGCCCAGGATCTCAAGGCATGGACAACCGGAGGTCTCCGGTTCTTCAAGCGAAAGGTCACCCGGGAAAACCTGAATGAAATTCTCTCGGAATACCTTTCCGATGGGGGTCTCTTAATCGATCTTGCGTGGAATATCGATTGCTGTGAACTGGTGCAGTGGTGCCACAGCCACAATGTCATGTACGTAAACACATCGGTGGAAGCCTGGGATCCCGATGCCGAGAAGTTCACCGCAAGCCCCTATGAAAAGACCCTCTATTTCCGGCAAATGAAACTCCATGAACTCACGAAAGACTGGCATGACGGCCCTACGTGTGTAGTAGATCATGGGGCAAATCCCGGCCTGATCTCACATTTTGCCCGGCAGGGACTCTGCGATATCGCACGCCGGATGATAGCCGACGGTATCGCCCCGGATCCGGATACAATGAAAAATCTGATCCTGGAGCAGAATTTTGCCGGGCTGGCCATGGAAACCGGTATCAAGGTGATCCATTGTTCAGAAAGAGATACCCAGATCTCCCGCTCACCCAAGACCGTCGATGAATTTGTCGGGACCTGGTGTATTGAAGGACTCCGGGAAGAGGGGACCGCTCCGGCCGAGATCGGGTGGGGAACCCATGAAAAAGAGCTGCCGGACAAAGCCACGATACCCCCTGTAGGACCAAAGAACGAGATCCTGCTGGCAAAGATGGGGATCAATACCTGGGTGCGCTCCTGGCTTCCCCACCACGAGATTGTGGGAATGGTTATCCGGCACGGTGAAGCATTCGGCATATCAGACAGATGGACGGTCTGGAAAGATGGCGAAGCAATCTACCGGCCAACCGTTCACTACGCGTACCAGCCCTGCGATGCCACGATCGCATCGCTCCATGAACTCCGGGGGAGAAATTATGAGCTGCAGCCTAAATTGCGAATTTTAAATGACCGGGAAATTATCAGTGGTTCGGATACTTTAGGCGCGCTCCTGATGGGTCACCCCTATAACTCCTGGTGGACGGGTAGCATCCTCTCTATTGAGGAAGCAAAGACCCTGGCACCCGGCCAGAATGCAACTACCGTGCAGGTTGGCCTTGGCATAGTCACTGCGGTCATGTGGATGATAGAAAACCCCAGGCGTGGGTTCTGTCTTCCCGATGATCTGCCCCATGAGTTTGTGCTGGACATTGCAAGGCCATATCTGGGCGAATTCTATTCAGGCGCTTCAGACTGGACCCCGTTAAAAAACCGTACGGTCTATTTCAAAGAGAATCCAGAGAACGATTATGACCGCAAGGATGTCTGGCAATTCAAAAACTTCTTATTTGTGCAATGAATGAATCATGTAATGACAAAAATTGCAGTCGATGCAAAGAAGAAGAGAAAGAAGAAAGGGACCGATGATGGGGTACACCATATCAGCGATTCCCGTAAGGAATTGTTGCAGAACCTGGCAAAAGAACAGGGTACACCCATCTTTGTTATCGATCATGAAAAACTCCGTGACAATTACCGGGAATTCCGGGAGAACCTGCCCAAAGTCCAGGTCTATTTTGCCGTAAAAGCAAATTCGAACCCGGAAATAGTCAAAACCCTCTTTGAGATGGGCAGCAGTTTCGATGTTGCATCCATGCCGGAGTTCATGATCGTCTATGAAAATATCAAAAAGATGCCTGCAAAGGAACGACAGGACTGGATCTGGGATAAAATAATCTATGCAAATACCATCAAGCCGATAGAGACCTTAGAAGCGCTCGATAAATACAACCCGTTAGTTACTTTCGACAACCTTGAAGAACTCAAGAAACTCCGCCAGCATGCACCGCATGCGGGACTTATACTCAGAATTCGGGTACCAAATACCGGGTCTCTCGTCGAACTATCGTCAAAGTTCGGCGCCCATCCGGGTGAGGCCGTTGACCTGATCGTTGCTGCATTTGAGATGGGGCTCGTTGTGGAAGGTCTCAGTTTCCATGTAGGCAGCCAGTGCACCAATTTTGAGAACTATGTCCAGGCCCTGCAACTCTCTGCAGACATCATCAATGAAGTGGAAACCCGAACGGGAAAGAAACTCCGTATCCTCGATATCGGTGGCGGTTTTCCCGTGAAATACAACCCGGAGGTCAAGTCGTTTAAGATCCTTGCCAAACAACTGACTGCCGAGATCAAACGGCTGTTTCCGAAAGACATGCAGATCCTTGCAGAGCCTGGCCGCTTCCTTGTGGCCAATGCCTG
>JANXYM010000069.1 GCA_025350045.1 Methanomicrobiales archaeon | reverse complement strand
CTTTCTAAAAATCTTTAAAAAGCAGAGGACACAACAAGAAAATAGTGGGAATAATCGTCCTTTCGTTATCTCGTTTGGATCAATTCCGTTTATTTTAAAATTTCCGGGGTTTATCGGAATACTCTATGGAAAAATTACCAGATAGAAATAATTGAGAAGTATAACCACGGAACCAAGAAGTATCCCGATAAATCCCCGGAGATCTTTTTTGTGCACTACCCAGATACCAAGGATTATGGCAAGAGCTCCGAGCAGGTAGGGCAGGACAAGTGCGGAAAGCACACCACAGACAATGCTCGCAACCAGAGCTTTTCTGCGCCTGAGCGATCCGAAAAAACCCGATGAGGGCGCTGGTTCCGTCCGAACCTGTGCTTCCGCTATGACTGGCAAAGATTGCGCGAGAGGTGGAGCGGATGCCGGGGGTGCTGAGCCCTGAGCCATAGCCTGTGCCGGAGATCGCTTCAGCGGCTTCCCACAATTTTTACAAAACGTATTGGTATCGGGATTCTGCGTCCCACACTCGCCACAAAACATAAAAAAACCTGTTCAGATATATCATTTCCTGATTAAAAAAAATTGTTATACCGTTTTATGATGTTTTTTACCCTGAGTAGGGAGAATCCATTCTCCTTTTTTACGAAAGGCGGAAAATTTATTCATGGGATTCCCGTTGAGACTTGTGCACTTCAGGTACAGGCTATCCCGGCTTTTTATAATGACACAAATTCGAATATTTTTTATAGTTTTTACCAGTACCTTTTCACTATGCTTTTTAAAAAAATAGGGTTTGTTTTTTTTGCTTTTTTTCTTATCTCCGTGTGTATTGCACCAGTCATTGCTGAAGAACTTACACTGAATGAGAATATGGACCAGAAGGCATCGGTTGGGGACCTGATCTTCGGGTTTGCAAAACCGAAATGGACATATAATGGCGATGACTGGAAGCTCGCCGGAGACCAGTATAAAGAGAGCGGTAATTTTGTCGATGCCCTGCATGCGTACGACAAATCTCTTGAAAATTACGGCATGGCATTAAAAGATAAAGAAGTTGAATGGTCAACAAAGGATGCACGATATAATAAACCACAAACTCTGGATGTATTTGAGGGGCTGAGAAAGCAGGATATGACCCCGATTGCAAGGGAGAATATCAGGACCGTACTTGCAAGCAAAGAGAGAATTTATAAGAAGACCGGGGATAATGCAAAAGCCCTTGACTGCGTCAATACTCTTCTTGAGGATGAACCCACACATTACAACCTGCTCAAAGAGAAGGTTGACCTTCTCAAGAAGCTGGGGAGGACTGCCGAAGCTGCAGAAGTCCAGAAGCTGGCTGATGCAAACAAACCTCAGCCGACCCCAAAATATTCCTCCCCGGATTTATTAATGATAATCGGGGCAATTGCGGGCATATTCCTGATCTTCAGAAAGAAGCGGTCATAGCGGGTACCACAATAATCAAAAAAAATACTAGCCCTTTTTTTCCCTACCTCATTTCGCCCAATTGTTTGCCCGCTGAACGTTAAAACCGCATCAGCGAATCAATAGCTGAACTTCCCGCCACCTTCCGGTACGCTTCCAGTCCGGCAAACGGCCGTTTTGCCATCACGGCCGCTATTTTTTTCTTTCCCACACCGGGCAGCCACCGTATTGCCGATGCCGACAGGGCGTTTATCCCGACCGGCACGGGCAATGCCGTGATCGAACGCATCCCCCAGTCCACCACTACCACATCGGTTACCGTGTTCCGGGGCAGTGTGAGCGGTACGCCGACCAGGATCGGGTAGGATCCCAACTGGCGCCCGAACGACAGATCACCACTCACTTCGATCCGCACATCGCGGAGCACGGTACCTATGGGGAAAACCCGCTGGAGCATTGGGAGATCAATCGTATTCCGGACAAACTCCTTAAACGCCCTGAACCGCTGCTCGTGTTTGCCGAGCGTGTTGTTCGTGTACACGGGCGTCCCCTCAAAGGGCATCACCTGCCGGATGTTCACCCGCCGGACGGACAGGCCGGCGTCCCTCACCCGGATGAGGAACTGCCCGTTCAGATCATAGGTCTGCTCTGTCTCGCCCGCAAGCCCGCAGACAAAATTGAGGCCCGGCAGGAGCTCGGGCACGTTATCCCTGCGCTTTCCCCCCACTTCGTTCACGATCTCAATCGCCCGGAAGACCTCGTCCGGCTGCGCCTTGAGATTGTTCGCCGCAATCACGGCAGGGTCAGCAGTTTCCATGCCGAATGCAGCAACATCCCCGGAGGTGTGGTGGCGGATGATCGCCTCAAGCGCCTCGCGGCTCTCTTCCTCGTGCCGGGCAATAGTTGCCGGGTTGGTGTTGTCGATGTGGAGCGTTTTTAACTCAGGAGCTGCAAGTCGGATCGAGGAGAACAGTTTGTCGAGCAGTTCCGGCCGGGGTGCCGGGTACTCCCCGGCTCCCGCCCCGTACGCGAGAATGTCCGGCTGCCGGCCGACCCGGTAGTGCCGGGCCCCGTGGGTATGAAGCGCTGCCACTTCAGCCGTAATTCCCGCAATGCTGCGGTACTTCGGCTTGCCGTAGAAGGGTTCGGTACAGAACGAGCAGCCACCCGTAGCACCATGGGCACAGCCCCGGGCAGTCTCCAGCTCGCACATCACGTACGGGTAATCGGGGTGCTGCGTGATAATCCCGCTGCCCGCCACACTCCATGGATCCGTGCGGGTGTAGTCGAGAGCCCCTGCCGGTTCATTCCCGCCAAGATAATTATCCAGCGCAATGGCCGGCTCACCCGTGAGCAGGGCATCAAACCCGCTAATCACCTGCCGGATCGCTTTCTGTCCCCCTTCCGCAGCATAGCCAAACCCGATAGGGCCGCCAACGAGTTTCTTTGGCCCTCGTACCATGTGGCCGATCTGCTGGATTTCGGTCAGCGTAGCGGGGGTACCACCCAGATATTTCCCGGGCACGGTGACACCGGCGATCATGACGAGCAGGCCGGCCCGGTTCAGCTCCGCCGTGCGCAGAGGATCGAGGCGGAGCTGGTCGATGGTCAGGTACTGCACGGTATACCCATGGGCTGTCAGGGCCCCGGCCACCGTGCGGATGTACGGCGAGAGGTACGGGGGCACACCAAGGCATGCAGGTTCGTCAACGTACCCGTCAAGGATGACTGCCACAGGGCTCATACGGTGTGACCGATCAGGGAGAGCAGTTTCCGGGCCCAGAGGAGTTTTCCGTGTTTCACCGGATCGACATCCTCATCATCGCAGTCAAAACCGATGAGCGTGATCGGGTCAGCGCCGAGTTCATCGGCCGCAAAGACCGCCCGGTCACCATCGGAAAAACCGCCGAAGTTGTGCACGTGGGGAAGGGGGGTGCCCTGCGTGGTTGCGACCAGCGGGCCTTCGAACCGGGGGATCCAGTATTTCAGCAGCGCAATGTTATCGCCATGGGCATGCACAACCACGATCGTGCCCTCTTTGTTCAGCGCAAGGAGCCGGTCGCTGGCACCGTCGAGATCGGTAAAGACTGCATCCGGTCGGATGCCATGCTCATCAAGCACATCGGCCGCTGCATCGGCAGCAAAGACCACTCCCTGGATCTTATCCAGCTCGTTTTTTAAACGGGGTGCATTGCCGCAGACCGTGACCGGGTTGTCACAGGTCAGGGCGGCAAGAGAGAGCAGGTTGTCGCGGGGCATGAGCGAGGCGAGCAGCCGGGCTGCCTCTTCATCGCCTTTACGATCAAACCCGAAGTAAGAAAGGATCTCGCAGTAGTGGGGTTCCCAGTCCTCAAACTCCATTCTTTCGTCCCTCGTTCTCGAGGCCCACAAGGTTCTTGAACTTCTGAAGGATCGGCTCGATCACGATCTTTAAGAGTGCTTCTTTGTTCTCCACCCTGCCAAAATAGTGGAGCGGGATTGCGGCGGCTGCCATGTTAGGGTGGCCGCCTGCATCCCCAATCTCCCCGAATGCCTCAGCGAGTGCATTGCCGATATGCAGCCGGATATCACGGTTTCGGGCCGAGATCACGATCGCGTTGTCGGTGATCCCGTACACGAGCACGGTATTCACCCCTTCAAGCGTGATGAGCAGATCCGCGGCCTGGGGAAGGGCGTCACGGTTCATCACGTACCCCACGCAGGAGAAGAGGTAGCCGCTCTGGATCTTCCGTTGCTGGATCGCCATGCCGATCACATCGAGCGTCTCCTGCGACATGGAAGGCGACATGATCTTGTCGAGCAGGTCTGCATCGGTGAGCGGGAGCAAAAAGCCCGCATAGTTGAGATCCTGCGGGGTCACGTTACGCTTGAACTCCTTGGTGTCCGTGCGGATACCGTAGAGGAGAGCGGTTGCCACCCGCTTGTCGACAGGGACATCGAGTTCCTGCAGGTACTGGGTGAGGATGCTTGCCGTTGCCCCGACACCGGGCCGGATATCGACGAATGTGCTCTGCGTTGCTACGTGTTTGCCATCCTTGTGGTGGTCGATGACGATGTTGATCTTCGTCTGGGGCGGGATGTCGTTGTTGGCACCGGGTCCCGAACAGTCCACGAGGGCAAGGAAGTTGCACTGCTGCATAGCCTCGGGAGTCAGGTGCTCCATCTTGATATCGAGTAGGTTGACAAAGGTGCGGTTCTCCTGGTGGCCGATGTTGCCTTCGTAAAAGATCCGGGTGGTGAGACTCCTGGGGTTGGCCCGCTTGGCGATCTCGGCGAGGGCGAGTGCTGATGAGATCGCATCGGGGTCCGGGTTCTTGTGGGTGATGATCCCCAATGTGCCCTCCCAGCCGGCGAGCAGGGTAAAAAGTCGCGCCGAGATCCGGCTGGAGTGCTGCTTTTTTATCTGGAGGATTGCAGAACGGGCTACCACTTCCTGCGGGTAGAGGACGAACTCGGCCCCGGCTGCGGTGAGCTTCTGGCCATTGACCGGGTCGACCGAACGGGCAACTACCTGCACGGAAGGGTACCGCTTCTTGATGGTCTGGACTGCCGCAAGGTTTGCATCCCCGTCACCGGTCATGACAAACCCAATCTCGAACGGGGGAAGGCCGACTAACATATCAGAAGAAGCAACATCGCGCTGGTACGCATCGTATTTCTGGTCGCGGAGATGGCGTACCCGGGACTCGTCCTTGTCCACGACCATCACGCGCTCCTGCTCTTTCAACAGTTCCAGAATAATATTGTAGCCGTTCGTGCCGCACCCGAAAATGCAGTATTTTGTCGGTTGCGGCTGTTCAAACGGGGCTGGTTCAGGCATGTAACAGAAGATGTACGATTCAAGGGTATTAAGGAATTCTTTGGTATGGGTATCCAAAACCTTTATTCGGCATTATCGACCACTTAATTAGGTCTAACAGGCATGGGTCTGTAGCTTAGTTCGGCATAGCGGCGGACTCTTAATCCGCAGGTCAAGGGTTCAAATCCCTTCAGGCCCGTTTTTCTTTGGTTGTTTCTGACTCTTGCGGGAGTTTTTTTATTTTGTCTGGCTCCAGAGCTGCACTTTTGGCATCCCATCACGATGATGACCGCTGTAGAGCTCAAAGTACACTGCCCGACCACCCAAGACACAGGTGACTAAAAAACGCGTTCTCTTTACCGCAGTTTCCTTCGTAGAAATGCCTGTTTTCACACGCTGATCCGGGCCGGATTGTGAGAGGGGATACAGGGGGTCGGGCGGTGTACTTTGTAAAATGCACGACTCTCCCGACCACTCTTTCAGTGCGGGATACCTGCCATTCGAGGACCATATTTACACCGGCAATTTTCGGACGGGGGAAGGAGACGTGCAACATCCCTGATCCCGGATCCGGAGATCAAAGTACACCGCCAGACCCCCTCCCTGCTCCCTCCGGGGTTCACCATTTACCGGAACTCGAACGCTCCCATACCAAGATTGCCCCAGTACCAGCTCTGGTGGAGAATCGTCCCCTTTGCCCCTGGCCCGGCTGCACCGAGTGCAGCAAGGAGCGGCATGAAGTGGTCGGGGTAGGGCTGAGCGTGGACTGCTGAAGGAGCGAATTCCCGATAGTGGACCAGGCTCCGGGTGTCACCGGAAGTGACTGCACGGTTCAGCCAGTCGTTGAACGCGATTGCACGGCTGTCTGTGGGAATACCTTCACCCAGTGCCAGCGTCGGATCACCCAGCGGGTGGACTGCACCCCCGCTCCCGATGACAAGCACCCCCTCGTGCCGGAGGGGGGCGATCGCTTCCCCGAGCGCGAGGTGGCGGGCCGGGTCGAGGTGGCCCTGGATGGAGAGTTGGACGACCGGTATCCCTGCTTCGGGATACATCAGCATCATGGGGACCCATGTCCCGTGATCAAGACCGCGTCCGGTATCAGTATCGCAGGGAAGTCCTGCTGCCTCGACAAGACCGGTAACCCGGCTGGCCAGATGAGGGTCTCCCGGTGCCGGGTACGTGATCCCATAGAGTTCCCGGGGAAACCCGGAGAAGTCATGCATGGTCGCGGGTTTCATCACCGCATTCACGGCAGGCCGGGGCGTATTCCAATGGGCAGATATGCAGAGGACCGCAGTAATACCCGGATAACGCTCACCGAGCCTTGCAAGGAACTCACGGGCAGGCACACCGCGTTCAAGCGGCAGGGTCGGGGCACCATGCGAGATGAAGAGGGTGGGGAGGGATGCCGGTGTCATGACGGATGGTGGAGCCGGGGAGTTAAAAAAAGGAACGGATCGATAAGAAATCTCCTCACAAAAGAAACAGTGCCGCTCCTACCCGGAATGGCGATACATACCCTTGGGAACCGTGATCTCAAATCGTGTCCCCTGCCCTTTTATCCCGGTCTCCCTGATGGTTACACCGGTGATCGAGAGGACTTCACGCACAAGGAACAACCCGAGTCCGGTCCCTTTCCCGTACCCCCGGTCGAAGATCATGTTCTTCTCTTCTGTCGGAATTCCCACGCCATTGTCCTCGATAAAAAGCATCAGGTGGTCGGGTTTCTCTTCAAACCGGAGCGTCACTTCGGTAGCATTGACTCCGTGAGAAAGAACGTTTTCCATGAGATTGAAGAGGGCCTTTTCAAACAACGGGTCTGCGAAGATCTCCATATCATCGAGCTGCAGGTGCTGTTTGATGTGCAGGAAATCGAGATGGGATATGGCGAAGAGAAAGACCTGGTGCACATTCTGCCAGCGGGGCGGGTGCATGCCCATCTCCTGGTAATTTTTGGCAAAATCCAGCGTATCGACCATTTTTTTCAAAAACATTTCCTGCTTGCCGATATAGGACTTTGCTTTTGCATCCGTGATGATGGTCTTTACCAGTTCCTGGTAAGCCGAGAGAGAAAAGGTTGCAGTCTGGATATCCTGGAACGTGACCGCATTTAAAAGATTTAACTTGTTTCGCGCCTGCTGCAGGGCAACATGGGTTCGCTTCCGGTCCGAGATATCGCGACAGACCGTCAGGATCACATCACCGGAATCTGCATGAAATACCGTAGCATTGATCTCAACAGGCTGGATCGTGCCATCCGGTTTGACATAATCGATCTCAAGACCACGCACATACCCGCTCTTCATGCACTTTTCCACCTCGCGGACATTGCGTTCAAGATCATAGGGAGCGGTCCATTCAGTGACCGGGTGACCGATCAGGTCGGTGAGTGATGACCTGCCGGTGAGCCGGAGATAGACCTCGTTGGCATCAATAACAAATCCCCGTATGTCTAGCACGAGATACCCGGTATCGGTGATCTCGACCAGGCTCCGGTACCGCTCCTCACTCTCCCTGAGCGCTTTTTCTGCCCGCTTGATCTCGGTGATGTCCTGGATGACCCCCACCGCCCGGATCGGCCGGCCCCGTTCATCTTTTTCGAGCCGGGCTATGGAGCGTACCTCCCTCCGGGGTGAGCCATCGCGGGGGTTAACCACGATCTCAACATCGTATCCCTTCCTGCCGTTGATGAAGTCTGCAAATGCCTGCTGGACCAGTGCCTGATCTTCGACACAGGCTTCAATCTCCGCCAGCGTGTGGTACCCTGCGCTCGGAGGGAATCCATACATGCGGAGTGCTTCGGCAGACCCCCAGATCTGGTCAGTTTCAAAGGAATATTCCCAGCAACCGGAATGACTTATTTCCTGCGCCATTATCAGTCGCTCTTCGTTCAACAGGAGTTCCTGCTCTTTTTTACGGGTCACCTCAAACTGCTGGCGCAACTCCTCATCAACTGCGGTCTGTTGTGTGTATGCTTCCTGCAGTTCCCGGTTCTTCTTCTCCAGTTCCTGGATGCGCTGCCGGAGCTCGGGGTAGTAACTCTTCCGGAGGGAAGTCTCGCCAAGGCCGATGATCCGGTTCCGCTGGGTTTCCCAGTCGGGATTCTCTTCAGAGTGCTCGTTCATAGATCCGCTCAATATCCAAAACGGTCATCTTCTTCGGGTTGGTCGCAAGGCACGGGTCACGTATCGCTTTTCCTGCAAGCTCGGGGAGATCCTTCTTCATTACCCCAAGATCTGACAGCCGGTCCGTCACACCCAACGATTCACGGAGACTGCGGAGAGCATGGACAAGATCCTCTTTTGCCCCCTGCGGCTTTCCACGAGCATGAGATGGCTGCAGCATAGCGCCAATGGCTGCATACCGGTCGGGACAGGCATCGAAATTGAACTCGGCCACATGCTCCAGCAGGAGGGCATTGCATTCCCCGTGGGGCAGATCCGAATACCCGCCAAGACTGTGGGCCATGGCATGGACTGCCCCGAGGCTCGCATTCGAGAACGCAAGACCGGCAAGGAGACTCCCGAGCATGGTGTGGTACCGTTCCTCAATAGATGCCGGGTCCTGGTACGCTGCGACGAGGTGCTCCTTCATGAGCCGGATGGACTCCAGTGCATGGAGGTCGGTGACCGGGGAACTGGCATTCGAGACATAGGCTTCCACGCTGTGGGTGATCGCATCCATCCCGGTATGGGCGGTGAGCTCGGGAGAGAGGGTGGTCAGGGGAACCGGATCGACAAGCGCGATGTCCGGTACAATCATTTTACTGATGATGGCGATCTTGACCCGCCGCCCGGTATCATTGATGATGGCAAACTGGGAGACATCGGCACCGGTCCCGGCCGTGGTGGGAATGCAGATCATCGGAGGAGGGGGTATTGCTACATTGTCCACCCCTTCGAACGTGAGTATATTTTTCTTATTCGAGACGACAATCCCTATTCCCTTGGCGCAGTCTATGGGGCTGCCACCCCCGACAGCAACGATTGCATCGCAACCGGACTCCTCGTACAGTGCTGCGCCTTTCGTGACTTCGAAATCCCGGGGATTGGGGGAAACTCCGGAGAAGAGGGTGTGGCCGATACCTTCTGCATCAAGACTCCCGGTCACGTCTTTCACCCACCCGGCGGAGATGATGTTGGGACCGGTAACCATGAGGACATGTCCGACACCAAAATTTTTCGCATACCGCCCGGTGAGCAGCCGGGCATCCGCCCCGATGATGAACTCCGGTGCAACAAACTTCCGCAACTCAACCGATGCCCTGGTCATGCTCCATCTCCCCAGACAGGTACCTGTGCTATGTGAGTGAATGCCCATTCTTCATATTTCAAGGTTTATCCTTGAGAGGCAGGATAAAAAAAAGGAGGATACGTTTTTTTCAGGTTTTGACAAACCGGTACATCCCTTCGGGGACACGGATCTCAAACCGCGCCCCTTTCCCGTACACACCGGTCTCATGGATGGTGATGCCGGTGATGGAGAGGATCTCCCGGACCAGGAACAGTCCAAGACCGGTATTCTTTCCCACCCCGCGCTCGAAGATCTTCTGCTTCTCTGCAATTGCAACCCCGGTACCGTTGTCCTCCACAATCACAAGAATCCCCGCGGGTTCCCGCTCGCAGCGGACCGTGATCTCCGTCACCCTTCCCCCATGCCGGGCCGCATTGTCAAACAGGTTGAAAAAGACCCGCTCCAGCATAGGATCCGCCAGGATCTCAATACCCCTGCAGGTGCCGGAGAATGTTACCGGAACCCGGCTTTCCACGTGGGCAATGACATCCTCAACCGTGGTCCATGCCGGTGCCTTCACCCCCAGTTCCTGGTAGGTCCGGGTGAACTCGATCTGGCGGGCGATCGTGTCTGCCGCCGCCATGATCTTGGCCAGGTAATCGGCCATGACCGGGTCGCCTTTTTTCATGGCGGCGATCTGGGCAAAACCCTGCAGGGCAGTAAGCTGGTTTGTGACATCATGCCGGGTCATTCGGTTTAAGAGATTCAGCTTGTGGTTGGCCTCGCGGACAACTCGTTCCATGGAGCGGTACAGCGTGATGTCGTGGAGTGAGCCTTCGACACCGTCCATCTCCCCGTGTGCATCATACCGGCAGTGGAAATTCGCAGAGCCCCAGAACGTGGAGCCATCGTTCCTCTGTAATTCTATTGTCTGGTCTACGATCTTCCCGTCCTTTGCCATCTTATCGAGAAGGACCTGCCG
Organism: Methanomicrobiales archaeon; assembly: GCA_025350045.1. Lineage (GTDB taxonomy): Archaea > Halobacteriota > Methanomicrobia > Methanomicrobiales > Methanospirillaceae > Methanoregula. The sequence continues at coordinate 16,408 of JANXYM010000069.1, read as the reverse complement.
CAATTCCGGGTTCCTGTAGAACGCGGACATGGGTTTGCCGATGAGATCTTCAGGTTTTTCAAACCCCAGCAGGGTTGCTGCAGAAGGACTGGCCATGATGATACGGCCATCCCGGCCAGACCGGATGAAGGCATCCTGGATATTTTCAAGAATGTCCCGGAATTTCCCCTCGCTCTCCCGGAGGGCATCTTCTGTCCGCTTCCGGTCAGTGATATCCAGCACGGTAAAGGTCACACCTGCTGCATGGTTCTCCGGATCCAGCGGGGTTGAACTGATCAGGACATCCCGGATATCCTTATCTTTCCGCTGCCAGCGGGTCTCTACGGTGCCGGTACCGGATTTCCGGATCAGTTCATATTTATCCCGGCCTACCCGTTCAAACTCCTCATCGTCGGGATAAAGGATACGGGCACTCCTGCCGATCAGTTCCTCTGCCGAATACCCGGTCATTGCACAGAGCAGGTCGTTCACCTTGAGCAGGATCCGGTTTGAGACCAGCCCGATCCCGACCGGCGCTGCCCGGAAGATGCTCGCGAGTGTTGCTGCGCTTTCGCGTAATGCATTTTCTGTGCCCTTCCTGTCGGATATATCGATGATCACGCCCCGGAACCCAGCCAGCGCTCCCGCGTTATACACCGGCGCTGTATATACCAGGGCGGGGAATGTGGTTCCATCCTGGCGGATCGCGGTGTACTCAGGATTTACCTCCGGGTTTCCGGCAATAAGATTTTCGAGAGCCCGCCGGGCACGCTCGTGCTGTCCGGGATCGATACACGAGAGTGCGAAGAAACCCTGCTTAAGATCCTGCCCGGTGAGGCCAAACGCAGAGTGTGCGTACCGGTTTGCATACGTCACCCTGAGATCGGGATCCATCTCAAAGACCATCTGGGGCAGGAGCTCGGCAAGTTCCCGGTATTTCATCTCGCTCTCCCGGATCCGCCGCTCACTGCTGACCAGCTCATCCAGCTGGCCCTGCAACTCTTCCTGCGATGCTGACAACTGCTCGTATGCTGCACGGAGCTCGTCCTGGTCCCGCTGCCGATCGGTGATGTCGATCCCGACACCGGTAAAGTACGTCTTTCCTTCGATCTCGAGCCTCTTTGCGGTGAAGAAGAAAGGAATCCTCTTCCCACTCCTTGTCAGCAGGTTCGCTGAAGCTGAATACTGCCCTTCTTTCAGCGCTCGCCCGACCCCCTCACTGATGACACGAGTCGCCTCGTCATCTCCTTTAAACCAGTCCAGGAGGTGCATCCGCCCAAGTTCTTCTGCTGTGTAACCCGAGACCGTCTCGTGGCTCTTGTTCCAGCGGACAAGCTTCCCGTCGCTGTCATAGAGATACACAAGGCCGGGGATGCTTTCCAGAACCGCGTCGGAGAATATTTTTTCCCGGATGAAGGCTTCTTTTGTGTTCTTCTGCACAGTGAAATCCTCGATCGTGCCCTCGTAATAACGGATTTCTCCCTGCACGTCACGCATAGCTTTGGCATTGATCATGATCCAGACCGCATGGCCGTCGCGGTGGTAAAACTGTGCCTCAAAATCCTTCACAAATCCGTCAGTCTTTAACCCGTTCACAAAACGATCACGGTCTTCCGGGTGGACATAGAGTTGGGTACGGACATCCCTGATTGCCTCCATCATCTGTTGCGGCGAATCATAGCCGGCAATCCGGGCAAACGTACCATTGATGGCCGAGAATTTTCCCTCCGTTGTTGTCCGGAAGATCCCAAGCACGGAGTTTTCGAACAGATCGCGGTACTTCTCCTCGCTTTCCCGGAGTTCCCTTTCGGTCCTGCGCCTCTTGACGACCAGCCAGAGGCTCTGCATAAGGAGCAGGAGTTCCTGGACATCAGTATCGGTGTAATCTGCAGATTTGTTTGCAACACCTGCAACCAGAACGATATGGCCACCGTCCATGACCGGGACGTTCATGTGCCGGACGATCTCTGGATGTCCCGGGGGATACCCTTTCTTGGCGGGATCCGGCGCCGCGTAATCGTTGGTGATCACGGCCCGGCGCTGCCGCACCGCTTCACCCCAGAGACCGGTCTTTTCGGTTTTGTACACGAGGGGCTTGTCCCGGACAGAGCACTCCTCCATCGCTGACCGTGACCAGGCATACATGGACAGTTCGCTCTCGTCCTCGTTCAGGAAGGCCAGGTAGCCGAGCGGGCTTCCGGTGACTGCCCCGGCCCCCTCAACCGCATACCCGAGAAGTGCCTGTTCGGGGCCCTTTGCTTTCTCGTAGAAGCCTATCATGTAACGAAGACGGGCTTCACTCTCACGAATCTTCTTCTCGCTTCCTTCCAGCACATCGAGCTGGTCGCGGAGCTCTTCTTCAGAGGCCGTGATCTGCTCGTACGCAGCGCGGAGTTCATCTTCCGCGTTCTTCTGGACGGTAATGTCACGGATGGCTTCAATAGCGCCGACAATCTCACCCTGGCTGTTGTACAGCGGGCTGGCCTTGCCAAAGAGCGTGACTTCCTTTCCCTTGAGGTGGGGCAGTGTGGTGTCGGCTATCAGGATATCCTTTTGCCGGACTATGTGGGCGTACTTCTGTTCGATGACTTCATCGGGTTCAAAGATCAGGTCGATAAGAATCGGGCGCCGCTCCCCATAGAACGGCAGGGCGTACTCGTGATCCCCTTTCCCGAGAATCGCATCCGCAGGGAGACCGGTCATCTCCTCAATGGCCCGGTTCCATGCGATGATGATCCCGTCGCGGTTGATCGCAAACGTGGCGTCGGGAAGGAAGTTGATAATGTCGGTAAGCCGCTTCTCGGACTCGATAAGGGAGATCTCGGCTTTCCGGCGGGAAACCGCCTGCCGGATCTTGTGGGCAAGCTCAGCAAACTGTGCCTTGACATCCCCTCCTTTCTGGAGATAGAAGTCCACACCGTTATTGATGGCCTGGATCACCACCTCCTCGCGACCCCGCCCGGTGAACAGGATGAACGGGACAGCCCCGTACTTACCCCTCACCGTTTTTAAGAACTCGATGCCATCCATCTCCGGCATCTGGTAATCGGAGACTATGGCATCGTATGTTCCGACGTTCTCTGAAGCGAGCGCTTCTTTTGCCGAAATGTGGATATCTACCCGTAAATCCGGGTACTGCTCAAGGAAGAGCTTGCCGATCTCAAGCAGATCGCGCTCGTCATCCACGTAAAGGACGGAGAACATCTGAACGGTCCTATAGTATCCTCAAGAACAGTTATGATATATATAATTGCGGAAGTCAGGAGAACATTCATTTCTCTCTTTAGAAAACCCGGTTCAGGACGGGGTAATGCAGAGGGCTGATACCCTGCAAACCTGGCGGTTCATAGCGGAACCGGACGGATTACCGGGAAATAGTGTTCATCCTGAACCCCCCGCGGGGAACCAGCAGCTCAAACCGGGCACCTTTTCCGGGCGTACCGGTTTCCCGTATCGTGATACCGGTAATAGCCAGGATCTCCCGGACCAGGAAGAGTCCGAGGCCCGTATTCTTCCCGAACCCCCGGTCAAACAGGCGGGTCTTATCGGTTTCTGAAATACCTGGACCATCGTCTTTAACCACCAGCACGAGATCGAATCCTTCCTCATGTGCAGCCACGTGGATAGTCGTCAGGGCTTCTCCGCCATACCGGAGCGCATTGTCAAACAGGTTGTAAAAGACCTTCTCAAAGAGCGGATCAGCAAAGATCTCAATGCCGGAAATGTCCAGCACCAGCGGGGTTGCATGAAAGGGGAGAGCGGCCTCTGATTTCCGGATCAGAGTGGCCAGATCCTGCCAGACCGGTTCTTTTACCCCCATCTCATCAAAGAACGTGGTGAAATTGATCTGTTCTTCGATGATCGATGCAATCCGTTGTTCTTTGGTGATCAGTTCCAGCATAAGGTCCGGGTCCGAAACCGAGCCCCGCGAGAGTTCGAGCCAGCCCGTGAGCGCCATCAGCTGGTTGCGGATGTCATGACGGGTGATGCTTGACACGAGGGTGATCTGCCGGTTTGCCTGCCGGAGGGCGTTCTCCACCTGCTTGAGGGGAGTGAAATCGTGGAGAATTCCCTCAATCCCGTCAACCTTCCCGTCCGCATCATAGAGGAGACGGCTGCTCGCGGTGGCGTAGTGCAGCACCCCATGCCGGTCTATGAGGGTGAGGGGATACCCGCTGACCACCCGCTCCCGGTGAAGGTAGGCAAGGAACTCGTCCCGCTCTCTGGCATCGGCATAAAAGTCCGTTGCCCGGTACTTCCCGATGACCTCATCGGCTGAATCAAAGCCGACCAGCCGTGCGCCGTAGGGGCTGATCATGGTGATGATGCCATCCCGGTTGATGCGGTAGAAGACATCCTGCATATTCTCGATAATAAGCCGGTAGTTCTCCTCGCTCTCACGCAATGTTTTCTCCGCCAGACGGCGCTCCGTGATATCCCGGCAGATGAAGACCATGCCGTACGGGGTGCCCCCCGGGGTCCTGAGGACATCCCCATTCACTTCGAGAGATAGTCGGGTGCCATCCTTTGCAAGGAAGGAATATTCTACAGGACCCAGCGGGCGTTCGAACATCAGCCGGGTGTTCGCCATGGCCAGGGGGAGACTCTCGGGGGCAAAGAACGAGAACATGGACGTGCCGGTCACCTCATCCGCACGGGTAAAGCCGGTCATCTTCACCCCGTTCTCATTGAGGTACATGATATTCCCGTCCAGATCCACCTGGACAACAATATCGGGAATCGCGGCAACCATCTTCCTGTGCAGCTCCTCGCTCTCCGCGAGCACTCGTTCCCTCCTGCGCTCTTCGGTAACATCGTGAAGCGTCCCTATAGCTGCAAGACGGCCCCCGTACAACCCGGCTCCGACACGGATTTTTACCCGGATACGAGTGGTCATATCGTGGTGCATAAGGGAGAACTCATAGATCTCCGGAAGTAAATTGCCGGAAAGGCGGATTTTGTGCCGTGAGAGGACCATCTCCCGGTCTTCTGGTGCCACCAGGAAAGAAAACGGTTTTCCTGTGAGTTCCTCCGCAGGATACCCGCACATGGCAGAGAAGGCTCCATTGACAAAGAGCAGTTTTTCATCCTGCGCAATAAATACCCCGTCTTCGGTATGCTCCACAAGCATCCGGTATTTCTCTTCGCTCTCCTGCAGCAGGTCCTGGCCGGTTTTAAGCGCATCGAACTGGCCCCTGAGCTCCTCCTGTGAGGCTGCAAGCTCGTCGTACGCCACCTTGAGTTCCTCTTCTGCCCGTTTCAATGCGGTGATATCGAGCTCGATGCCGTCCCAGATAGTTCCTCCACCGGGCAGCGGACGTGGGGCAGAGCGCAGCAGTACGTACCGCTCCTTTCCCGAAGGGGTGCGGATACGGGTCTCGAAACTGAACGGGGACATGGCCGCCAGAGCCCGGTCTTCTGCTTCCTTAAGCAAGAGCCGGTCATCCTCAACGATCTGGCTGTAGATCACCGACGGGTTCCGCAGCACTTCTCCGGCAGTCACCTCATTGACAGGAACAACTCCGGCACTGATATGGACAAAACGCCTCCTGCCATCGGGCTCGATGATCAGCTGGTAGACCATCCCGCTCGGCAGGTTGTCAGAGAGCGATCGGAGCTGCTCCTCGCGTTCCCGTATTGCTTCTTCTGCCCGCTTCTTTTCGGTGATGTCCCGGACAATACCGAGGATCGCAGGTTCTCCCAGGAAATCGATGAGGTCAACATAGAATTCCCCTTCGCGTACCTCGCCGGTCTTCCGGAGGATTTGTGCATGGAATGAAGAGGAGATATGTCCTCCTGCAAACCTTTTGACTGCCGACTCTTTCAGACGCTGCCGGTCATCCGGGTGGATAAAATCCCAGAGCTCCCGGTGCATGAGTTCCTCATGGGAAAAACCGCTGAGCTCCTCGGCCTGCCGGTTGATAAAGAGGAAGTGATTATTCCGGTAGATGTAGATGGTATCATGGCTGTGCTCCACCACCAGCCGGTACTTTTCCTCGGACTCCTTCAATGCATCTTTTGCCTGCCGCTCTTCGGAAACATCATGGGAATGGATCGCGACTGCAGCCACTTCTCCCTCCGGCCCGATAACCGGGTAAAGGTGGTTCTCAAAGGATCGCCCGGTCCGGTCATCAAGATACACCAGAGATTCTCCGGAACTGATCGCTTCATTGACTTTCATCCGCCGCAGGTCAGCAAGATCCGGGGAGATGAGGGTATATGCATCCCTGCCGATGAGGTCCTGCACGGGCAGGCCGTACCGGATCGTGGCCGCCTGATTTGCAGCAAGGATAATGCCCCGGGTATCGATCATAAAAGAGACATCCGGAGGCGCATTGAGGAGGGCGTTGATCGTCTGCTGCGCCTTTTTCTGCGCCGTGATATCCACGGACTGGGTGTAAATAAGATCCTGGTTCTGGACCTGCACGCGGGTTAACGAGGTGAGCGTGGTGTAGGTCCTGCCACTCCGGGCCCGGACGAGAAGCTCGGCATTGCGGACCATCCCCTCCCGTTCCAGCTGTCCGATTATCGCCGAGTTCCCGGGCTTGTCAACGAACAGGCCGATCTCATCCATCGTCCTGCCAATGACATCACTGCGGGAGAGTTTCAGATCGTTTAAGAACCGGTCATTGATATCGAGGATCCTGCCGGAGGAGAACTCCGTGATCATCTGGTGGATGGGGCTTGCATGGAAGATCGAGCTGAGCCGTTTTACGGATTCGGATCGTTCATTCACCGCCCGCTTGCGTTCTACAGCCATCCGGATCTTGTGGGAGAGCTCGGCAAACTGGGATTTCGTGTCTGCCCCTTTCTGGAGGTAGAAGTCAACCCCGGAATTGATGGCCTCGATCACCACCTCTTCCCGCCCGCGCCCGGTGAAAAGGATGAACGGGATGTCGCCAAACCGCTCGCGTACGGCTTTTAAAAATGCGATACCATCCATTCCCGGCATCTGGTAATCCGAGACAATGACATCGCAGGAGGTTATGAGCGGGGAGGTCAGTGCTTCCTCTGCTGAAACCAGGGTTTTTACGCAATAATCCGGGGACTGCTCCAAAAAAAGCCTGCCCAGTTCGAGAAGTTCCGGTTCATCATCAACGTAAAGTATGGTATACATTGCTCGTATAACACTAATCGCATTCTGCAATATAATATATGCCTGCCGGCAGGAAGCGGGCCGGTGAAAAGCTTATCCGCAGGAACGGAAATACTATCGGTACCGGTCCGGTCGTAACCAGTGGGGTTCAATAACGGACAGGAACGAAAAAAGGAGTGGCCAGATCATGGTGTTCAGGGGGAGTATGACCGAAAAGAACCTGCTCGCTGCATTTGCCGGTGAGTCGCAGGCACGGAACCGCTACAGCTTCTTTGCAAGTGCGGCAAAAAAAGAAGGGTACGAACAGGTAGCGGCAATCTTCCTGCAGACCGCTGAGGAAGAGAAAGAGCACGCGAAGGTATTCTTCAAACAGCTCAAAGGAGGTGAGGTGGAAATTACCGCCGCGTACCCGGCAGGCACGATGGGAACTGCCCGTCAAAACCTTGCCGCAGCAGCGGCAGGCGAGAAGATGGAGTGGGGTACGCTCTACCCGGCTTTTGCGGCAACTGCGGATAAGGAAGGGTTCAGGGAGATCGCCCGGCTCTTTACGATTGTCGCAAGCGTTGAAGCTCACCACGAAAGACGGTTTTTAAAACTGCATGCAGATATGGAAAAAGGAATCGTCTTCCTGGCTGAAGCTCCCGTGAAATGGTACTGCCGGAACTGCGGATTTGTGGTGGAGGATAAGGCCGCTCCCGCGAAATGTGCGGTCTGCAATCACCCTCAGGCGTATTTCGAGATTCTGGCAGGAGACTATTAACTTTTTTTAGAGAACCGGCCCGGTTGAAAACCGGGAGATAACCAGGCAATCGCTATCAGGGGCTCTTTGCACATCGTGCTTCCCCTCTGGTCGCCCGGGCACTCCCCGATAGTATATCAACCATCAGAAAGTCCATACAAAAATCCGACAAAAAAAGGGGGGGGTCAAGGGGATGCCCGCCCTGGGCTGCCTCCCCCTCCGGGGGAGAGAGGGGGTCACCCTCATCGTTGCTGCAAAGGATACGTGAATGACAGGAAAAATAATGCAACAAATCCTGAAAACCTCGATGAACCGCTTACCCGATCCAGCCCATCCGCACCCAGCGCTCGTACTCTTCCGTGCGGAAATCCCGGTTCCCGATCACCAGTTCCCCAAAAAAAATCCTGTTGCCGGCAATCTCTTCTTCCTGTTTTGGATCGGAAAATCCATAGCGGATTGCCCCGGCCAGTTTCTTTCCCAGCTCCCGCCCTGATGCTGCTGAATTATCAATGGTCTCTGCATCCCCACCCGTTGCGACACTAAGTCCACCCACTGAAATCACGCCAAGATAATTCAGTACATGGTTCTGGTATGCCACCACCTCGTCTCCCCCGGAGGTGTGCGTGGTCGCAGCCGAGCAGCCGTATTTTCCGGCAAGCAGCTGGTAGTGCATCGCATCTGCCAGCCGGTCGAAGAAGATCTTCATCTGGCCGGAGACATTGTCGATGTAGACCGGTGATGCGAACACGATCCCATCGGCTTGATTCATCCGCTCAGCAATGGAGGGGAGATCGTCTTCATATACACAAATGCCATTGAACGAGCAGCCCTCGCAGGCTGTGCAGGGTGTGACCCGGCAATCGCAGAGATCGATCATATCCGTCTCCGCTCCGGCTTCTGCTGCACCTTCAAGGATAAAACCGGCAAGTTTTCGCGTTGTGCTGCGCGTGGTGTGGGGGCTCCCGTGGATGGCGAGGATCTTCATGGTCTGGTATGCTCCTTTGGTAAGAGATTGGTCAGCGGGGAATATGAGGATGGGGGGAAAGGGGCAGGATTTTTCCGGTCCCGGGGTTAGGAAAAAAGGTCAGGCAGGTGACTGCATCACTGCACCCGGGAACGTTACTTTTTTTTGACACGCTCGAGCCTGTCACCAATAAAAGCGCCCACGATAAAGATGATCACAAAAAGAATAATCACCAGAAATACGCCAAACACCCCAAGGAACCCTGCATCAAGACTGAGGCCTCCGGGAACCAGAGACAATGAGAGGAGGACAAAGAGGATACCCAGTACCGCGCCGGTGAGTGCGCCATTCCGGAGGAGACCCGTATAGTCTTCCCTGCCATGATGAAAATAGCCAAAGGATATCCCGAAGATGAAAGTGAGTACTTCAAACCACATGCTGATGTCCTGTCTGCTTACGTGCACTATCACACCTCCACCACTAAATAGATTCCGGGAAGTGACCGGCCGATCTGCCGGTTGCAGTGGAAAGATTCCCCCGGTAAGAACAACCGGTTCCGAAACCTTCCTGCAGGATCCTGGCGGGATTTGGCAAGAACCGGTGCCGATAAAAAAATCGGGGCCTGAGCTCCTGGTGAGGGCAGAGGGCTCCCCTTTTTTCCGGCTCTTGAGTCCGGGTGGCGAAAATTATTATTGATGAGATCCGCGGGCGGGTGACACGAGGCTGTTTATTGCAGGGCCAAAAACCGGGACCGCAGTTCCCGGTTTCACCCCGGGTTTTCCGTCGGAGATCGGGTTTTCCGGTCACATTCGCTCCCGGATGGCAAAACCCCCCCTCAAACCTGCTGGTGCCTGTGCCATTTTCCCCGCCCATCCAAAGCCCGCTAAATTGGCCGGTCGTTTCCTTATTAAAACCGTTATTTTTCGAAAAAAACGATTTTGAAGAGGAATTTTGTCGGGCGTTGGCACCAGTTCCACTGGAGCGGTTCCCCCGGGTGACCGTTCTTGCGGGCCTCCGTCGGAGAAATGATCCAAAAAAAGGGTGACGTCGCAGGGAGGCGGGGGGGAGGGGTTCCCCGGCAGGGAAGACTCACCGGGCATGCGGGTTCGTGTAATCATCCGGCCCCCACCACCCGATCTCCGTGACTGCGAAATCGTGTACCACGAGCCTGCGCCAGGTCCGCTCGTGCCGGGTGCGGAGCCAGAGCTCGCGGAGGATGAAGGGCGGGAACGGGAGCTCGCGGAGCCCCCGGATTTCGTCCGGGAAGAGGTCTTCATAGAATGCCTCGGGATCGATCAGGAACCGGGTCTGCCGGACTTTCACCAGCCGGAAATTCAGCGGTTTGAAGATCTCGAAATCGTACGCCAGGTCCGTGTGCGGGTTTTCGGTCCAGCGGTATCCCATCCGCTCTGCAAATCCTTTCGCCTCCGCAATCGCAGCTTCGGGTTTTTTTCCGCGGGTCATGCTTCAGGCAGCCTCACGGGTTTTTTACAAACGGACATAGAGTATCCGGAATAATCCTGCGTCAGTTGAATCTCTTGTGGTCAGACCGGATGGCAGGAGAAAAGAGGGTTATTTTTTTGCCGGTTTTTCATCGTGGTGAATCAACCGGCACTTGTTGACGCACTCCCAGTTCTCGGGAAGATACTTCCCGTCAGCACCGGGTTTCATCACCGCGTTGTGCTTTGCTCCGCAGACAAGGCATTCCATAAGTCCCGTTGATTCATCCACCAGCTTCATTGCATGCTCGTTCTTTGTCATGCTTCCCATCTCGATCTGCATGAGAGATAAAGATATAGTATGGTGGACCGGACCGATAAAAAAAACTGCCCGTTGACTTCCGATACGCATAGTTTAATAAAAAAATATTTTCCCGGGTGTTTTTATGAATGGTTACTTCATGTCATACGTCCAATACCTGTGTGGAAACCCGGTCACAAAAATGCCTGCCAGGGTATGTTGTGCACTGTTAATCCTATCACGAGGCTCAAGTTATGGAAGCTATATCATTTGAAACCCCGCATGTCTTTGTGCCTGATCCCATCCATATTCACATTCTTCAGGCAGTCGGCGATAAGCAAGGATGCCACATAACCCATGTGGTGGAACAGCTTCTTCCTCATCACGGGGAGAGCAGTATCAGGTCAAGCGTCCGTATCTTACTCTCCAAGCGATACCTCGATGGGGGAAAATCCAGCAAGGAGATCATACTCCGGCTCACATCGAGCGGTCGTCTCCTGCTCCAGAAAGCAGAAGTTGCCTGATCAGCTCTGTGCACGCTTACCCCTGAGGGGGTAAGCTCCCGTTCCATTTTTTTTTGTATCTGTTAATATTCCGGCGGTTTTTTTACAGGAAAATTCGCGCTGGCGACCCGTCCGGATCAGGGCAGCGTCACAAAACACTGCCGCCAGGGTTTCCTGCCAATGGCCCGGGTCTGGTGTCCTTTTCCGCAGACATCCTCTGCAAGCAGGACAGCCCCCCTGCCAAACCGGCGTTTCTCACCGCTGCCCGCTTCGATCTCGGCCTGCCCGTCCGGGGTCACTACGTACTCCCGGCAGACCACATTGTGCCAGGGATACACATAGCCGGGCGGGATCTCCCGGAAAAAGACCGCCTTTGCACCGATCGGCTCGGTGAACAGTCCCAACGGTCCCTTGGGATCGAAAGGCACATCGATATCCTCAAAATGCGAGTGGTTGTCCGGGCCGGTGTACAGTCGCGTGATCTGCATGGAACATTTCCCTGATGCTTTTCGTGTACCTCAAAAAGGGAAAAACCAATGCATTTTTCAGGGGGGGTTTCAGGGAGGGCGGAGGCAGTCTCCGGAATCAACAAAGAGGATTACATCATCCCAAATGATATCCGCTTAAGACCATCCCCGCAATCCCGAGAAGGATCAGGACGATGATAGCGATCATGATCTTCAGGTACGGGATCCCATCTCCGCGTCTCTTCTGTGCAGCGCGTCCTGAATCTGCGATATACCCGCCACCGGTGGGTGTTGCCCCGCCACCCTTTCCATAGGATATTCCTACCGCAGGACGCGGTTTGTTGTTCCAGAGGGAGATATTAACACAATTATGGTTGGGCGGCAACCGGCAGTCGGGACAGTATTTTCCCCCGCAGTACTGGCAGGAGAACGGGAGCACAACTTCGTTGCCGCAGTGATCGCACCGGGTCATTACTCTTCTTGGTTGTATGCCCGGGCTTTAAGAATTCCGGTTCTGGCAGGCCGGGCACCAACCCGGGCACCGTACGTAAGGATCCATTAAAAAAAGAGCATGCCGGTTACAGGCGGATAAACGGCAACATCCCTGCGTGGGCAAAGGCGATAAAGGCAAAAGAGGCCAGGACAATGACAAAGAACCCGGTCGAGACCACGCTCCTGATCGCCCGTGACCGGTGAGCTGTTTTGTGGAGCTCCTCCCAGGCATGGGATTCCGAGAGGTGGAGAAGGAGGGCGCAGAAGAGGTAGGTTGCATAGATGGCAAGTACCACACCGCAGACAAGCCCCCAGTTGAGCGCTGCTGCAACCAGTGCCCAGATGCCAATGGCAAGGTTTGCGTATCCGACTTCGAGCTGGAACTCCCTGTGCTCCTGCCGCCATCCCATCCGGACCTGGTCGGACTCGTAATAGATCGAGTGCCGGACAAAACTGATGATACCCACAACGCCGGCAAGTACCGCAGTCGCGATCCTGATAGCGAGCTCGATGTTGATGAACAGGAAGAAAATGCCGATGAATATTCCGATCATGGATATGGCCATGGTCGCTCCCATCAGGAGCGAGGCCTCGCGTGCTGTTGGTTGTGCATTCGTTTGTGCTGCCGGTCGTGCTGCTCCCATACGTATCCTCTCACCAATCGTTCGTGTAGGTGAATGAACCATACAGGGAGAAAAATCCTGCGCTTCTGAAGAATCAAACGGCTTATGCCCGATGGCGCCGAAGTACTCAGGATATGGGGCGTTACCTGCGGGGCGATGTCATACTGGCACCGGTTGCTTTTGAAGAGCGGGGCGGGGCAAAGACGCGCCCGGCCATTGTGATCTCGGCTGCCGAGAACGGGGAGGTGCAGATCTGCCCGGTCAGCAGCCGGCCACCCACCGATGCGCCCTGCATCCCGATCTCCCTCGACGATTTTTCCGAAGGGGGGCTTGACCTTTTTGAGGAAAGCTATGTACTCACTACCCGCATCCGCACCATCCGGAGCGGCGAGGTGGTAGGCAAACGGGGACGACTCACTCCTGCGTGTATCGCTGCGATTGCCGGGCAGACACCCGGGCAGAAGGCCGGAACGACGGGGAACACAAAGAGGTCTGGTTAAGTCTTATTTCCTGAGATAAAACCGCCATTTGCAGAACAGTTCTTCCGGATGAGGATCCGGCGGGGCAAACACACATTCCACAACTATGCGTTCATCGATCATCCGTGCAAAGCCCGTAAACTCGGCCCTGTGCATCTCCCGGCAGACATACTCCTTAAGTCCCCGCCGGATCCGTGCCTCCTGCGTGGGGCATGACGGTACCGTAATGATCACTTCATCCTCTTTTTCCTCAAGGGTATAATCGACGATGATCGCCCACGGGAAAAGGCGGAGCGCTTTGACAAACCCGGAAAGTCCCTTCTCAACAATGCCAAATCGCAGCACGAGATCCTTTGCCGCCATACCGCCGGCTTTGCCCCACACGTGCTCGTTGAACTTCTCTGCAACAGGCTGGCCATAATGCTCGGCAACCGAGATGAACCAGAAGGCATCCACCACCCGGTAATGCCAGAGCAGGAATTCCAGGTACTCGCGTTTCTCAGCGTCTGTCATCCGGTCAAAGACCGCCAGGTTTGTCATGGTCTGTCAGTTCAGAAGGATTGCCCGGCAAGATAATAGAATGTGCGGTGCCGGGAAAAACCAGGACCGTATTTCATTACGCTTATTTGTTCCTGCGATAAGGTTGTTGGGATGGATATCTCGGGAAATATCAGGGATATTGAAGAGACCGTAGGGCGGTTGTCACGGGTACAGAAGATCCTGCTCGGCACGGATGGTTCTGTAACGCAGCTGCTGGAGACGATCACCGGAAATCCCGTCACGGTAAAGACACTCGTGCAGGAGATTGTCCCGGCGGATGCAGAGACCGCCGGCAGGGTGGATGTCAGGGAGGGCGATCCGGTCAATCACCGGGTGGTCGAACTCCGGGACACCGTGACCGGCGATGTGCTGATCTATGCGATATCCGAGACGCCGGTCGACCGGCTCTCCCCGTCCTTCAAAAAAGACCTGATGATGGCCGATATCCCGATCGGCAGGATCATCAAACAACACCGTATCGAGGCACGGCGCGAGATCCTTTCTGCCCGCGTAACTGCTGCTACCAAAGAGACGGGCCGCATATTTTCCCTCTGCAAAAAAGAGCCCGTGCTCAGCCGGCAGTACCGGATCATCCACCAGGAAAAGCCCCTCATTTTTATCGAGGAGCAGTTCCCGTACAACCAGTTTCTGGATGAGCGCAGGATCGTGGTAAGCACCCCGTCCCGGATCCATGTCAGCCTGATCGATATGCATGGGGGTTTGGGAAGGGTGGATGGCGGGATCGGCATCACGCTCGATGAGCCGGGAATCCTGATGGAGGTGCAGCAGAGCCCGGACATCCGGGTAACCGGCTGCGACACCGCCACCCAGGAACGGTTGACCGGGATCGCGTCAGAGGTACTCCGGCAGATCCAGGCCGGCGCCGGTGTTTCGATCACGGTGCGGTCAGTCTTCCCGGCTCACACGGGTCTGGGGAGCGGTTCGCAGCTGGCCCTTGCCACCGCCCGGGCGTGCTGCGAGCTCTATGGCAAAAATGTACCGGTTTCGGAACTGGCACAGCTGGCCGGCCGGGGGGGAACCTCGGGTATCGGCACCGCGGCCTTTGAACACGGGGGGTTCATTATCGATGGGGGGCACCGGTTCGGGCCCGGGGGGGACAAGACAGATTTCCGGCCGTCATCGGCATCGCGGGGTGTCCGCCCTCCCCCGGTCATCGCCCGCCATGACTTTCCCCAGGACTGGAAGATCCTGCTTGCCACACCGGATTTACCCGCGGGAGCGAGCGGCGTTAAGGAGGCTGACATCTTCCGGCAGCACTGCCCGGTGCCCCTTAACGAGGTGCAGGCACTCTGCCACGAGGTGCTGATGCGGATGCTGCCCGGGATCGTGGAGCACGATCTTGAGCGGTTCGGCTCATCGGTCAACACGGTCCAGTCCCTCGGGTTCAAGAAGGTGGAACTGGGCCTCCAGCCGCAGGCTGTTGCCGGGCTTCTTGAGGAGATGCGGGAAGCCGGAGCGGCAGGTGCAGGCATGAGTTCCTTTGGCCCAACGGTGTATGCAATCGGGGATACCGGCATGAACACGATCGAACAGGCTGCACAGTCGTTCATGAAGGAGTCGGGCGGGGGCACTACCCTCATCACCACGGCCCGGAACAGCGGGGCGGCGGTCCGGGTTGTGTGAAAAAAGCGGATAAAGAGGTAAAAAGATCCGTTTTTTAGTTTTGTTAAAAACCACTTTGTCATTCGCTTCATCTCTGCGACAACGATGAGGGTGACCCCCTCTCTCCCCCGGAGGGGGAGGCGGCATCCCAAGGGGAGCATCCCCTTGACCCCCAATTTTGATAACCTCTGTCGCTCCTGAAGGGGCACCCCTGCGGCAAATCAACGGCGGGAAAATGGTGAAACCTCTTGCCCCGCCGTGCCTAAAGAGAGGCCCTGAGGCGGGGAAACATCGCAATCTCATTATTTTTATCGTATCGTTGTGAACCCAAACCGGTTCCAGCGGGATTCCCTGAAATTCAAAAAAAAGGATTTGTCCCGCAGCACTTATTTCCCAATCTTGACCAGCATCTCTTCGAGCGACGGGTACCGGGACTCGATCTTCTCGACCTTGCCCCCCGCTTCGCTGATAAGCCCGGTACATTCATTGAGCTCGGCCATGCTCTCCGCATCGCACACAAAGAGCCCCTCTTCCTGCCGGTAGGTTCTTGAATGCCCGATGAGTTTGCCCGCATCACCGATTGAGAAGAAGATCGTGTACATCAGAGAACCGAACTGCTCCCGGAGTTCCTTCATGGTGCCAAAGGCCACCATCTTTCCGCGCTTTAAGATCATCACCTTGTCACAGATCGCCTCCACCTGGTAGAGGTTGTGGGCCGAGAGCACGATCGTCTTGCCCTCTTTCTTGAGCGTGCGGAGGTAATCGGCAATGAACCGCGAGGTCATCGGGTCAAGGCCGCTGGTGGCTTCATCGTAGACAAGGAAGCTGGGTTCATGAATGAGCGAGCGGGCAATTGCCGTTTTGCGCTTCATCCCTTTCGAGAACTCCCCGAGTTTCTTCCCATCCGTCTCCAGCGAGAGGGCAGCGAAGAGCTGATTGGACCGGACCCGGATCTCCTGCGGGGAAAGCCCGTAGATCTCGCCAAAGAACGCGAGATAGTTCTCGGCAGTCATGGTCTCGTAGAGCCGGGATTCCTCGGGAAGGTACCCGAGGTTTTCCTTGAGCGCAACCGGGTTCTTCACCACATCAACATCGTTGATGAAGAGTTCCCCGGAAGTGGGGGCGATGAGGCCCGATATGATCTTGAGCAGCGTGGTCTTGCC
>JANXYM010000090.1 GCA_025350045.1 Methanomicrobiales archaeon | reverse complement strand
ACCAGGCAGACGGTACGTATGGCCGGCGCATCCAGAAAGGGTGGCGGGAGGTGCCGATGGGACGCAAAGGAACCATCACTATCAATCTTGAGATTATCACGGTCGACGGATTCTCGGGTCACTCGGATCGCAGGCAGCTGATGAATTATATCGGCCAGATCCAACCCCGCCCGGAGAAGATCTTCTGCATCCATGGCGATGAGAACAATACCATCGATCTTGCGAGTTCCATCTACAAACGGTACCATATCGAGACGCACTCGCCCATGAACCTTGAGACCTACCGCATGGTCTGATACCCGGGCAACCATGAGAACCATAACCCGGTTCACGCTTTTTTTCGGGGTCTTTGCAGTGATGGCCCTTTCCAATGCCATCGTTCCGGTGCTGCCATCATTTGCTGATAATTCAACCCTCCAGGGAGCCATCTATGCAGCATATTTCCTGGGTGCCTTTGTCAGCACGCTTCCTGCAGGCATGCTGTCTGATCGCATCGGGCGTATTCCTCTTATCCGCCTTGGCCTGGTCGTCACGATCCTCAGCGGCATCGTGCTTTCACTGGTCTCATCGCCGTTTCCGGTGATCGCTCTCCGTTTTGTCGAAGGCCTGGGAGCCGGGTGCTTTATTGCTGCCGCGATGTCGCTGGTCAACTCTGCACCGGATCATGAGCGGATGAGCGGGTACTTCATGGCAATGCTGAACGCAGGGCTTGTTTCCGGTCTCGTTGCAGCCGGCTGGCTCGGGACGTTCTTTCACTATCCCGCCGTTGGCATAGTGTTCTTTTCCCTGTGTGCGATTATCCCTGCAGGTACCGCGATTTTCCTCAGGGAATCTCCCGTGGTCAGACCGGACAGCAGGAACCCCGTTCTCCTGCCCCTGGTACTAAAATACCGTTATCTCTGGTATTCTGCCGTGATCCTTGTCGGGATTACGGGCGTAGCTGCATCGCTCTACCCGGAATTTTCCGACATGCCGTCTGATCTTGCCGGGACCTGGATTGCCCTTATGAGTATCGCTACTATCGGGACGGTTCTTGCAGCCTCCCGTATCGCTCTGCCGCCGGTCCTGACGATCCGCTGGTCTGCAGCCCTGATGGTTGGGGGCATCTTTCTCCTGGTGGTATCCCCTGTGGGTTTTATCGTTATCGGGGCTCTTGCGGGTGTCGTAATGATCGCCCAGATGGCGTATCTTGCAGAAATTAAGGATCATCAGGGAATTGCAATGGGCCTTTTTTCCACAACAACGTACCTTGGGATGGCCCTGCTCCCTTTTATTGCAGGGGTGATCGCGGACTCGTCCGGTTTTTTCGTAACATTCTGTGCCACGGCGTTTTGTGCTGTTACCGTCGTTCTCACTATCGGCCAGTGTGCATGCAGGGAGCCAGAGTCCGTGAGAAACTAGGGCATAGTTGAAACGTTAAAGGGAACAATGCTGTCGTTTACGGGGCTCTTTGTACGTCATGAAAAACCAAAAAAATGAGAGGGTCAAGGGGGTCCACCCCTTGGGCTGCCTCCCCCTCTGGGGGTGAGAGGGGGTCACTCTCCAAAACATGGTAAGATGATAGAGAATAATAGTAAAAAGAATTTTATTCATTAATTCAGCTATTCAAATAGATTGGAGTAGTCTCTCATTTTCCATAATGATGAACCCCGCCGCCCCTGAAGGGTCACCCCCGCGGCGGTTTTGATGACGAACAATTATTAAAAACTGCGTCTCACTGCGGTACCTTTGAGGTGCCCTGTGGGGGAACCCTCGATTGAATAATTTACCTGGTTCTTGAGTGAATTTCCTGTTGATGTGCGTTTCACCAGACCCGGAATTCTTAAAATGAATAGATTCATCTGCAATCAGGGGAAATTCCGTCATGGAATTATGAGATCAAAAACAATTGTCTTAATCGTTCTTTTAGCGCTCCTCGCGATACCGTGTGTGCATGCCGAGGACGCACTTGAATGGTATACCAAGGGGCAGAATGCAGTCCTGGCAGGAAACTATGCAGATGCCCTTACGTATTACAATAATGCCCTTGAACTGGACAAGAATTATGCAGCCGCAATGGCCGGCAAGGCTGCAGCCTTAAACGCACTGGGAGATTATACCGGAGCCATGAGCCTGTCCGACAAGGCGCTTCTGTTCAAAGCTTCCGAACCGACTGCCCTGAATGCCCGGGCATTCAGTCTGTTCAAACTCGGGAGGTACGAAGAATCGGTCACTGCCTATGACAAGCTCTTCCTGGTCCAGACCAACCGCGTGGATGCGTATTGTAACCAGGGCTATGCCTATCTCCTGCTCAACCGGTCAGAAGCAGCGATCAAATCGTATGAACGCTGCACTGCGTTTGAACCCCTGAATATTGAATCCTGGAACCGCAAAGGTCTTGCCTATATGAACCTGGGAAGATACAACGATGCCCTGACGGCTTTTGACCAGGCAACTTCCATAACGATAAAAAATGCAACCGTCTGGAACAATAAGGGCCTCGCCTATATGCAGCTGGGAAAACCCCAGGATGCACTGGAGTGTTTTAAAAAAGCCCTGGGCATAGATCCCAATTTTGCCGACGCACTGAAGAACCGGGAGAGTGCTACCGGTAAACTTCAGATCGTAAACATCTCCGGTACCATCACGCCGAAGGTCACCATCAGCCGGATAGGGACGTTTTACACAACTGCCACGCCCGTACCGGTGCCAACGGAAATCATGACTGCTGCACCGGGTCAGACGTTGGTAACCCCAACAATTATACCAGTTGAAACAACGCCCGTGAAAAAAACAACCTACTCGCCGGTATCCCCGGTCACCGCATTGGGTGCAGTCATCGTTATCGGCGGGCTTGTGTCTGTCCTGAACCGGGAGAAAAAATAATTTTTTTTTAACTACCGTTACTCTTCTTTGTAAAAGGCCTGCTGGATTTCGCTGATGTCGTCCTCAACTTCAACCAGATGGAGTGGATTGCAACTCATGAGCCGGTGAGTGCGTTCGATCTCAATGGCAACGACTGGATCGATGGT
>JANXYM010000077.1 GCA_025350045.1 Methanomicrobiales archaeon | reverse complement strand
GGTTGCAAGTTCTCCCAGTCGATCACCGAGATCTTTTACTTGCTTGTACCGCTCCTGTAACGCAAAGTCAACAAGAGATTCCATACCGTTTGTTCGGAGTTCTAAGATAAAGTACTTCCGGTTGGGTTATTCGAAATACTCGATTGGTTAATACAATATGCAAAATACCCAGAAACAGAGCAAACCAGAGGGCTTTTCGTTCATACCATAGCCCGGCAAAAACGATGATTACGAATGATGACGGGATAAACAGCAATGAGCTTATGAGATTATAGTAATTGACGATCCCGAGAAGAACGCACGCTAGTAAAAGAAATGCGAGCAGATAGGGTTTTTGTCTATTCGGCACTTCCCACAACGTGTCTGACATCATATTCCGGGACATATTTTCCCTTACCCCTTATTTTTTACTATTCCCGTTCCTGACTTTGGATTTAAGGTATAAAAAATGTTCAGCGGGCCGTAGAGACTTTTTTCACAAACATCATTTAGAAAATCTAATCGGATAAGAGAGTATAAAAAACCAGAAAAAAACATCCAGCTTACGCAGGATTGTCTATCTCAGAATCTTATTTCCTGTCCCGTTGACCTGAATTTCCCTATAATACGCCATGATGAAGAATGCCCAACCCAAATAACAAAAAAAAGATGCAACGTTTAGTTTCTGCCGGACTGTTATTCAAGCGGGAAAATGGATCCTGAAAGGGATCACTCGCGGATCATCGTGAGCTTCATCTTGAATCGTTTTTTTGCAAATACTGCGTGTGGTTTATTCGCCGGGAGAATGATCAATTCACCCGTGTGAACGGTAAAGGGTGATCCTGCGATCTGTATTTCAGCTTCCCCTTCAGTGACTTCAAGGATTGCATCGTAGGGCGCGGTATGTTCTGACAACCCTTCCCCTTCATCGAAAGAGAAGACCGTAAGTGTCCCCGCTTTCTTAAAAACGATCATCCTGCTGGCAACAGTCCCTGTCTGGTAGGCGATAAGATCATTGATCACAAGCACCTTTTCTTTGAGTTCTTCCCGTTCTGAATCCTGCATAGAACAATTTCACCTCTTCTTAAGGATGCATAATTACCGGGTATTACATTTTCTCCGATGCATCCCGGGTAATTGTTATGATATGCACAGGGCAAAGCTCCATCGCATCACGCGAACAGGGGAACAGATTGTCCGGTACATTGCCTTCTGCACGATCACCGCAGAACCTGAACGGTTCTGTAATCTGTGAGAGGGAATCACAGGGATTTTGCTCGAAGAGATCAGGGCAGGTGTTCCAGCACGCCCCACAACTCACACAATCCATGCGATCTATGGTTACATTCATGCAATAAGTCCATTCCTCAGACAAAAGCATTTGGGGGATTTTGGACGCCTTCCCGTACAATTCAGCATGCCCTAAAGGGTCATGGTTTTTGTTCCAGGTTCACTCATATTCAGGAGTTAGCTCTGGCATCCATGTCAGTTCTTTATGGATAGGGAATGTACTGCCCATTGAACATTAATGTTCGCGTAGTTCCAAAAAAAATGACACCGTATCAGATGAGCGTGGACAGGGAGAGAAAGTACCGGTTGTTATTGTGGCTCATATCACAGAAAGAAAAATCCAGTACACTACCAACTGGAGGAGCGTAAGCGGGATACCCACTTTTGTAAACTCAATAAAAGAGATTGTCTTGCCCTGCTTCTCGGCATTCTGGATGATGATCACATTACTTGCAGCGCCAAGAATCGTTAAGTTTCCGGCAATGGTGCTCCCTGCAGCAAGGGCCATCAGATGGGCGGTTGTGCTACCACCAGCCTGCAGGATCATGGGCTGAAAGAGGGCAACAAACGGAACGTTGGATATAAACTGGCTGATAATCACACTCATTACAAGGATCAGCGGTACTGAGGAGACCATATTTCCATCGACAAACGACTGGAAAAATCCGGTCTGCCAGACACTCTCCATCAGTACAAACATCGCGGCAAAAAAGACGAGCGTAGCCCAGTCAATTCCACGAAGAACAGTCCATCTCTGTCCTGACAGGAACAGGACAGGAGCCGCCGCACTGATAGCGATCAGAGGCAGGGTGATCATCATCCGGGTTCCCAGCAGTGATGCAATAATATTTACTGATACCAGCAGGAGGATGATTGCGAGAGAACACCTGACCGGGAGAGTCACTCTCTTATCGCAGGGTCGGACAGGTTCATACACAATTGGCCGGTTAATGAACTCCTCCTTATAGAGCAGGCGCAGTATCCCAAATGCGATAAGGAGATTGATGAGCGTTGGTATGAAAAGCCAGGTGCCAAACGTCACAAATGCAGCAGGCATTCCGCTGTCCTGCGCGATCAGCAGGTTCTGGGGGTTTCCCATCGGGCTCATCACACTGCCGGTGGTGATCGCAACTGCCAGCGTGATAAGGAGCAGGGAGGGAGGGAGCTTAAACCTTGTGGCAAGCGTGAGCACAAGAGGGGTACCAATAATGGCAAGAGTGTCATTCATCAGGACGGCAGAAAGCAATCCTGTACCAAACAGGATAACAAGCACCAGCTGAACGGGATTTTTTGCAGGGGAAAAAAGCCGGTGGGCGATATATGTGAGGTACCCGCTCTCAACGAGTGCCTCCCCGACAATAAACATCCCGAAGAGAAAGAGCATCACATCGGGGTTAATCGCGTGCAGTGCGTCAGATAGTGCGATCTGTCCTGATATGATGACAGCCAGCGCTCCTCCGAGCATGATCTGCCAGATCTTTAAGTTGAACCTGCCCACCTGCCTGACAGCAATCAGGAGGAAGACGATAACCAACACGATGACTGCGATATACGTAGATGAATGTCAACCATACCGGGAGATGAGCATTCGCATTCTTCCGGATCAATGTATATACAAGGAAAATACTGAGATTCAAAGAAATTCCTATTAATTTACGTCAGAATGGGAAAAAGAATCGAACACTGCCAAAAAAAGGTAAACCGTCAGCGAACGGGGGATATCCTACAGACCCCAAGTCTGAAAATATCACATTTTACCTTGTTTATCTTCAGCGTTTTCAACTTTCCAGTGAAGAAGAACGCCATTCTCAATCCTGTGAGTCTCTAAAAGTGTGAGCCGGCAAAATTCGGATTCTAAAATAAATCCATCCCCATCAACAAATGTGGGTGAATCTTTACCTCCGATAATCATGTTGCCAATAAACGTGTAGATCTCGTTGACCAGTCCGGCGCTGATCAACCCGGCAATCAGGGTTCCGCCACCTTCTACCATCACCCGTTGGATACCCATCTCACCCAGTTTGTCCATCAGAGTGACCAGCTCAACTTCATTCACACCGCAGATAATTACGGTTGCCTCTTTTTGCAGTTCGGCAATCTTCCGGGGATCTGCTCTGCACGACACCGCAACAATCCGCTTTCCCGCTCCTTTGTGTAAGACGGATGCTTCGAGGGGAATCCGGGCTGTACTGTCCACAACGATACGTACCGGGTGCTCGTCCACTCCACGGTTCAATCGTCGGGTACGGCATTCTTCAGCTTTTACAGTAAGGGAGGGATCATCTGCAAGCACCGTACCGATTCCAACCATGACTGCATCTGAGCCCGCTTTGAGCCGGTCAACCCGGACAAAATCCTGTCTGCCGGAGATCTTCACTTGTCTGCGTTCACGGGTAGAGATCTTGCCGTCGGCACTCATTGCGACATTGACCACAACATAAGGTCGCATGAAATAGCGTTGGTTGCTCTCCCAATTATATACCCATCATAATTTTGAGAGGACTGGACCTGTTTTAGAATCCGCATACACGCACTATGATCATCAGCAAAAAATTTACCAGCGTTTCAACCTGTGGCAGGATAAGCAGCGGCAGCGACATGATTTGATCTCTGATGGGGTAAGGTGAATGTTCAAATAACAAGAAATTCAATTGTCCACAGAAGTTATGGCAGAGAAGATGATTCGTGTTCTACAGAATATGATGGCTAAGACCGATATTGTCCGGCTCTGTGTGATCTCTTCCCTTACCATATGCTGTACACTCATCACAGCAGTTTCATTTTCGCGATCCATTAATTTTCTCAGTTACCAGCTATTTTTCATCCCAATCCTCTATGCCGCTTACTTCTACCCAAAACGCGGATTGCTGGTTGCTCTCATCTGCGGAGTGGCATACCAGACAGTCGGCTATTATTACTGCTATCCCAGTTATACTGCACTGATCGCGGTCACCTCAGAAGCAATCCTCTTTGTTCTTATCGCAAGCCTGATCGCATATTTCATTGAAAAGATACGAACGGGAGAAGCTCGGTACCGGTCCGTATTTGAGCACTCGCAGCTTGGTATTGCACTTTTCAATCGTACTGACTTTGCAATACGGCAGACCAATACCCGCTTTCCCTCTATGCTTGACTACACAAATGAAGAGATCAATGGCATGACATTTTCATCATTATTCCTCACATCCATGGAAAAAGAAAGGTTTCTCGAGAGAATTTCCAAAACCGAGGCCACAGAAAATTTTGAGGTCCGGCTGGGGACCAAATCGGGAGAGGGTTGTTGGGTTAATCTCTCGTGGAATACCATTGATGAGACCACCATCAGTTGTACTGCGGTAAATATCAATGGCAGGAAAATTGCAGAGAAATTAAATAATGACAATATGATGAAATATCGCCAGTTAACAGAGAACTCGCCGAATGGCATTCTTCTGATACAAGGGGGATATATCAGGTTTTCCAACCCATCCTTTACTCTCTTTTCCGGGTATAGCAAACATGAGGTTACCGGAAAAACCCTTGAGAATTTTGTTTATCCCCATGACCGTGAAGTTTTTTGCAATTTTATAAAAAACGAACCTGACAACAATAATAAAAATCATGAGGAGATGGAGATCCGGTTTGTGACTAAAACCGGTGGAATCAGGTCAGGGGCTCTCTCTGCAAATTCAATCACTCATCTTGAAAAACCGGCAATGATGATCAATATCATCGACATCTCAGAAAAGCAGCGACTGTCTGATAAGATCCTTGAGGATAATGAACGAAGACGCGGGATCATCATCACGGTAGCCCACGAATTACGGACTCCACTCCAGCCGATTCTGGGGTACCTCAACCTCCTGATCTCTGATCCGGAGGGATTTGGTATCGTTGAAGAGACGAAAAAAATTCTCGAGCGCTGCCTTACCAGTGTTGATCGTGAACGCCAGATCATCAACCAGATGCTTGATCTTTCTGTGCTTGAAAGCGGCAAACTCAAGTTGAGTTATTCAACCTTCCCGCTGGAATCACTGGTAAAAAGTGTGCTGGATACAAGTGGTTATTACTCAAAAGCAGATGTGACCGTGGATATCCCCGATTCCGTTCAACTCACTGCCGATAAGGACCGTATATATAGCGTGATTGAATCTCTGCTCTCAAATGCGGTGAATTATTCCAAACCCCCGCGCAATATCAAAATATTTTACTGTTCAGAAGCCGATGACACACAACACCACCTTTCCATTCAGGATAATGGTATTGGCATTGAAAAGAGTGTATTCTCGTCCATCTTTGAACCGTTCCAGCTCGCTGATGCAGCAAAATTGTCCCGCCGATATGACAGGATCGGCTTGTCACTCTCGATTGCAAAAAAGGTTATTCTGATGCACAGTGGAGACATAACCGTTGAAAGTACAGTAAATGCGGGAAGTACCTTTACGATTCATCTGCCCAAGGAGATGCAAAATGCCCCATAAGATAATGCTCGTTGAAGACGATCTGCCTATACTTGATATGATGGAGATCCTGCTCCGGAGGATTGGCTATGAACCAGTTCTCGTACCGGATGTGCTCGACGCGCTCAGGCGGGTTAAAGAGGATCCGCCTTCACTTATCCTGCTTGACATCATGATGACTCCCATGAACGGCTGGGAATTTTTGGAGAAACTCCGTGGAGAATACGGTATGCGGGACATTCCGGTACTCCTTTTCACCGCAGCACCATCTGCGGAAGAAAAAATAGTAGAACTCAATGACCCAAAGCTGGGTATACTCCAGAAACCGGTCTCTATCATTGAACTCAAAGCGGGTTTAGAGAGATTTTTAGGGAAATAATCAGACTGCTTTTCTATTCTTCAATCGCTGCATATGTCAGGTACACCTCACCCGCTCCGTGCATCCTCGGATATTCGAAGAGAGAATGACCATACCGTGAGAAAAAGGCATAGTGGGGACGACTGACAAAGTGGGTATTGTTTTCCCGGGGAGCGGGGATGGATCTGACAAAGACTGGCGAGGAGGCACAAACCTGCTGGAGCTCATTTTTTTTCTCCCCTACGCGGAAAAATAGCTGCTTGTACTTCAACAGCAATCCATAATTTATGGAGCTTGATGCGGCAATGATCTTCTCGAGCCTGCGGAGCGGGAACGTGCGGAGAGATATGGCAGTAATCTCGGTCTCTGAGCGGAATACGATGATATCTGACAGACCATAGGTTTCCTGCAAAGTGATAAGTTCTGCAATAATTGTTTGCAGGTTTCGTCGCGGGGAATAAACAAAAAACGGGATCTGCCTGTCGATACCCGGCACTGCATTGACCAGAAACGTTGCATAAGAAAAAGAATGTTGTGGCTTTGACCTTACCCCCAATCGGTGACAAAGCCAGGATATTATACGGAGGCCTCGAAGAGGTCTTTCATCTCCCGCTCCCGGGATCGCTCCCGTTTGTGGGATCAAAGGGGTAAGAGGATCTACCCGTGGAATATATTTAAGAATTTGGTCCACGGAGTTTTCCAGCTGAAAAGGAGTGAGCACGGTGCAGACATACCCGGCCTTCGAGTTGATCGTTCCCGGGACCCGGATAATCCTCCGGGTATCTGCCGTGATTTTCGGGTCAATATTGATTTTGTCTTCCTGTACTTCGGCAATAATCTCCCTGCGTACTGCCTTTGCCTGGTCCTCTCTGGCAAGAGGGGCCGGATTATCATACCTATGAGGATCACTGCAGACTACATGGAAACCCTTGCTACCGGAAAATGCGATGTATTTTACGGGAAAATTTCTATCAGCACAGAATCCGAGCAGTTCCAATGTATCCCTGCGTGCCAGTTCAAGATTTTTTAAAGAGAACGGTGAACGATCGATATCAAAAACTATGTCAGATGAGAGAAAAATATTGGCGGATAATGGTGTTTTTTCGCGTCTTCCGATATTTTCCGGAGAGAGCCAGCAGCTGGTTGAGTAATATACATCCGAAGGACGATACCGGACCAGCCATTGTTGCAGGGTCGCGCCATCGCGTATTCGGTCATGCACTTTTAAAAAGGTTCCACCGGGGAGAAGAATACGGAAGTGGCGTCGGGTCAGATCGGTAAGAGGAGATAGATCGGGGAGATTATGCTGGTAAAAAGAGCGAATGGGATCGGGCATTGCACAAACTTATTTGAGAAGCTGCTCGTAGTTCTGGCTTTTAAGATAGTCCAAAAAACCCTTTTTTGCCTTTGATGACAGACCGGAACAGGCTTCTGCAGACATTTGTTCGAGTTCGAGGTTCTTCTGGCAGGGATCGGAGATTTCTGAAATACGAGAGCCGCATTTCCTCTTCACCCATGCCGCAATCTTGGCATAACCGGGATGCGGCTGCCGGGTACCGGAAGCAGGTGTTACCTGCCGGGGGGCAGTTGCTTCTGGTTGTCCCGATGACGGGTTTTTCAGGCCCGGATCAACATCTTTTCCTGCTTTGTTGAGTCCCTGTTCAAGATCCCTCATGCGCTGGTCGAGACCGGATTTCCTGATCTCCTCTTCAGCCTGTTTCATCGCTTTATTCAGGTCATCAAATAATCCCATAATGCTCCTTTCTGAAAACGATCTGGTACCATTGGGTTATCCCATCAGGTTAAAAAAAGATGCTTTTATGCGATAAACAATCTCCTCCCGACAGCATTCCTTCATGCGCAAAAATCAATACGGAAATTATTTTTTAAGAGCACGAGTCCTGCTCAGCGTAAGAGAAAAACCGGATCCACATCTTTTTTTCTTTACCGTACCTTGATGTACGAGAGGGCATAATACCCAAAAACCAATGTATGAGGTCTGATTCCCGATGGCATTTTGTACACAGTGCGGAGCGCAGTTTGAACCGGATAAAAAATTCTGTACGTCATGTGGAATGCAGCTCCCGATTTCGTGCGCCCTATCATCTGCAAGAAACGAGGGGCAGGAACGTGTACTGGGGATTATTACCGGTCTCGAACACCATAGGTCATTTTTGAAAACCGATCTGGTTAACCTCGTGGTGACCGACCGGCAGTTGCTCTGTGTGCCGGTCAACAAACTGGTTCAGGCTGGCGTGGAACAGGCGGGTGCTGATGCACGGGCACAGAATATGGGTTTATTCGGACGATATAAAGCCAAGATGAATGTCCTGTGGGCCAGTAATTTTTCCGCGCACTTCCTCTCGATGACACCAGAAGCGATATTACAGGAAACACCGGAAGCCATCCGGATTCCCCTCAATACGATGATTACCTTTACGATAGAACATTCGGTTAAAGTTTCCGGAGAGGAGGATGACTGGACTACCGAGTCCTGGAATATACACATCAGGACAAGTACTGGGCTCCACACAATTCTCTCCCGCTCCGATCCAATGTTCCAGATCGAAGGGAATCCTTCAATCATCACCGTGATCGGAAACCGTATGAGAAGTGCATGATCATTAGAGGTATATCCGGGTTTGGGACCGGAAAACTGCCTATTACCCGGATATCATTTGTGTTGTTCAGGCTCGAAAGAGCGGCGACATTTCTTCAATTGTCTCATCGGATGCAAAAATGATCAGTGCATCCCCTGCGGTAATCTTCAGGTCATTATCAGGATCAAAAACGGTCTTCTCCCCATGCCGGAACCCAAACTCTGCAATACCGAAACGATTCCTGATATCAAGGTCGGCGAGGGTCTTTCCTTCAGAGAAAGAACCGGGTTCAACTTTAATTGTATGTATCCGGAGGGAATGCAGCAGGGTATCAATGCTGGATATCGTCCGGCCGTTCTCGGGATTCTTGATAAATTTTGCGTATCCCCATTTCTGAAGCCGTGTAACAATCTTCTGGATCTCTGTTTCGGGCAGATGATATTTCCGCAAAGCGCGGGTAAAAATCTCCCGAGCTGCTTCAAATTCTTCGGATACCACCTCATCTGCACCGATATCGAGAAGCTTCTGCGTATGCCGGATATGCTGAATACGGGCAACGATATGAATGTGGGGGGAGAGTTGCCGGGCAAGGTGAACGATACGGGGTATGGCTTCCTGTTCCGAGATAACGACAACGAGTGACCGTGCATTGTATATCCCGGCATGTTCAAGGACTTCGCGCTGGGCTGCATCCCCAAAAACGAAATGGGGGTGGCGGGATGTTTTCTCCTTCCGGATAATTTCCGGGTTCAGCTCGATCACCATATAGGGAATGCCGGTAATCTCAGCAGCCCGTGCTACACTCTTACCGGTAGCACCATACCCGGCAATGATCATATGGCCGGAAAGGTTTTTCTCAGCATTGTTATCCAATTCCGGTTGCCCGGGCCGTACTGCCATCCTTGGCACAACCCGGTAATACATTTCAACAATGCGCGGAGAGGCATTCATGGCAAACGGGGTCAAGGCCATGGTGATGATCGCTCCTGCCAGAAAAAGCTGGTAGAGTCCATCAGAGATGAGATGAGAATCAAGACCGCTCTTTGCCAGCACAAAAGAAAACTCCCCGATCTGGCAGAGTGCAAGGCCGGTAAAAATACAGACCCGGGCGGGCATGCCAAGAACAGCGGCAGAAAATACACCCGTCAGTATCTTGACGAACAGGATGATGATAACGATGAATATGACCCAATTAAGATCACGAAATACCGTAATGGTATTGAGGAGCATCCCAATGGAGAGGAAAAATATTGCTGCAAATACATCCCGGAACGGGATAATGTGGCTGAGTGCATCAATATTGTAATCAGATTCGCCGATGATAAGGCCTGCTACAAAGGCTCCCAGAGTCACCGAGAGGCCGGCTTCACTTGTCAGCCAGGCAATACAAAGGCAGGTGCCAGCTATAGTGATGAAGAAGAGTTCGCGATTCTTCTGGCGGGCGATCCTGTAGAGTAAAGATGGGATGACCCATTTGGCGAGGATAATGATAGCCAGCAGGAGACCGGCTACTTTTCCGAGCTGGTACGGGAGCCTCTCCAGGTCAGGACCACTACTGCCCACAAGAAGTGGGGTGATGAGGATCATCGGGATGATGGCAAGATCCTGGAAGATAAGGATTCCAAGGAGGGTCCGACCCTGGAGCGTATCGACTTCCCTGCGCTCCTGCAGGATCTTCATCACAATTGCTGTACTGGAGAGGGATACAATGAATCCAAAAACGAGTGCTTCATTGAACGGGAATTTGAAATACGAAGTGACAAGGGTGATTGCTACAATCGTTGTGCATACCTGGAGCAGCCCGCCAATGATAACCGTTCGCCAGGAATGAAGGAGTTTTTCGAACGAGAACTCAAGACCGATTGTGAAGAGTAAAAGGACAATTCCTATCTGGCCAAAAGTCTCGATAGCAGACTGGTCGGTGATGATGCCTAACCCAAATGGCCCCAGCAGCATCCCGATGATCAGGAATGAAACAATACTCGGGAGCCGGAACTGATTGCCAATATACAGGAGTGCGATAGACAGGGATACGATGATAACCGCTGCGAGCATCAGGTTCATTGCAACCTCATACAGGTCATTATTAGCAAGGTACCTGTTTCTCCG
This sequence comes from Methanomicrobiales archaeon, assembly GCA_025350045.1. Taxonomy (GTDB): domain Archaea; phylum Halobacteriota; class Methanomicrobia; order Methanomicrobiales; family Methanospirillaceae; genus Methanoregula. The sequence goes on along the minus strand of JANXYM010000077.1, from coordinate 30,049 downwards.
GAATAAAAGATAAAAGATCGTCTCATAAAAACAAAGAAGAAGTGCCCCAGGCCTGATTTGAACAGGCGACAACTAGATCTTCAGTCTAGCGCTCTCCCGAGCTGAGCTACTAGGGCAGGAGTACAAATGTTGTCGCTGGTAACTAATAAATGATCCGGTCGTTTGATCGATTAATGGGGTGTAACCACTCTTTTTTATACGCTGCAATGACAGTATTAACCAATGTCACTCCCGAATGCACGTGCCAGTGGAGAAAACAGCGGTCTTTTGAATGCAATAAAGAGCCGCACCGCACATGTTGTCCACCTCACACACAACGATCTCGATGCCGTGGGAGCGGATGCCATTCACCGGATGAAGTTTGGCACTGACGGCGTGTTCACTATCTGGAGCTCTGTTGGAAAGTTTGCCGCTCTCTTTGCAATGGTAGCTTCCTGCGAGGGAAAAGGTGACCTGCTCTCAATCTCGGATCTCGGGTATCACCGGGAAACTGAATTGATAGCAGGCAAGGCAAAGGCAAACGGCTGGAACATAGAGTGGCGGGATCACCACCGCTGGCGGGACGACGAAATTAAAAAGATTGAGCGGATTGTTGCACTACTCCACATCGATACATCAGTATGCGGCACGGGAATCGTTGCTCGCGATCTGTCCCCTGAAAATCCAATTGCTGTTGAGGTTGCCCGCGTAGTCTGCGATTATGATCTCTGGAAACATGCTGACCCGCGTTCGGCAGTACTAGGTCAGGTGCTCCAGCGAAAGAAGAACCGCGAGCATGTCCGGGACTGTCTTGTAGACGGGATCTTTTCAGATCCTTTGATCGAGCAGGAGTACGCGGAGATCAAGGCAGAGATGGATGCAATGATGCAGCGCAGCCTGAAACAGGCAACATTCCTGGGGAAAAAATACAGGATCGCATTTGCACCGCTCTACGGTTACCCGAGTGAGACCGCCCATTTCATCCGGGATGAGCGGAAGACCGATATTGAAGTGATCATAGGAAAAGACGGCAAGTTTTCGGTGCGCTCTGTACCGCCGATAAGCCATATTATCGCACGGGAATTTGGCGGGGGCGGACACCCGAATGCAGCGGGGGGTTCGTTCAACTTTTCAGTGATCGAGCGGTTCACCTGGTGGCTGTTCAAGAAGAGCCGGCATTTCGATGAGTTCGTGAAAGCGGCAGAATCGAACTGATGCTGTAGGCAAATATGTCATTCCGGCTACCCTGCCGGGTAACCATAATAACTAGCACAGGGTATTCTGTTGGTATGAATAGAAAGCGGTTCTTTCTCTGTGTACTCCTTATGGGACTCTGCCTCTGCAGTACCCCGGTACTTGCCACACCCCCTCCGGGAGGGCTATGTGACATTCACTTGTAATGTCGATGGTGCCACGGTCTCCCTTGACGGGACTCCGGCTGGTACTATATCGGGAGGTTTTCTTGACGTTCCTGACGGTAACCTCTACAGTACATACACGGTAACAAGGGATGGATATTATTACAAGTCCGGCAGTCTCAGCTTCGTTCCCGGGGGACCGGCAAATATCGAGATCCTGGTCACACTCAGTCCAAAACCCACTGGTAGCGGCAAAGGATGGTTCACAGTTCACAGTTCACAGTAATATTGATGGAGCATCTGTAGCATTCGATGGGGTAACCAAAGGTACCATAACCAGTGGTATCTTCACTCTCGAAATTTCCACCACTGGCACACCCTTTACTTCATACACGGTGAGCAGGAGCGGGTATGTCACCTACGCGGGATCGATTTCCCGTATGCCCGCATCAGATCAGACGATTGATCTGTATGCAACCCTCAACCCGGTACCCACAGCAACAACCCCACCCACGACCATCCCCACAACGATGTTGACACCCATTGGTGGCGATGCGGGATGGTACACGGTTCCTGTAATGTGAATGGGGCAACTGTCTATTTCGACTCTGAATACGAGGGGATGATCGCGGACGGGGTACTCTCGGTCCAGGTCTATAGTACCGGAACACCCTTCAAAATGTACCGCGTGGAAAAGGCAGGGTACTTGACTGCATCAGGATCCCTGCCTGCCGCACCTGCAAAGGGCCAGACGGTCCCGGTCCGGGTTACCCACTCTCCCATCATCACCCTGACAACCACAGTCCAGACTTCCGCACCGGTCAACCCGCCGGGAAGCGAGCACGGATGGATCGCCGTCCATGCCAATGTCGAAGGTGCCACGGTCATGGTCGGATCGAACACCATGGGTGTCATACGCAATGGAGAACTGAAAATATCGGTAGCAACGACCGGCACACCATTTTCCACCTTCACAGTCTCAAAACCGGGGTATACTACCACTACCGGTACCGTACCCCGCCAGCCTGCTGCGGGTGAGATGGTGGATATCTATGTGACACTGAGTCCGGCCCAACCCACACCGGTACCGACAACCCAGTCCCCACTCCCGCTGCCGGTGATTATTACCAGCCTTGTGGGTGCAACCCTGCTCCTTACACTCCGCAGAAAATAACCGGGAAACGTTTTCCCTCATTTTTTTACCGGACCTCGCGATGATATCGTATCGGGATCCTGTCGTTCAGTCTTCCGCCTGCCAGATGATTTACGGTTACCAACCCTGTGCCGATGCATCACGGGTTCCTCCACGGACTTCCGGACTACCGGGACGGGAGAGAATTACCACAATTCGGTTCACCGGAACGCCGGATGGATGTTCATAACAATGAATAACTATCACTCCAACCATCTGATGATTTTTTAACCTCCACAATCGTACAACCATCCACATGAAAAAAAGTTATCTTGTCATCGGGTGCCTGTTCGTACTGGCATTGTTAGTAATGCCAGCACAGGCATTTACCATGAAGTCACTCACCATCACTCTTGCACAGAACGGGAATGCAGATATCGATATGCAGTATGATCTTTCCCTGTTCGAGCAGACTGCAGTATTTTTCAAGATTGCCGATCCGGCTGCCGAACTCAAATCCGCATTTGAAGGACATGCAGAAAAACCGGTGATGGTGACAAAAGCAACAAGTTCTTCATCTTCCGTTATCGTTCCATCCTTTGCCTCGGTAACCCTGGAGAATGGAAGAACGAGAATGGAGTCACCATCCGTGTCATTCGAACGGGCAGAAAAAATTCTCAACGCGTACTGGTTCGCACCACTCATCTCACCGGATTTCTCACCTTCGACTACTACAATTATTTTCCCTGACGGGTATCGTAAAATATGGTACGATCAGATCAGCATTCCCTCAGTATCTCACCAGATTGGTCAGAACTAAAACCAGAATCTCTATCCTTTTTTACCTGTCATCGGGTGTATACCGCAGTATCAACCAGGTTCTGCCAGTAATCCCCGCTTTCATCCAGGCAGTACCCGCCGACACTCACCTGATCCGGATCAAGACGGGAAAGTGCGAGCGTGATCGCGTCTTCATCTGCATCAACAATAATGATCTTCCGCAGATCATACTCATTGCTGAGATCAAAAACCGTTTCCAATTGTTTCGGGCACACAGCAATCTGACGCTGGTGTTCCATCAAACATCCAAATCCTTTTCGATCTGCATCCGGCTGAAAGAAAAAAACATTCTTCGCTGCGAGTGCGACAATCTCCATCTCGGGTGTTTTATCACCGATCAACACGTGCCCCGCGATACCGATATCCCGCATTGCCCGCATTATTGTGCTGTAAGCATCGGTTAACGCATCGCTCCACTCTTCATCATCGCAATAGTAACCATCGGTGAGCCCGAGCACATGCGGGGCCGGCAGCGCACACCAGCTGTTGCGCTTCTGCACTACAATGCCTGCCGCATCCTCAATAATCGCTTCAGTATGCACGGTTATCTCTTCAGTAACCCGCGTTCCAGCTACCCCATACAGTGATGATCGTATACGGTCCGCACAGAACTTTCCACCTGCGCAGGGGTGGCCGATTCCCGCTGCCAGTTGCGGGGCGAGCGATCGGGACAACTGGAATGTCGTAAGGTCGGCCATCGTGCCGCGATGCTCCGCAATCCATTCCGAAAGCGGGGCAACATCCGGCATACCGGGTTCCGCCCCGAACGCCCGCGTGGTGAGTTTGTGCAGCTTGGCCATGGTCATATCTTATTACGCATCACAATCAAAAAATGTAGTCATGACATCCCCACCGCTGCTCGTCACCTGCGGGCTGCCGTACACAAACGGCCCCTGCCATCTCGGACACCTGCGAACGTACGTTCCTGCCGATGCGTACGTCCGCTATATGCGGCGGATGGGAGAGGAAGTAGTATTCGTCTGCGGTTCGGACAATCACGGGACACCGATTGTGGTTTCTGCTGAAGAAGCCGGAATCACCCCACGCGCGATGTCCGAACGCTACCATGCTCACTTCGACCAGACATTCAAGCGGATGAATGTCATGTTCGATCATTTCGGCATGACCGACAACCCGGCAAACCATCACCGCACACAAACCATTGTAGCCGAACTCGAGAAGAACGGTTACATCTACAAGCAGATCGTACACCAGGCCTATTGCCCAAAATGCAAACGCTTTCTCCCTGACCGGTATGTTGAGGGCACCTGTCCCCACTGCGGTAAACCAGCCCGGGGCGACGAATGCGATCAGGGTTGTGGCAAGCACCTTGAGCCCGGCGAAATAAAAGATCCGCTCTGCAAGGTCTGCGGGACAAAAGCCGAGTTCAGGGATCAGGAACATTTTTTCTTCAAACTCTCGGAGTTCAAGGATTTCCTGCTTCCCTACCTTGACACGATTAAAGGAACGAGCAATGCAAAGAACTATGCAATAGGCTGGATAAAAGACGAACTTCACGACTGGTGTATCACCCGCACGCTCGAATGGGGTGTGAAGTTCCCTAGCCGCGATGATCTCGTGGTCTATGTATGGGTCGATGCCCCGATCGGCTACATCGCCTTCACCGAAGAATGGGCCAAAAAGACCGGCAACGACTGGAAACGGTTCTGGTGCGGCGAGAACAGGGTTACCCATTTCATAGGCGGCGACATCATCTACCACCACGGTATCTTCTGGCCGGCCCTCCTGAAAGGTGCAGGCTACGGGGTTCCGCACGCGATTGTGGCAAGCGGGATGGTCAAGGTGGACGACCACAAATTCTCTAAATCACGGGGATATGTCGTCTGGACAAATGACGATTACCTTGACAAAGGACTGCCTGCCGATTACCTGCGCTATTACCTGCTCGCATACACAAGCCACACCAAGGAACTGAACTTCTCGTGGAAAGTATTTGGGGAGCGGATCAACAACGAGGTTGTCAATATCTTTGGCAACTTTGTGTACCGCACGCTTTATTTCGCCCAGAAAGAATGGGAGGGCATACCCGGAGGTGTAGTAGATCCGGCGATAACTGCTGAGATCGAAAAGTGCCTTGTAACCGTTAACGGGTACATGCAGGAGTACGAGTTCAAAGGTGCTGTCGATTCTATTATGGCGCTTGCGGCGTTCGGCAATACCTACATCCAGACGAACGCACCGTGGAAACTGATCAAGACCGATCGGGCAGCAGCAGCACACGTGATCAAAAACTGTGTCCAGATAACAAAAGCCCTCGCACTGCTCCTCGAACCGGTAATGCCGATGACAGCACAGGAGTGCTGGAAACAACTGGGTTATTACGATCAAGTGGCAAATCATCCGATCAGCGATGCCACGCACCCGGTCCCTGAGGCATGCATCAAGGCTCCTACCCCGCTCTTTGTGAAGATGGAAGAGGAACAGGTTAAGGAGCTCGATGACCTGCTCCAGAAGCGAGTGGCAGAAGCGAACAAGAAGACGGAGAAGATACCAATGGTTACATTCGAGGAATTCCAGAAACTGGATATCAGGACCGGAAAAGTGCTTTCAGCTGAGCCAGTACCGAAATCGAACAAACTCTTAAAGTTGCAGGTCGATATCGGGACCGAAACACGCCAGATAGTTGCCGGCATGCAGCAGTTCTATAAATCCGAGGAACTGGTAGGAAAGGATGTCGTGGTTGTCACCAATCTCGCTCCGGCAAAAATCTTCGGCGTGGAGAGCAACGGTATGGTTCTTGCAGCCGGGGATGCTGCATCACTGCTGGTGCCGTTCCGGCCAGTGGAACCGGGGAGTAAGATCCGGTAAATTATCCCAAAAATATCACGGATAAACACCAAAAAAAAATCCTGATCCCCCTTTTTCCTATGACACGCCTCCGCACTGTTCTGGAATGGTTAGTCATCCTCGTCCCGCTCCTCATCATCGGCTTTCTTATCTTCAATCTCGTCTCAGGCACCGGTGTGCCGTCTCATGAACCCTCGGAACTCCCCGGCAATGGCGGATTTTTCCAGATCCCCCTCGCTGCATCGCAGCAATATACCAAAACCTCAGGTGACTGGCGGTTTACTCTTGCGTCAAACTATGCCTATACACTGGCCGGTAAAATTGTCGGGAGGCATGAGTACCCCGCCACAATGCCTGACGGGATTATTGTTCTCGATCTCGCGGTAGTAAACGGCGATCTTGTGAAACCGGATATTCTCCAGTACTTCACATTTACCATGGGGACTCGCACACTCGAGTACAATTATGAGGTCCCGACCTTCACCGGTCTTACCGAGGAATATATCGATGAGCACATCAGCAACAACCACCTTGTGTTCCTGAACGCCACTCTGGAACGTGAAGTGAAAAACGCACAAGTAGGCAACTGCCTGATCATCAAGGGAAAACTGGTGGATATACAGGGATCCTCACCCCGCTCAAAATACAGTATCAATACCAGCACAGTAAGGAACGATGTGTTTCCTGCAGGCTGCGAAATTATTCTCGTAGAGTCCTATACACAGGTCAGATGCGGAAATTGATCGTGAACCCATAGCAGGAAGGGACCCGTTAAAAAAACTTTTTTAAGAAGACTGACGGTCAGGTAACAACCGGCAGGATGTGCTGTAGATGAGCGGATTCACGTGCGATGTGCCTCAGTGATGTAACATCAGGGCGAGTGGACCGATGCTGCCTGGTCCCGGTGACGGTGGACAATCGTGGTTGTTCGCCAGTTCTCACGTGAGCTGATCTCACACAACCAGCCACCAGCAGGTAACTGATTCGGAGACGTATTTTCATCGTTAATGGATGAAGCCCGTGCAGGCTGCGGGACATAATGTGGATCGTTCTTCGGACAGGGGTTGTTTTTCATGTTCATCACTTCTCATGTTGTGTATGATAGTGGGAAGAGCAGATGGGCAGCGTTTTTGGTTTGGTATAGTATGCAGTTAGCGCCCAGAAGGGCTCATGTCCAATGATGCACTGGATCTCCTCTTCTTGTATTGCAGTGAATCCCGGTATGAGGACTCAACCAGCATACCAAGTTCAATGGAAGATGATATAAATTCACAAAATTGCAGGAGGTTCAGCCTGTACCCTTTGAGATAGGTACTAGAACCTGAATCATCAGAAACGGTTTAAAGATGATGGATAATTCCCATGTGTCACGAAATGATTTGGAAATTGAAATACCAGACAGATTTCCCGATTGCTCCCCGGATACCGCATCATTGACCTGGTAACCCGGAACGTTAGAACCTGAAGTAACAGGGGGGGTAATAGTTTGTGCTTTTTTGCCATCCATTTTATCATTGCTCTCGTACTATTCCTCAAATGCGATATCATGAAAACAGCAGCTCAACAGTATGAGGAGAAAACAACCAGCCCACAGAAAGCAATGGAACGGGTGAAAAACGGAGATACCATCGTGTATGGCATGAGTATAGCACAGCCCCCGGCACTCCTTACCGCCCTTGCAGATCGGGTGAGGAATGGAGGGGTCAGGGATCTCAAAGTCTATACGTTCCTTCCCCGTGAACACGCAACAAAAACGGTCCTTTCCCCGGATCTCTGCGATTGTATTGAGAACTATTCCTGGTTTGTCGGAGCCGCGGATCGTGATTCCGTGAAAGTTGGCCTGAATTATCATGTTCCCTCCTACCTGCACCAGATTCCACGGATTGTTTCTGAATACATGGATACGGATATCGCAATGGCTACTGTCTCTCCTGTGGACGAGGCAGGATTCTTCAGCCTGGGCACGGCAAACGATTATTTTTCAACAGCAGCCCGGCACTGCAAACGGCTCTTTGTCGAGGTGAACCGGAATATGCCACGGGTGTTTGGCGATTCCCTCATCCATATCTCCGAAGTGGATGCAGTGGTTGAGAACCACGTCCCGCTCATGGAGCTCTGTATCGCCGAGGCAAAACCTGAAGATGAGATCATCGGTCCGGCAATTGCGGCAATGGTACCGGATGGTGCAACCATCCAGATGGGTATCGGAAACCTTCCCAATGCAGTCACACGATATTTAAAAGATCATAAGGATATCGGGATTCACACGGAGATGCTAACCGAGGGGATGGTCAATCTTATTGAGGCGGGAGTGGCAAATGGCAGGAGAAAGAACCTCCACCCGCGTAAGCACGTATATACCACTGCGGCAGGAACAAAACGGATGTACGAGTTCATGAACGACAACCCCAGTATGGAGAGCTATGCCGCCTCCTATGTCTGTTTACCATCCGTCATCGCACAGAATGACACTATGATCTCTATCAATTCGGTGCTCGAAGTAGATCTCCTTGGGCAGGCAAATGCGGAGTATCTTGAAGGGGCAACATTCTCGGGAACCGGAGGCCAGCTGGATTTTGTCCGCGGTGCATTTGCATCACGCGGGGGAAAATCGTTTCTTGCATTTTATTCCACGGCAAAAGCCGGAACCATCTCCCGGGTCGTGCCGAGGCTTGCTTCCGGATCGGTTGTCACAACACCGCGAGCCGATACCCATTTCCTTGCAACCGAGCATGGGATCGTGAACCTGAAAGGGAAATCAACCCGTGAACGGGCACTTGCGATCATCTCCCTCGCTCATCCAAAGTTCAGGGACGAACTGATGAGACACGCGGAGGATATGTACCTGGTCTGATAAATGGGGGGATTAAGTGGGTCGGGAACAGAGAAGTTAACAGGTCCTCTTTAAAAAACCAAAAAAAAATTCCAGTCATGATCACAGGACTGATTCATCACAAGATCTCCGGTAAAAGAACAGATAGGTTATCTTCCCTGCAGAATGGAAACAAAGCGGTAATAAATACAAAAAAATTCCGCCAGTTCAATGATTGAACCAACCGATTATAGGAAAAAATTTCGGACAGTTTAATTCAGAGATTTGAAAAAACCTCTACCCCTCATAGCGGACTGCTTACCGGTACTGAATCAACCATTCAGACGGAACTTGCCCGGAGGTACAACGATCTCAAACCGAACGCCTTTTCCCGGGGTACCGATCTCTGTTATCGTGATGGAAGTAAAGCCCAGAATTTCCCGGACGAGAAACAAACCCATTCCGGTTCCTGAGCCCTGACGGAAATCAAATATCTTTTGTTTCTGATCAATAGGGATCCCGATACCATTATCCGTATATATGAGACGGAGGATACCCTCTGAAATATGGGCAGTGAGCCGGATTTCTGTCAGTTGGCGACCCCCGTGCCGCAGAGAATTTTCCAGAAGCTTATAAAAGACCCGGGGGAGGAGAGGATCTGCATACAGTTCAAAATCGTCCACTTCCGCACGGATGTCAATCCGGTTTACTGGGAGAAGAGTTATGGCATGTTCGAAAGATGTAGCGGTATGCTGCCATTTCGGGGATACAATACCCAGATCCTGAAGAGCCCTGATAAATCCTATCTGGTTCCTGATGGATTCAACCGAACCGATAGTATTATCAAAAAATGCCTGCATGGAATCTTCCGTAGTCTTGAGCTGTGCCCGTTCAAGCGAATTCATAATTACGGAGAGCTGATCGAGAATATCACTCCGGGTAATACTGTAGAGAAGATCCAGCTTCAGGCTGGCAGTCTGCTGAGTTAAATCCTCTGCCATCCCAAGGATGTAGCGTGGTGTCCCCGAAGAATCAGATATCAGCACTTTCACCAGATGGATGATTCGTTCACCAAAAAGGGTATTGGAGATCTTTTTATTGCTCGTGTGAACTCTGCTGCTTATTGCTTCAAGATCTTCTTTTTCAATGACGCTTGCCATTGTTCCAGGAAAAACTTCGCGAGCGGTCTTTCCGATTACATTCGTTGCAAGGCGGTCGAACATCTGTTCGCTTGTCGTATTCCAGAAAATATATTTGCCGTCATCGGAATTCTTAACAAATACCGCTACCGGGAGGTGATTGATCATCTCCTGCTGAAATGATTTTTCGTCCTGTACATCGCGAAGCGCGGTTTTTAACGAGAGGACCATCGTATTGATGCTCTGTTCCATTCCCTGAAATTCTGCCACATGGGTTGGCGAAATCTTCCAGTCAAGATCACCATCAGAAATCCGGTCGACATCCCGCACAATACCGGCGATAGGTTTTGACAGGTACCGGGAAAGGAAAAATGCTGCAAAAAATCCGATGATAAGTGCCAGAATGGCGACAAGCAGGTGGAACTGGCCATGCCCCCCGGACGCCTTTTCAAGCATCGCCTCATTATAGGTAATCTCCACTATCCGGCTCAGGTCGGAGCCATACTGTTCGCTTTTCAGGTCAATGAACAGGTACCGTACTGACAACCCCGATTCGGGTACTGAAATGGTGATATCGCCCCGCTGTTTCACTACGGCTTCAAGCGTTTTTCGCGTAGAGTCGTCGATGATTTCAGAGGAATTGTCAGTGAGTTCTCCTTCAACATTGAAGATCCTGACCCGATCGATATACGGGTTGGCCGAAGCAATCCGGTCAATGGCTTTTTTATACTGGAGGGATAACCGCTGTCCGGGAAATGAGGTTTTTGCAAGTCCCAGTTCAAGCAGAAACCGGTGATCCGGTGTAGGCATATAGGCATATTTGCGGGCTGTGCCATTACCCATCTGCTCGTCAACAATTCTGTCAGGGTAGAAACCTTCAGCGTTCCTGATCTTTGTCAGGTACACATAAAATTCCGGGTATGCTCTGAAGTCCAGACCCAGTTCCGGTTCAAATGTGGTGAATTCAATGACCCCGGATTCATTGATAATATACACATCGAACTGCTCACCCAGGTCGTATTTCACATCAGTCAGGTTCATGCGTGAAGGGATTCTTCCGGAACGCTCATACTCTGCCAGTACGGGATCAAATCCCCTGCGCATCAGGTCATTGAGGCTGTTATCGTAAAGAGTATAACTGGCATCGGTCATCTTCACCGTTGCAATAATATCCTGTTCTGTCTGTCGCTGGAGATGCTGTGAATTTCTCTCAAACATATTTTTTGTGTTGTAATAGTCATTCACCGCAACAAGTCCGATCACAATAACGATCAGCACTACCATTGCAAGAAGGAGATAAAGGGAAAATGACCGGTCTTTTAAGCTGAAGAAATCCTTGTCGGCCATGTTCATCCCTTGTTAGATTTTTTGTCACCCACGGAATGTACTGGTACAAACGTAGTAATCAGAATAAACCACGCAAAAGTCAATAAATATTTGGTTTTTTTTTGAAAAAACAAATGAATTATTCAGATTCAATTATTGGAAGGTTTATTATGAAAACCTGTTTGACCGGGAAAAAATGAGAATCGTCGGGTTTTTTTCATGAGGGGATCGTAAGGTAACTCCAAAAAGGCAATAGGGGATAAATAAAAACGAGGGTCATTCAGCACCTGCATCGGCGAGCAACTGGAAAATAATATCATAGTTCTCGTTCTTTTCCTTGCGATGCTTATGCACTGCCCATACAAGACTGGATTCTCCGGAAGGCTTGTACGTTGTGACTTTCTTTGCATGCACGTTCGCTCCTTTCCTGATAAGAAGATCGACCGTCTCTACCTGGCCGTTCCAGACCGCTGCCATGAGCGGGGTTTCACCATCATTCAGTCGCCCGTCAATATCAACACCCTTTGAGAGCAAAAACTCCAGGACATCGTTATGCCCATTGATCGCCGCAGCATAGAGCGGGGTAATCCCTTTTGGGGATTTTACATCTGGATCCGCACCATGTGAAACTATATTTTTCACAATATTTACATTGCCGGTTCTGGCTGCATGCGTGAGAATTGAGAATCCCTTCTGATCCTTTGCATGGATATCTGCACCAGCCTCAAGCAGACGATTAACGCAGAGCTCTTTTGCCGGCTCGAACTGCGGTTTGATCTGAGCAAGAGCTGCAGGAGTCATAAAATCAGATAATTTGATCTCAACTCCCACAAGCCGCAGGTGGATCAAACTTTCAATCAACTCTTCTATAGTAGAAGTCACTGCGTACATCAGGGCAGTCTTTCCCTCCATATCCCGCAGATCAACTGCCGGAGTATGTTCCAGGATCATTCCTGCAATCCGGTAATTCGCCATGCTCGATGCTGCCATCAGCGGGGTCATCCCAAACATATTGGAGTCTGAGGGATTCGCTCCGGCATTCAGGAGCATATTCACGATGTGGAGCGGATTATAATCCGGGTGATAATGGGCGTATTTGTACATTATCTCCGTAAGACTGTGGTAGAAATCATGCTCCTGGTTTTCAAAAAACACCGAAGAGTTCGTTGATGCGATGAGGAGCGGCGTCCAGCCATCCTGTGTTTTCTGGTTGATCTTTGCATGATGCTTAAGCAGCATCCGGACATATTCAAAATTATTCTGGAGGCATGCAAAGGAGATGGGACTATACCCGTTGGCTGTCGGAATATTGACATCTGCACCGGACTCGAGCAGAAACTGGCAGATCCGGGGATCGTCGCACATGAGGGATTTGAGCAGGGGGGTCTCACCATGCGTCCCGCGGTAATTTACGTTTGCCCCTTTGGATACAAGCACCCGGACTGATTCAAAATTTGTTGTGTCCACTGCTTCCATCAGCAATAAATCGGAAGTGCGGGGAAGCATCTTATCGAAATCCATAGTTGTGGCACACGCTCATATTTTAATACAATTTCTGGTATTAAAAAATAGATCTTTTGGTTTTAACCGTAGCCAGATTGCATCCATAGAAACACACACCAGAAGCGCCGGATTTGCAGGAAACAAGGTATTTTAGAATCAAATGAAAAACTAATTCATTGATTCGCGAATCGCTTCTTTTACCTTATCGTCCTTTTCAGCTTCAAGGGCCGTGGAGAGGGCCGCGTGTACTTTCTTTCCTCCGATTGCACCGAGGGCCCGGGCCACCATCATCCGGACATAAGTATTCTCATCCTTGAGGAGAATGATCATCGGATCAATCGCATCGGAGTCCCCGAATTCACGCAATCCCTTCGCTGCCATATACCGCACGTGATCCCGGTTGTCCCTGAGACCCTGGATCAGGGGCTGGACAGCTTTTGCATCGGCTATCATTCCAAGTGCTTCTGCTGCACGGTACCGGGTCTCCCATTTGGGCTCCTTCATTGCTTCAGACAGCGGTTCAATCGCCGCTTTTCCCAGAGTGGAAAGGGCAAGCATAGCCTGTTCACGAACAGACTTGTCGAAATCTGCAAGTGCGTGGACGAGCGGTTCAATTGCACGAGGATTCCTGGCCTGTCCCAGAAGGTATGCCGCATATTGCCGGATGTTCGGATCTGTGCTATCGAGAAGAGATTTTATCAATCCTTCAAGATTCATTTTCTCGAGAACTTCTGCTCCTTCGGGCTTATCGGGTACATTTTTTGCTTCCATAATATCTCATTGAAATATCACGGTGTTTTGTTATTTAATGGCGATCGATCCCTCCCGGGAAAACGAGTGGGGAGAAAAAAAGAGTGCGGCGTTTGATCTCCGCCGGAACACTTCTTTGTTGCGTATAATATTCTACAATAGTGGATGGGGATGAGGAATATTTGGTTCTGACTTAAGTTTTGGTGTGGTCCCTCGCTCACGGGCTCGCAGTAATCGCCTCCGATTCTTGGATTACTCTTGTTTTTCCCTTTACGACTCTGGCAATGTGCTATATCCCGTTACCGGAGTTCATTTTTCTGCATTATCCAGATAACGGCACGGGAATGTTCCATTAATAAAAAGGGCGTGAATTTTTTTTTGATCTATGCCCTAATCAACATATACGAATGGGTGATCTGCAGTGTTACAGGGCCAGCATCCGGGCTGCTGTCAGGTCTAAAGACTGCGCTACAGACAAGACACCCTGAGCGGTAGTCTGGGGAAGATCTTCTTTCACGAGAACCGTGCGATAGGAATCTCTCAGTGATTGAACAGTACTACGAAACTGCTGGAGCATTGCTTTCGCACCGTCCGGGTTGCCATTATCGAGTTGCGTGGTTGCTGCTGCCAATTGGGTTGTCCCGGCGACTACGTACGTTCCCTCAGCTCCGTTGATCAGGCCACGGGCATGTAAATCTGCATTCACCATGCCGGCCCGGGTCATTATGGCTCTCCCCTGCTCGATCTTCTGCCGGATACTGGTATCATGAGATACATTCATTCTGAGTTCTCGTACGGACTGGGCAAATCCGATGGTAGCTGCGTGAATCTTTTTATGTGCCTGTTCGATACCCGGATTATCTCGTGTCCTGAGAGCGGTTGCAAGTTCATTGCGCATTGTGGTGATCTCCGTAAGTTTCTCTTGTGCTGGGGTAGTCTCATAGCCGTTACTCCGGAATGCGGTCAGCATCTCATGTGCGCGTTCCACCAGAAGATCAAAATCTGCAAAATCGGTCTTCATGCGTGTATCCCAGTACTGATCATCTAACGATCTCACGCTGGTACTGGTCGCAAGAGCGGTTTGCATGGATTGACGAAGATCACCATAAATTCCGTTTGACACCTTCATCTGGACAGAAGTTTCTTCACGGAATGCCAGGGTGATCCCACGGAAATCCTGGAGGATAGCATCAAGTGATTCATGGGAGTCTGCCTGTCCGACATTCGATTGTGCTCTCCGGAAGTTTTCATGGATCATGGAGAGTTTTGTGGTTGAACCGTTGACCGACGCGATATAGGCGATGGTTGCCTGCATCCCTGCTTCCTCTTTTGCGGCAAGCCAGGCAACATGCGCCTGGCGCGCAGAGAGCTGGTTTTCGAAGATAGAGAACGTGTCGATACTGATCGTAGCCGGATCCTGTTGGGAGACTGTTGCCGATGCATGTGAGGGGAGTGCGACAAGTGCAAGGAGCATCCAGCCTGCAGCAAAGAGTATCACGGTTTTTTTTGGAAACATGAACGTTCACCTTTCATCGGAATGCAACATTCCATCCTCCACGATGGAACTACACATACACGGTCAACAGCGAGTATATTAAATTCATAAAATCTTCGGGGTATGTTTGTGGAACCTGCAGGTTAGCTGATCGGGCTGCTCATGCCATCAGACAGCGAACACAGAAGTGTTTTTTAACTACCAATAAAATCGCAGTCAACGCTTGACTTTTATATTTCGCACAACGATGATTTGCTATGAACTACAAAGTCATCGCAATCCTTGTGGTGTGCGTAGCATTTGTTGCAGCAGCTGGCTGCACGAGCCTGTCTTCCGGGAATTCAATCTCCCCGCAGACCACTTCAATGTCTGATAATAGTATCCGCTATGAATCAGCGGCAAAGATGTCGTATGCCGGCAGCGCTTCTCCGATGCCTGTGCCAACAATGGCGCCGACTGCATCGGATGCGGGATCCGGTATTGAGACAAAGATCATCAAAACCGCATCAGTCACCCTGGAAGTAAAAGATGTGCCCGGGGCTGTTGAAACTTTAAAAAATATTGCCGTACAGAAAGGCGGGTATCTCTCCTCAACCAATGTCCAGAAAGGGTACAATGACCGGCTCTCCGGTTCTGTGGTGATCCGTATACCCCAGGCGGAGTTCGAAAACGCACTTATTGGGGTGAAAGCGATCGGCACCGTCAAATCCTCCTCAACACAGGGCGAAGATGTAACTGAGGAATATGTTGATATTCAGGCACAGAAAACCTCGTACCAGAACCAGCTTGTCCAGTACAACGAGATAATGAAAAAGGCGGTAAAGGTCAGTGACGTGATCGAGATCCAGCAGCAGATCGACCGCGTCCAGACAGAACTGAACCGGCTCGAAGGGCGGCTCAAATATCTCAACAGCCGGATCGACCTTTCAACAATCACGGTCAGCCTGCAGGAACCAGAACCGGTGGGCGGCGATACCGGGCATAACTTCATCACTACCATCAATGAAGGGATTGCCGGGTTCTTTGGCATGATCGATGCAATTATAATCATATTCTTCACCCTGCTCCCGCTCATCATTATCAGTGCAGCCGGGTACGGCATTTACCGCTGGAAAAAGGGAAATAAACCGGTTGCAGTTCCGGCTGATCTGACAGAAAAGAAATAATTTTTTTATTTGTTCTTCTGTTCCAGGAGCAGGCGGATCTTTTTGAGTTCATCGAGCATCAGCAGGTTAGTACTCATGGAACCGGTTGCTGACTGAACGGCTGCATTTGTGCCGGTTCCGTCATTCTGGACACCGGAACCGGACTGGCGTACCAGGGTGCGCAACAATTCACGTAGTTCATCTGCATACTCGATTGCTTCGATCCGGATCTCGGGTACAGCCTGCCCCGAATAACCTGCAGTCTGGATGGACAGTGTGGAAATGTTGAGCCACCGCATGACCGGACCCTGCTTGAGATCCAGGTTTGTAATACGGTTATACGGTACAATCCCGGTGGTGCGGAACCAGACCCCGCGCTTCCACCGCATCTCGTCTTCATGGAGTTCATACCACATACTCTCATAATACAACTTCGTCCAGTATGCAAAGATCAGGAATACTGCTATGATACAGAACAAGATGACCACGGTGATCAGTGCATCACCCGGTGATGATAAGAGGACCGGAAATACCGTACATCCAAGGATGAAGACCATAAAAAGAGCGCAATCGATAATAAACCAGGTGACCAGTGCCGGCGCGGGTTTGAACGGAATACTCAGGGGAAAACGGGTTTCTGGAGCCATATGTAATCGTACGTGTATATTTTTTCTGAAGTGAAAAAAGGTATCGAAAAAAAGTTAATGAGAGGCGGTTGTGGTATTTGTCACCGGTGTGGTTGTCTTTACGGTCGTAACACTGGCAGCAGGAGCAGTAGTTGTCTTAACCGTAGTGACGTTTGTTGCCGGTTTGATTGTAGTCGTAACATTACCAGCAGCAGTTGTCGGTTTAGTGGTGAGAGTCAGGTTGCTGGCAGTAGCCTTTGGAGCTTGTGCAACACCTGTTGTGACATCCGCAGCAACAGTCACTTTCCCAAAACCGGCACTGGTTGTTCCACTGGTCAGAAGGCCGCCATTCTTGTAAATCTCAACAACAAGGTCATGTCGTGCAGATCCATCCAGTTTTTCAATGTTCACTTCAACAGGACCGGTCGCATTCTCAATCTCGTAAAACCGGTCACCGGAATTTGCAATAGTCTGCAAAGCCGCAGGCATACCATAGGTTCCTTTCCAGCTGCCAAGATAACTGATATGAGCATAAACGCCGGTAGCCGGGACAGCCGGGGCCGTTGTTTCTTTAGGGATTACAAGGGTACCGGAAGGTGCAGGTGTTGAGGTGGTGGTAGGTACTGCTGTAACAGAATCCGACGGGGGGGTTTCACTGCCTGAAATCATAGGATAGACAAAAACCACACCAACTGCTGCCATCGCGATGATGAGGATAATCACGCCAATAGCTATGAACACTTTTTTGCCAGGCATACGGCTTGCACCAC
The DNA here is from genome assembly GCA_025350045.1 of Methanomicrobiales archaeon. Taxonomy (GTDB): domain Archaea; phylum Halobacteriota; class Methanomicrobia; order Methanomicrobiales; family Methanospirillaceae; genus Methanoregula. The sequence goes on along the minus strand of JANXYM010000077.1, from coordinate 12,366 downwards.
GCGATTTTTGCGGGGGGGGCGATGCTGCAGTATGCATCGATGCCGGTTTGAGGGGAGTTGGTGCGAGTTCTTTGGGGGAAAAAAGCCGGGGTATCACGGGCTTTGCTGCAGGTTTCTTCTGGGGCGTACTTACCGCGGGTTCTGGCTGCTCGGGGGATTCAAAGGATTCCGGGGGATTATCGTATAGCGGAGAGTAAGGACGCTGTTCGCTTTTCTGAACCGGGGGGGGTTCAGGGAACGAAGATCTTGGTCGGGAAGCAGGCACCTGAACTGATGAAGGTGAATTGAGCGGTCCAATTGCCTGAATTTCCTGTTCAACCGGGCTTTGTACCTGAGCAGGGGCATCAGTAACTGCAGGTTTCACCGGGGCCGTGATACCGGGCGCTATAATTAATGAACCACACTGGTTGCAGAAGCCTGAACCCTCCGGCACGTTATTACCACAACGGGAACAGAATGTGCCAAATCCGGTCGCCGGTGCATCAGAAGTTATAGCGGCAAATGGGGTCTTTGAAGGGGCATTTTCGATGATCTTTTTGATCGGGTGGATTGTATCTGCCTCTTTTTTCACCAGAGGACGGGTAGCAGCCGGCTGAACCGGAGCCCCGGCTCCTTCAACCCGCGGAGGAGAGGACGGTTCGGGCCTTCTCTGGGGCTGATCAAAACCGGGAATTACTTTTCTGATAACCTGTTCAAATGACGAGGAGACATTCTCCTTTAAGATTTTCACCCACTCGTCCCGTTCCTTTATCCCGTTACCCTCTGAGGTACGGGAGAAGGTGAGAACCATCTGCCGGGTCTCACCGGTCCTGGTGATCACGGTGACCGTAACAACCGGATCACGGTTTGCATTCTCTCCACCCTCAACATCCTTGATCGTGGCAAGCGGGATCTCTTTTGGAGGCAGGAGGTTTTTTGCCCGGTCGACCAGAACAATCCGTTTGTTGGTGAGAATACCTTCAAACGGGATCGACTTGACATACACCTCCTGCGTCCTCACGAGCACCGTCTCATCACTGCGCAGATCTGGATCACCCATGATACCACTCCATAAATCAGTCTACTTTCAAAGTTGTATGTATTGCAAGAAAAAGGTGTTTATCAGTTGTTACCGGGATTTCCCTGATATTTTTAACGTTTAACGGCGTACTCGTGTGATTCGTACCGGAGATTCAGGCTTGAAAGTTTTATTTGATAAATTCTACCGTGTCCGGCAGTGCACCGTGCCGGGCGAGGACTTCTTTGAACTGCTTTGAAGCGAGCATATGCTTTTTGATCTCATATGAGATCGTAATCCCGCACTCCCGGGATTGAGGATCATCGGGTGTGCAGTCGCAGAGTTCACCGGTCATACCCTGGTCGAAAATATACTTGATGATATGATTCTGGACAAAGGTCAGTTCGGTCATCATCTGCTGACCGGGTGTCTTTGCACAGGCAAACGTGAATCGGATCACGTCCTCAAGCGGATGAGGGAAACTCTCGACAGAGAGTTTTATGAAACACTCCACTTCAAACCGTTCATTCTCGACTTTTCGTATCGCGGAATGCTCAATGCTCATCATGAGCACGCGTTCTCCGGGGATCAGGTGGATGTGATGATCCTTGTCAAGCATGGCAATGCTGGTTTTTGTCAAACAACTCACCGTATGTTGATCTTCTGCTCCCCGCAATAAAGCGCTTGTGCTCATCGGGAGTCTTAATCCAGGTTCCGGCAAGATTTTAAATCCACCCGGTAATGGAGTACGAGTATGAAAATCCGGTTCATTGCACTCATCCTTGTCGTGCAACTGGCTGTCTGTTCTGCAGGATGCCTCTCTCCGGCTCCGGCTTCTCCGCCCACACAGAATCCGCAGCCACTAAGCACCCCGACTCCTGAGAGTACAAGTGCCATTGTCCCTCCGGGCGATATGGCACTCCAGCTATCGGATGTACCTCCCGATTACCTGCTCAAAGACCGCACGGTTGTAGCGTATAGCGAAGTATCCCCGCTTGCCCACGATCTCGGCTGGCGGCAGGGATATATCGTAAGATTTTACCGGCTGAACCGGGAGAAAGATGATCTGACCGGTATCCACCAGTCTATCAGCATCTATCCACCAGAGAACATAGGTAAGGTCTATTCACTCGAGACTGAAGGGATTCTTTCGGGATTAAATAGTTCTACACGGTATGAGATCCCGTTCCCCATAATCGGAGACCAGAGCATCGCCTTCCGTGAAATCCGCATTGGCGATTCCCAGGATTTTGCAATGTATACGATAATTTTCAAAAAGAAGAACGTGTTTGAAACTATTACCATGGGGGGCACATCGACGGATTATGAAACCTTGAAAGATGTGGCTCGAAAGGCGGCAGACAAGATCCAGTAATTTTTTTTCCTGCCGTTACAGGACCTGTTCTTTTACGCACATACGATTCAGACTCGCATTTTTTTTAAGTGCAGCACCCAATTGAGCTGTGCGAGGGTGATTCACTGGTATTTACTTGTAGGCAGTGCGGTATGTGCTGCATGTATATGGGCGACTACATTGTAATCGAACAGCAGCTCGGACCATTTACGTTTGCTGCTGAATCAGTCTCAACCGGCTCCCCATTTTTAGCCGAGATCGATGAGGACAAACGCCACCTGTTTGTTGATCACACATTTCCCGAACAGCACCCGGCTGCGTGCCGGTTTCTCCGGCCTGAGGGGGATCTCTGTCGCTGCACCATTCACCGGGACAGCCCGGCCCAGTGTAAGTTCTACCGTTGCAATGTTATGCAGGTGAGCGACAGCTCCGGAAGGTATCTCGGGTATGTGACCGGCACGCTGGCCCTGCACGCAGATAATCCGGAGCTCCGGAAGGTATGGGAAGAGGTAGTGCTCAAACGGCCGAAGGCTGACAAGGATGCTGAACTGTGGGTTGCAGCATTCTTACAGGAAAAGGGGTACCGGGTGGAGTAGCCGGTTTTTTTTCACGGGTCGGATTAAATTATTTGCCAGGATAGGAAGTCACGAAACCTGCTGGAGACAGGGTTTCATTTACCGGCGTTTCGGGTTTACCGGCCGGGGCAAGGTAGATCCCGGAACCGAGCCACCAGGTATCATCAACGCTCATGGCGTAGCCGAGTTTCTGCTCCACAGCATTGCCGTGGGCTGGATTGATATAATAATACGTAACAAAGCCAGTTCTGTTGATGGCAGCCTGCCGCAGGTCCTGGATGAACAGGTTGCCTTCCGCATCCTTCTCATTGAGGCGGTTTATGCCAACCTTCTCCGGGTTCACCGGATGGGCAATGGTGGTGCCGTCATAGTCGTACGCATAAATATAGAGCACGCCACGGAAGAACGAGCCCTTCGAGTTAGAGAACTCCGCAAGAGCTTTATCCTTGCCGTTGAGCCTGGCATAGGCAACTGCCTCTTTCACAAAAGCGACCATCTCTTCCTTTGTTACCATTTGCGGGGTTGCGGTAGTCGCTATCGGTGATGCTGTTTTCTGGACAGTCACTGTTGCCGGGAGAGGTGTTGCCTGCGCGAGTGACGGGGCCTGACCCTGCGTACAGCCGGCGCAGATCAGGAAGGCGAGGATGAGCATGCCCAACAGGGCGTAGGAGCGCAGATTCAGCATCATGTCACACAGGTTGGATACAAAAACAGATAAACCGGCAGTATCCAGCGGAGATAGAGTAGATACCGGGTCAGGTAACCACGCTTTCTCATGGTTAAAAATGGAGCCAGTATTTAATTGGTTGTCCGTAGAAATCCCCAGTATGAAGATGCGTTATCTGCTTCCCATCCTGCTCGTGATTACCGCATGTATCATCACAGCAGGATGCAGCCAGTCGCAGGGACAGAAGGATTCCGGTCAGGTACCTCCGGCAACCGCTGCTCCCACACAGAAAGTATCAGGCACCCTGACAACGCCGGCAGAGCTGACAATCCTGGTGAACCGTGCAGCTGCATACGCCCGCGAGAACGGGAAGGAGAAGGCGATAGCCGCATTCAATGATCCAAACGGACAATTCGTCCAGGGTGAATTATATGTTTTTGCCGAGGACTATGACGGCACCGCACTGGCCGAACCGTTCCATCACGAACTGGTAGGTACCAACCTCAGGAACATGACCGACCGGTACGGTGTGTCCCTTGTTCAGAATCTGGAGGAGACGGCGCAATACGGCATCGGGTTTGTCAGTTACGATTACCCCAACCCGGCCCACAACAACCGCATTGAGCCGAAACTCTCGGTCGTATCCGATGTGGATGGCACCTATTACGTTGGAGCAGGTACCTATGCAGGGTCCGGGATCGTTTACCCGTCAGCCGCTATCGGCCCGGTCACCCGGGAGTACACTGTTGCCGGTCTTACCGTATTTGTGAAACAGGCTGCAGTGTATGCCCGGGCAAACGGAAAGGAGAAGGCAGTTGCAGCGTTCGGGGATCCGGGCGGTCCGTTTGTCGAAGGAGAACTGACTATCATTGCACTGGATTACAATGGCACCGTGATCGCAAATTCCCTCTCACCGGATACCGCAAAGAACCGCATCAACCTGATCAACTACCATGACCCGGACGGTGTCCCCACTATCCGGGAGATGCGGGATCTCGCCCGGAATGGCGGCGGGTTCTCGTACACGGTTGCCGCTGTAAAGAAGAATGGGAAGACATTCTATGCTCCCAAGATCGATTATGCCGAACCGGTAGACGGTTCCTATTGGATCTTCTCCGGCATTATCATCCCCGGGTATGAGCAACTGCGGACAGACAATAGTACCGGCATCACCCTGCGGAACCATACCCGTACGGAAATGTACGATCTTGTCGACAGTGCGGTAACCTACGCAAGGGTTAATGGGAAGGAAAAGACGCTTGCAGAGATCAACAATCCGTCAGGATCGTTTGTGAACAATGATCTTTTTGTCTGGGCGGAAACGTTTGACGGAACGATCCTTGCCGATCCGTTCTGGAAAGACGGGATTGGGAAGAATTACATGAACTATACGGACCCGTACGGTGCAAAGACCACGGTCGTCGGCATCAATGCGATCCGCCGCGGAACCGGGTTCTCCCACGCAATGTTCCCGGACACAGCAGCAAACCACACCGCATCGGTCCCGAAACTGGTGTACATGAAGCCGGTGGATGGTACGTGGTGGATTGGCAGCGGCGTCTACGGAGTTCAGGTAGTGTGAAGTATGTTAGTCATCTCTTTTTTGCCGGATGCATTCCCGTAATGCATTGGCCAGGATAATTCTGACCAGGAGATTATCGGTCATCAACTCTTGTGAATTTTTAAAAACAGGGTGCATGTATCCAGTCATTCTGCTTACGGATTGGTAAAGGGGGTACCCCTACCCCCACCAACAATTTTTCCGGGTGGGGGCATACCCCCTCTGCCCCATATGGAGGTGCGGACGGTATCTCCCCCCTCCCACCTGTTTTTGTCTTGCAGAGAATGATACCCCTCTGGCTAATCCTCAGTCAGAAACCAAGAATGATGGCGCTACTAAAAAGCAGGAGCGATTCAAAGAAAAACAGCAAAATAAGAGAAAACGTAGCACGCCCAGGTCGGAATTCGAATCCGAGTCGATTGCGTGACAGGCAATCATGATAGGCCACTACACTACCTGGGCACTTTCTGACAGTAAATCCCGCCTCCCAGATTCGAACCGGGGACATCGCGGTAGCCGCACAGTTACCTAAATTACGGTAAACCAATCTACAGCCGCGCACTCTACCGAGCTGAGTTAAGGCGGGGCACTGCGCTACTAATGTTGGGAGAGTCTAGTATTAAACATATCGCTAATCTCCCCAAATTTACGGCGAAAATGCCCGGGAAAAATCCCGGTTTGAGGGTTTCTTTAAATAATTCGCGCCCCCATAAAAGATTATGACTGCTCGCAAGGATTTTGCGGGGGATCGTCATCTTCTCCGCTAGCTCGGCAAAGAAAGACGTGACCATTTTCGACACTACGCTCCGGGATGGAGAACAGACCCCGGGAATTGCGTTCACTTTTGAACAAAAACTCCAGATCGCACGTCAGCTCTCTGACATCGGGGTTCACGCGATTGAAGCAGGATTTCCTGCATCGTCAAAGGCCGAGAAAGAGACGGTAGCCGCTATCAAAAAACTGGATCTCCAGTCTACCATCTGCGGACTCGCACGATCAGTCAAAGCAGACGTTGATGCCTGTCTTGACTGCGATGTCGACATGGTGCACGTATTCATCCCGACTTCAGATATCCAGCGGGAGAATACGATCAACAAGAGCCGGGAAGAAGTGCTTACCATTACGGCCGAGATCATCGGCTATATCCGGGATCACACCGACAAATGCATGTTCTCGGCCATGGATGCTACGCGGACTGACTGGGACTATCTTATCGAAGTCTTCCGGACCGCTGCTGACGCAGGTGCGACCATCATCAATGTCCCGGACACGGTAGGCATCATCTCACCTTCAGGCATGAAGACACTCATTACCCGGATACACCGGGATGTGGATTGCCCGATTGATGTCCACTGCCACAACGATTTCGGCCTTGCTGTGGCAAATACCATCGCCGCAGTGGAAGCGGGTGCTTCACAGGTACAGGTCACCGTAAACGGGCTTGGGGAGCGGGCGGGCAATGCTGATCTTGCCCAGACTACGATGATCATGGAGGCGATCTACTTGATCAATACCGGTATCAAAAAGGAACGGCTCGTGGAAACCTCGCGCCTCGTATCCCGGTTCAGTGGCATCGCCATACCGCCAACCCAGCCGGTTGTCGGAGAAAATGTCTTCTCCCACGAGAGCGGCATACATTCACACGGAGTCATGAAAAACGCTGCGACTTTCGAGCCCGGCATAATGACACCGGAGATGGTCGGGCACCGGCGCAGGCTGACGCTCGGAAAACATGTCGGCAGGCACGCGGTGCACCAGATGCTCGCCGAAGTCCATCTCAGTCCCAGCGACCTCCAGCTGGATGCAATTGTCGAGAAAGTCAAGGCAATCGCCAACAAAGGCAAGAGGGTGACCGATGCGGATCTCTACGAGATCGCCCAGACCGTTATGGAGATCGAACTCGATCACAAGATGCTCAGGTTAATGGATATCGCGATCATGACCGGCAATCACATGATCCCTACCGCGAGCGTAAAGGCGATGGTAAACGGCAAAGAGCACATATTTTCTGCCGTGGGAAATGGCCCGGTGGATGCTGCCCTGAAAGCAATCTTCGGCATCGTGCCGGCCCGGATCCAGTTAAAGGAGTTCAACATCGAAGCGATTGCCGGGGGGTCTGACTCGATGTGCCATGTCACGATCGCTGTGGAAGACGAGCACGGGAAGATTTTCGATGCCAGCGGGAGCGGCGACGATATCGTGCTCTCCTCAGTAGAGGCGCTGGTCAATGCGATCAACCTGACCAGCCGGAAATAATCTTTTACTCATTTTTCGGAGAAGCGTACCGGATCTCTCTGAGGGTATTCATTGCCTTTTCGTACCCGCTGAAGTCCGCACGCACAGAGAGCCGGTCGATGATCTCATCAGTGGAAACAAGGTAGCGTTTCCTTACCTGGCCGTCACGACAGGCAGTATCCAGAAAATTATCGATCCGATCACAGATCTTGACCAGCGTAGCTTCGGGGGGGGCATCAAGAATCCGGGTGATGCTGTCGGAAAGCCGGGCCGATTTTAAAGGGATCGTATTCTTTTTTGTTAATGCATCGACAATCGTCGCAATATCCTGCTGTTCATCCTCCGGCAGGGGAAGGGCTGCAATAAAAGAATCTGTCAGTGAGATCCATTCGGGAGTACAGTCCTCATAGACGTCATGCAGCCAGGCTGATATGATCGCCACGTGCGAGCCGCCAAACATACTCACGTATCCGGCAACCCGGGCCGGATGAACTATGTAAGGAGTCCTCTGGTCCTTACGACACTGCCCTTTGTGTGCACGGGAAGCATGGTCCGCAGCGGATTTTATCGAGAAGAACCGCCGGGCTGCAGGAACCATATCCATACATGCTGTTTCGTGTCCTGATACAAAAAACCTGCCGGAACCCGCATATCCGGCCAAAAAGGAAAATACTAAAGAAGGTAATTATGCAGCGGCCGGAGCACCCTTGCCTTCGAGGGCTTCCTTGATCTGTGCCTGCAACTGCTCGAACTTACCCTGCAGCATCTTTTCCTGTTTCTCCAAGGATTTGATGCGAAGTTCGAGGGATTCTGTTTTTTCAGTGAGCTTTGCATTCACATCAGATTTCTTCTTCTGCATCATGACCGTGCCCACACTCATGTACATGACTGCATCGTCAGCAGAGTCGCTTATCTCTTCCTGGGCACGCTTTGCCTCACGGACGGCCATTTCGTACTGGGCCTTTTGCTGGAGGATGTTCTGGAGCTGTTGCTGGATCTGCTGGAGCATGCCCAGCTGGTTCTGTACTTTGGGTGATATATTGTTCATGATCGTTCTCCTTCTACATTTCTGCCCGTTAAAGGTATTATAGGATTGCGCAGGGCAAAAGCGAAATTTCCTGCTAACGGTAGTGTTGATCACCGGAAGAAATAAAGAGTGGCATTAAAACGCAAAAGGGAAGATCTATCGCCAGCATAGCAGGTGCCGGCAGGATTATTTCAAGGTGATCTGCTGCATCTCATCAGCCACATTGACAAGGCGCAGTGCCATATTGAGGGCTGCCCGGAGAGCCGGAAGATCTTCAGCTTCAATCGTAAGTACGAGCACAGTATCGCCTTCCAGCAGGCAGCAGGTCCTTGAACGCGGGTTCACTTCGTCAGTGAGTTCCGGAGCAAGTGCCGTATAGATGCATTCCGCATGTTCTGTTGAAAACCGGAAGATCGCTTCATGGTGCGGCACAAGGAATCCCTCTGGACAGTACGATGAAAAAGAAGATAAAAGTATGTGGGTTCAGGCAGAACGCCTGAAAGGGAGTGGTTACCGGGCTTTCATCTCTTTGATAGCCGCGCCACGTTCTTTGAAAAGAATACGGTGTCCACAGTATGGGCACCGCACGTTGACGTCGATCTCAACTTTCTGCTTGCACCGTGCACATTTGTAGGAACTTGCCATAATCGATCCGGTTATTTGATCCTGTGTTCTTCAACAATCCTGTCGATTGCACGCTTGGCAATTTTCATTGCCGGCGTCTGCGGCACATAGGTACCGCCAGCAAACTTAAACCCGCACTTGCGGCATTCCCAGATACCGGTTCCCCGGCGCTGGACAGACAGCATGTCACATTTCGGACAGGTGTGAAGGGCCCCTGAAATCGCTTCAATGTCTGCTACTCGCTTACGTACAAATCTACCGTACCGGCATCCAAAACGCCCGGCACTTCTTGTCACTTTTCCTTTTGCTTTATGTGTGGAGCTTGCCATAATGGATATTCCCCGATCTGTCTTCTTTCATTTGTCGTCTGAACTAATATACTTGATTGAGGATTTTTACCTGACCCTCGCCTTTGGAAACCTTATTGATGAGATCATAGAAGTCAACCTGTATGCCGGCAGGAATGCGTACTACGCATACCCAGGAGCCATCCTTCTGCCACTCATCCTTCTCCATGGTACAGCCTGCTGCGATGTCCCCATAGGCTTTTGCAGCATAATCCGCCGGGATCCTGATGGCGAGCCGGAGTTCCTCGAACCGGATCGGCAGGATAGGGCGCAGCAGCTTGACCGTCTCTTTGACCTGCTCATCGAGATGCTTGAACGGGTCGATGTTCACCCGCGCCTCCTCCATTGCCATCTCAATACGGTGTGGCGGGTGCGGGTGTCCGGTCTGCGGATTAACGGCATTGCGCGCAATGAAGTTAACCACCTGGCGACGCTTATCCTCAATCATGTGTTTGCGCTGGTCGGAAGTGAGATGAATCTCACCTTTCGTTATGATACGGCGGGCGATCGTCTCGAAGTCCGTGGTCTGGAAGACTTTTAAGAGTGCCTCATCAGGAGCGCGGGTTGCCTTTGAAGTATTGCTGAACACATTGAGGGCTGCGACTACATCCTCAATGTCAATGGCCTGCCCCTGCCTCACGAGCGCAGCCTTGTCAGGATCAACGAGAATCTCGAAGCGCTCCCCGAAACTTTCAAGGCGCGCAACGGTGGACTTTTCGAGCGGTATCATATCAGGTCAGATCTGATCACTCTTTGAACTGTGCTACGTACACGGCAACTTCTTCCCGGGTCATCTTCTTGAAGAGAGGGATTTCGCGCCCGGTGACACCGATCTCTACGGTATCCATATCGAACTTGCCTTCGGTTGCCGAGTGGAGGGCCTTGAGGCCGAGGAGGATCGCATCCTTGACCACGATTTCAGGCTTATATTCCTCTTCAAAGACCTTCATGGCGGCCGGACGGCCGATACCAATGCCGGTTGCCTTGTACTCGAGCAGGGTGCCGGAGGGATCTGTCTCGAAAAGACGGCAGTCGCCATCACTCACACCCGCTATAAGCAGGGCAGTGCCATACGGGCGGATGCCGCCGTACTGGGTGAGAGTCTGCATGTGGTCGCAGAGTTTTTTCGAGAGCGCTTCGACTTCGATTGGCTCATCGTAGGAAACGCGGTTGATCTGGCATTCTACCCGAGCCCGGTCCACCAGTGCCCGTGCATCCCCGACAAGGCCGGAGGATGCAACACCGATGTGTTCATCAATCTTGAAAATTTTCTCAATCGAAGACGCCTCAAGGAGCTTGGAGCTCACCCGCTTGTCAACGATCAGGACTACGCCGTCCTTTGCCTTGATTCCTACCGCAGTGGTTCCCCGCTTTACAGCTTCTCGGGCATACTCCACCTGGTAGAGCCTGCCATCGGGGGAAAAAACGGTGATCGCCCGATCATATCCTGTCTGATATTGTGGTTGCATTCAAATTCTCCAGATCATCTTTTGTTAAGAACAATCGGTTTGTATTTTTAAATCCCTTTTCAATCACATCAACCTTCTGACCGTTACAGTGCAGAATCTGGAAGGTTTTTTTTGCAAACGTGCATGCCGGCTGCACAGGTTCAATTCCCGCATCGGCCCCGGCTGGATTCTTTTCAGTTTCCGGTTCAGATCCCGGTTGAGTTTTTGTTTTTGGGATCTTTTTCGGCCGGAATCTTGAGCGCAGGCTCTCGATAGTGCCGGAGGCTGCGATGATACGCAGGCAGATGCGCACATCCCGGCACGCAGTCACGGTTGATAGGGCAATCGCGAGCTCCCGCTCGGTTCCCCGCCGGCACCGGATGACCACATGCCCGTGTTCAAGCGCAACAACTGCGGGTGTAATGATTGCGGTTGTTGCATCGCCCCAGAGCGTGGTTGTCGCATCTGATATCGCGTAATACAGGTCTTTCTGCTCGAGCTGTGTTCCAGCAGGTTCGATACGTGCAAGAATATACCGGCGCTTCTCGCGCAGGGTGGGCGGGCGGGTGCTCATGCGATCACCGTCACGGCCTGCTTTGGAGGAGCCAGTACCATTCCGACACCGGCAAGCGCTCGTTCCACATCCGGCACATCCATGCCAATGAGACTGCAGAGCCCGGCAATGTCCCGCACATGCCGCATATCGAGAAGAGAACGGGCATGCGTAGACAGCGTGACCGGGAACTCAAAGCGCTGTTCGAGCACCATGATATCCATGTACCGGTGAATCGCGCGCTGCCGCGAGACGCTCCTTCCCCCAATGATGGCGGAGAGATCGATATCCACGGCAACCCGGTTATCGGCTGCCATCTTCGCCGCCACGTGGTCGAATGCGGTCTTGTCCGCGGACTGGATGCCGCGCAGGATATGCACCCCCTTGGTACCGATAACAGCACGGTTGAAGCTGTTGTTCGCTGCCTGGACCGAGATCACCTTTCCGGCATCTTTGTAGCGTTTCACTGCCGAGATGACGTCTTTGACCGGGACATCCCGTATCATCAGTCCCGAGCGGACCTCGACGCCCCCGTACGTGCCGGAGGGAGTGTCGGCTGCAACAATGCTATCGTACCCAAGCGCTGCAGCTTCGAGCGCCAGCCTGCGGACCGATGCATCTCCAAGGGGAAACGGATATACAGCGGCATCGGTGATCTTCATGAAGATACCTTTGCGTAAAAAGAGGATAAGATTATTTGCCCTGGTTCGCGTGGGAACGGATGCTCGGGCGGGTCTTCTCGGTTCCGATACCCTTCTCTCTCATACCGCGACCCTTGCGACCTGCTGAGGTCTTTCCGCGCTCTGCACGACCGCGGTGGGTGGCGTTTGCCATCCATGCAAGGTTCTTGTCGGCACGGATCGATGGGTGGTGCCCGTCAACCATGATCACTTCGTAGTATTTGAGCTTCCCGTCCTGTCCTACCCAGTAGGAGTTCAGCACTTCCATGTTGGGGAATTTCTTGGACGCGCGCTCTTC